>NZ_JAPKIC010000008.1:0-257703 GCF_036759945.1 Kluyvera sp. CHPC 1.251 | reverse complement strand
GCTCGTCGGGCTCATAACCCGAAGGTCGTCGGTTCAAATCCGGCCCCCGCAACCAATTAAAATGACACCCATATGGGTGTTTTTTTTTGCCTGTCGTTCAGCCCTCACCGTTAATCTACGCCACCCTTTCGAATGGCGCATTCCCGCAAACTACGCCTCTTTATGCTCGCGCATAATCATATAAATCTTTTCGATATCAATATGCTGGCGCATTGATGCCGCCAGAATATCAAACTGCTGCGTCTTATAACGCGCATAGTGAAAATCATTATCCAGCGCCGCCAGTCCTTTACGCTCACGCAGGCCGTTGACCAACGTCCGGGTAAAATCATCGCTATCAAACAGGCCATGAAGGTAGGTGCCAAACGCCAGCCCGTCCTCACTGACCGCGCCGTCTGCGCTGTACTGGCCGTTTTTGCAGAGCTGCATCAGCGCACAGCCCGTGCCTGACGGCGTAGTCTCACCCATATGAATTTCATAGCCACGTAGCGATAGACCAGACACCGGTGCCAGCCAGCCCGGCAGCGCATCGTTAAGCGTCGCCGTCGCCTGAGTGGTGGTTTTCGTCGGCGCAAAACGCGTCACCACGTTCAGCAGTCCCAGGCCGGGCAGCGTCCCCAGCCCCGACTCAACGTCATCGATAAGCGTATCGCCGAGCATCTGATAGCCGCCGCAGATCCCCAGCACCGGCACACCCTGACGCTGCGCCAGTAAAATCGCGTGCGCCAGCCCGCTATCCTGCAACCACAGTAGATCGCCCAGCGTATTTTTACTGCCGGGCAGGATAACCAGATCAGCGCCGGACAAATCTTCCGCATGCCGCACGTAGCGCACCCGTACGTCCGGCTGGGCCGCCAGCGCGTTGAAGTCGGTAAAGTTGGAGATATGCGGCAGCTGTACCACCGCCACGTCAATCTCATAGGCGCCGGTATGACGGTATTTGCCCTTTTGCAGCGCCACGCCGTCCTCATCTTCCAGGTCAACGTCCAGCCACGGCATCACGCCCAATACCGGCACGTTAGTCAGCGCTTCAATCTGTTCAATACCGGAGTGCAGCAGCGAGACATCGCCGCGAAACTTATTGATAATCACCCCTTTCACCCGCGCCCGTTCGTGCTCGTGCAGCAGCGCCAGGGTGCCATAGATAGAGGCAAACACGCCGCCGCGATCGATATCGGCCACCAGAATCACCGGGCACTGTGCCATCTCGGCCATCCCCATATTGACGATATCGCGGTCGCGCAGATTGATTTCCGCCGGGCTGCCCGCCCCTTCCAGTACCAGCACGTCAAACTCGCTCGCCAGACTCTGGTAAACCGCCATGATCTGCTCGCGCAGCCGCGGCTTGTAATCGTGATAGCTGACGGCATCCATGCTGGTTGCCACCTCGCCCATCAGCACAATCTGCGCTTTGCGGTCGCTGGTTGGCTTGAGCAGAATCGGGTTCATCCGCACGTCTGGCGCGATGCCCGCCGCTTCAGCCTGAAAAATCTGTGCGCGCCCCATCTCTTTTCCATCCGGCGTAATGCCGGAGTTGAGCGCCATATTCTGCGATTTAAACGGCGCGGTGCGCAGGCCATCCTGATAGAAGATCCGGCACAGCCCCGCCACCAGCATACTTTTGCCAACATCAGAGGCGGTACCTTGCAGCATTATGGCCTGGGTCATCGATTTCCTCGTTCACGCATTTGACGGAAAAACTCCGCCTCGGTTTTACACAGCGGCAGCCCCAGCTCCGCATGCAGTTTCACCAGCCACGGCTGGCTCAGCCCCGCCTGTTCAATCAGCGCGGTACGGGCAAACACCTCGCCCGGCTCGCCCTCAGCCAGCACTTCGCCGTGGCGTAGCACGTACACCGCGTCGCTGACTTCATAAATTAAATCAATATCGTGGCTGGAAATCACCACATGATTACCCTGCGCCACGATACGCTTGATGATCTCAATCATCTGCGCGCGCCCGGAGGGGTCAAGCCCGGCGGTTGGCTCGTCCAGCAGCAGGTAGCGCGCTTGCAATACCAGCGCGCTGGCAACCGCCACCCGCTTTTTCTGCCCGTGACTCAGGCATTGAATGGGCTGTTGACGGAAGTGCTGGGCATCGACCAGCGTCAGCGCATCGTCCACCCGACGAGCAATCTCATCCTCCGCCACGCCGAGATTACGCAAGCTGAAAGCAATATCGCTATCGATATCGGTGTAGAAAATCTGCTGGTCCGGATCCTGAAATACGGTCGCTACCTGCTGGCGCAGCGCCAGCAGCCCGCGCTTGCTGTAGTCCAGCGGCTTGCCCTGCCACAGCACCGCGCCCTGCTGTGGGCGCAAAAGCCCGCTCAGATTCATAAACAGCGTCGATTTCCCGCAGCCGTTGGCCCCAACGAGGCCGGTGACGGCCTGGCGCGAGAAGTCCAGCGTCAGCCCTTTAAGCGTCGGTTCCTGCTGGTAGCGAAACCAGAGGTCAGTGGTAGCCAGCATGGCGTTCCTTAGAGGTGAAAATCACCCTGATACAGTTTGATATCCAGCACGGTACTCATCTGCTGATAGCGGATTAACACACGCGTAAACAGCAGGCTCACTAGCATCGCCAACGAGCGATAGCCCAGACGGACGTTACGATAACCAAAGCGCAGCGTCTGCGCCCGGTGAATCGCCATTGCCTCATCCAGCAGGATAAAGATAAAGCGCCAGGTCAGCAGGATCTGCTCGATCAACAGGCGCGGCACACGGCCGCGCTTAAGCAACACAATAAGCTGCGGGAACGGCAGATTGAGCACCAGCCAGAAGGTCGCTGACAATGCCGCCAGGCTGCGCCAGAAGGTCTCGTTGGCGGTCGCAAGCCCGCTGGCGGTGATGCCTAGCGAGAACGCACCTAGCGGCACGCTGACCAGCAGTGCGTGCGGGTCGCGGCTGACGCTAAAGATAATCGTCACCACGCCCACCAGCAGAAAGCCCAGCGGCAGCGCCATCCAGCGGAGCCAGCGCCACAGCGAGATGCGCAGCAGCCAGCAGGTAAAGCCTGCCGTCAGCGCCATCAGCAGCGCCTGCCCCAGCGGCGGCAGGCTAAAGGCCAGCACCATCATCAGCAGCCAGAGCAGAAACTTACGCTCTGGGGCGACGTGAAACCAGCGACTCTGATAGCTCAGCCGATCAAGCCCGGTCATCATTACGTTGGCGGCCCTTGTAGTAACCAAGAATATAGAAGATCACCGCCGCGCCGAGGGAGCCTTGCAGGGTAAACAGCAGGCTTTCAATTTCGCCGCTCGCCGGTTCATACAGCGGGTGGAACCACGGCTCATAGCCAGGATCGACGGCGGTAATCACGCCTTCAGCCTGATCGTCAGAGCCGCCGTATTCGCCACCGTGGTTGATAAAGAACGGCAGGATAACCAGCGCAATCACCATCGCCAGCAGGATTAATGTCTTTTTCATCTTAGCGTCCCTCAGTGGCGATCAGCTGTCGCTTGGTTAACTGGTCGTAGATCATCACCGTCAGCAAGCCTTCGGCAATGGCGATTGGAACCTGAGTCAGGCAGAAGATCCCCATAAATTTCAGGCTCGATCCCGCAAAGCCAGTCTGCGGATCCGGGAAGGCTACGCCCAACTGGAGAGAGGTGACAAAATAGGTCGCCAGATCCGCCAGCATCGCACACAGAAACACCGACACATCGCGGCGGAACCCGGACTTACAGGCCATTTTCCACACCAGATAGCCGACGATAGGCCCAATTACCGCCATCGACATACCGTTAGCGCCGAGCGTCGTCAGGCCACCGTGAGCCAACAGCAGCGCCTGGAACAGCAGAACGATAGCGCCGAGAATAGCCACCACGCCAGGCCCGAATAAGATCACCGCTAGCCCCACGCCGGTTGGGTGCGAGCAGCTACCGGTTACCGATGGGATTTTCAGCGCCGAAAGCACAAAGATAAACGCCCCGCACAGCGCCAGCAGCACCTTCTGGTTACTGTCCTCCTGCACGATACGACGCAGGCGCACCAGGCCGTACCACAGGCACGGCAGAAACAGCAGCCACCAGGCCAGCGCCCACATCGGCGGCAGAAACCCTTCCATGATGTGCATCGCAAAGGCTTCCTGCGGCACCACCAGCAGCAGTATCGCCGCCGCGAATCCGCTGAGCGACAGTCGCTTCAGCTGTTGTTCCAGTTTCATTGTCCTTGCTCCCACTGTTTATTCACCAGAATGGTGGAGAAATACGGCAACGGCAGGTCGTCAGCGACCTCGCCTAAATGCCGCCAGCACTGCTCGCCGGGCAGCGTCGCCTCGGCCATCAACAGCGCGTTATCCAATAAACCTGCTTTTGCCAGCAGCGCTTTGATGCGCGGGAAACGGCCATAGACTTTCATCAGCACCAGGCTGTCATGCTGTGCCAGCGCGCGTTCAATCTCGTCTTCCGGCGCGGTACAGGCCACCACCGCCAGCGACTGTTGCTCCATCGCCAGCGGCGTTTTGCTGCGGGCGGCAATAGCGGCGAAGGAGGTCACGCCGGGGACAATCTCCAGCCACTCCGGGCTGCCGATGCGCTGGAGTAAAAAGACCCAGGTGCTGAACAGCATCGCATCGCCGAGGGTGATAAAGCCGACGTTCTTCCCGGCTTCCACTTCACGCACCAGCGCCGCCGAGACATCGTCCCATACCGCCTCTTTTTCGGCGCTGTCGGCGCTCATGGGAAAGTGACAGCAGCGCACCTCGGTCTGCTCACCGAGGTATTCACGCACAATGGAGAGCGCCAGGCTGTCGCCGCCTTTGCGCCCTGCCGGGGCATAAAGAATATCCAGCGAGCCGAGAATGCGCGCGGCACGAACGGTAATCAGGTCAGACGCGCCCGGCCCGGTGCTCAGGGCATACAGTTTGCCGCTCATGCTGCCTCCAGAGACTGCTGCAGATGTTCAACGAACATGGCGCGCACCACCGGGTTTTCGCCCAGCCCGCACAGCCACGGCGTGGCCGGAATGCCCGCCGCGTTAAACAGCGTTTTCCACGAATCCTCTTCGTCAGAGGCCATGTCGTTGATGGCGTGATCGCCCGCCACCAGCATCAACGGCATCAGGTGTACGGCACTAACCCCCTCTTTGCTCATGCTCTCAATCAGCACGTCCACTTCCGGGTAGCTCTCTACCGCACCGACCCGCGCCGGGAAGCGCTGGGCGGTCATCATATGATCGAGACAGGCGTAAGCGGCAAAGGCGTGGTGGCTGGCACCGTGGCCCATAAACACCACTTTTTCGTTAGCGTTCAGCGCGGGCATCTGCTGGGTGAGCGCCTCCATCAGACGCACATAGTCGTCGTGGCCGCTCAGCAGCGGCGTGCCGAGCGTCAGGCGTTTGAACAGCGGGCGCAGGCTCTGCACTTCACGGGCGATTTTTTCGTATTCGTCGCCGTTGATGATGTGCAGCGACTGTACCGCCACATCGTCATAACCGAGGCCCGCGAGCTTTTGCAGCGCTTCCAGCGGCGTATCGGTTTCAATACCGTCGCGGGCTTTGAGCTTGCGGATGATCATTCCCGAGGTAAAAGCGCGGAACAGGTCACGGTCGGGGCAACTGGCCGCCAGTTCGCGTTCGCAGGCGACAATATTCTTCTCGCAGGTATCGTGGTAGCTGGTGCCGAAGCTCACCACCAGTAGGGCTTTTTTCATGCTTGATTCCTTTTGTCGTCGGCCTGCCAGCGCGCTAAACGCTCGGCAAAGGCGGACTGACTTTCCAGTAGTTCGTCGCCGGACACCAGCGGTGCCGGACGGGTAATCACAATGCAGGGAAGCCCGGCATCCAGGCAGGGCTGCACCTTTTCCTGATAACCGCCTTCCGCGCCGGAGGCTTTGGTCACCACCACGTCGGCGCGGCAGTGACGGTAAAACGCGGCGTTAAACTCGGCGCTGAACGGCGCGCAGATAGCAAAAATCTCGCCCACGCCAAAACCGAGGTCGGTGCACTGCTGCACCACGTTCGGCACCGGCAGCACACGGGCCAGTAGCGTTTTCTCCGGCAGCCCGGCGCGCCACAGCGCCAGATCTTTGCTGCCGGTGGTCAGCAGCACGCGCTGGCCCAGCGGTTTAATCCGTTCACAGGCTTCATCAATGCGGGTGACGTAGTGCAGTAGCGGGTGCGTCAGTTCATCCAGTTGATCCGGGCGCTGGTAGCGGCTCAGCAGTACGCCTGCTTCCGTACAGGCATCCAGCACGTTGCGGCTAACCGCTTCGGCGTAAGGATGAGAAGCGTCAATCACCCAGCGCGTACCGTGCTCGCGAAGCCAGGCCACCATTTCTGACTTTTCCAGACGCCCGCATCGCACTTGCCCCTGAATATCACCCGCTAGCGCCTCACCCGTGGGGGTGGCTACCGATACGGTGTAGCGCACCTGCGCGGCATCCAGTTGCAGGCAAAGCGCGCGTGCATCGCTGGTGCCGCCGACCACCAGCACATCGCCGAAACTCACAGCACGTAGCCTCGTGGTGTGATCATCAGGTCATCCTGCACGTAAGTGGTTTTGTTGCCGACGATGACCAGGCTGGTCATATCCACCGGTTCAAAGTCCATCGTGCCAAGCGTCGTCAGCCATTTTTCCTGCTTTTTACGCCCGGCGGACTTCACCACGCCGACCGGCGTATCGGCGCTTTTGACGGCGGAGAGCAGTTCAAAGGCGCGCGCCAGATGCCCTTCACGGCCTCGGCTGCGCGGGTTATAGAAGCAGATAACAAAGTCGGCTTCCCCGGCGGCGATAATACGTTTCTCAATCACCGGCCACGGGGTGAGCAGGTCACTCAGGCTGATATGGCAGAAGTCGTGCATCAGCGGCGCACCCAGCAGCGAGGCCGCGGCAATGCTGGCGGTCATCCCCGGGATCAGGCGCACTTCCACGTCCAGCTTCTGTTTGCTCACCAGCTCCAGCACCAGCCCCGCCATGCCGTAGATGCCTGCGTCGCCGCTGCTGATCAGCGCCACGTTGTGCCCCGCCTGCGCCAGCTCAATCGCCGCCTGGCAGCGTTCGATCTCTTTGCACATGCCGGTTTTGATCACCTGCTTGTCGCCAGTAAAGGCCTTCACCAGATGGGTATAGGTTTTGTAGCCAACGACGATTTCCGCCGCCTGCAGCGCCTCGACGGCTTCCATGGTCATCATGGCCTGCGAGCCAGGGCCGATTCCGATTACGCTTAACATCTGTCTGTCACTCCCAAGGTAATGGTGATGCCCTGTTCACGCAGGGTCTCGCCTAATAGATTTCCGTTACTCATCCGCCACGCTGACGGACCAGAAACGCTGCCCACCCCGACCGTCTGCTTCACAAACAGCGAGGAGGGAAAACGGTGTTCGTGCTCGCACAGGGCGGCCACGCTAAAAATGTCGAACGGCACATCGAGATTGCTCGCCAGCTGTATCAGCCCCAGTTCATCCTGCTTCACGACAATGCTGCCAATAGCTTTCAGCGCCAGCGGGTCGAGGTGATGCGCGTCGAGCTGACGATGGAGCAGCTCGCTTATCAGCGCGCAGGGCGTTCCACGGCGACAGCCGATACCCGCCACGATGCGCTGTGGCACCAGCTTCCAGTGCGGCACTGGCAATTCCGGCAGCGTGTCGCGCAAGGTGATGCACACCAGCGCGTCCAACGACTGGAGCGCGCTAAGGTCGGTCACGGTGATAAACCCACGCCGGTCGCAGCGGCTCACCGCCTCCGTCAGCGACTCATCCCACCACAGCCCCACGCGCTGCTGGCTAACCAGCATTTGGTTGACGGTTTTCACCGCCGAGCGGAAGTCGTGCATCCGCGCATTGAGCTGGCAGGCCAGCGTATCCAGCGCCGCCACGTCGTTGACGTCGGTCGCGGTAGTGATAACCGGGTCAACGCCGAGAATGCCCGCCAGATGCCGGGCGAGGTCATTCGCCCCGCCGATATGCCCGGAGAGCAGGCTGATAACGTGCTGGCCGCGTTCGTCAATCACCACCACCGCCGGATCGTGGAATTTATCCACCAGCAGCGGCGCAATAACGCGCACCGTAATGCCGGTCGCGCCGATAAAAATCAGCGCCGTATCGCGGTGAAACGCCTGGCCGACGCTGGCGGCAAAGCTGCCGTCAAACGATTCAAACCCCGGCTCCACTAGCGCTTCGCGGGTATAGCAGGTCATTGGCAGCGCGGCGCGAAGCCGTTTTGCCAGCGCCACGCCGCCGGGGGTCAGGCAGAACAGCGCAATGCGCTCAGGCTTTGCGGTATTCATGGCTAAAATCTGCGGCGTAGAGACGCGAGTAGTGGTACTCCTCGCCGAGGAAGTCGCCGACCAGAATCAGCGCCGTTTTGCGAATATCGGCGTCGCGCACTTTGTCGGAGATATCCGTCAGCGTGCCGCGTACGGTCTGGCTCTCGGGCCAGGTAGCCTTGTAAATCACCGCCACCGGCGTGGTCGCCGGGTAGCCGCCGTCAATCAGCCGCTCGGCGACTTTGTTGATGCGCTGCACGGAGAGGTAAATCGCCATCGAGGTGCGGTGCTGGGCAAAGGACTCCAGTTGCTCGCGTTCCGGCACCGGAGTACGCCCTTCAAGACGAGTGATAATGAGGCTCTGCGAGACTTCCGGCACCGTATACTCCACGCCCAGCTCCGCCGCCGCGCCGAGAAACGCGCTCACGCCCGGCACCACCTGCCAGTCAATGCCGCGACGAGTCAGCTCTTCGCCCTGCTCACGCACCGAACCGTACAGCGACACGTCGCCCGTTTGCAGGCGCACCACCGTTTTTCCGGCCTTCACGCCCGCTTCCATCAGGTCGAGAATTTGTTCAAGATGCAGCTCAGCGCTGTCGTGGCACTCGGCCTCTGCCGGGCAGTAGCTCAGCAGTTCGGGGTTAATCAGCGAACCGGCGTAAATCACCACCTGCGCCTGTTGCAGCAGGCGATAGCCTTTCAGGGTGATAAGCTCGCGGTCACCGGGACCAGCGCCCACAAACCAGACGCTGCGGGGGTCAAAGGCTTCAGCCATGATGTTCTTCCTTCTGACAGGCGATAACAAAAACGGGATTATTCGGTTTGAAGTAGTGGCCGCTGCCGAGGGCGGTCATGGCGGAAACACTCAACTGCTGGCAGTCCAGCGCCGCGACATTTGCCTGGCGCAGATGGTCCAGCGCCTCATGCAGGTTCTCCTGCAAAATAAAGGTCATCACCAGCCGTCCACCAGGGCGAAGATGATGCAGCGACCAGTCAATCAGCGCCCGCAAATGGCCGCCGCTGCCGCCCATAAAAATGGCGTCGGCAGGTTCGACGGCAACCTCAGGCGCTTCGCCGGCCACAACGTTGATATTGCCGCAGGCAAAGCGTTCGCAGTTTTCCGCCAGCAGGCGCAGCGCTGGCGGGTTACGTTCAATGGCGGTAACGGTAAGCGTGGGGTTTTGCAGCGACGCCTCAATGGAGACGCTGCCGGTGCCAGCCCCAATATCAATCAGGTGGCTCACCCGGTGCAGCTCCAGCTTCGCCAGCGCCAGCGCACGCACCGCCTCTTTGGTCATCGGCACCTTTTCACCGCGTAAAAACAGCTCATCTTTCATCGAGGATCACCACCGTGTTCATCTCATAATCGTTCTCCACGGCGCTGACCGGCAGCCAGTGGATGCGTTCGTTGTCCTGCGCCAGGTTCTCGCCAATCACCATCCAGCGATGCCCTTTGCCACGCGCCACCAGCGCCGCGGCGATGGCTTTCGGGCCACAGCGTTTATCGGTGACCATCGCCACTTTGCGATGGCTCGCCAGCATGTCGAAGTCCACCTCGCGCCCGTGGCTGCTGGTCAGCCACATATCGTTCATATCAATGCCTGCCTGCGCGCACAGGTACTGCACGGCGCTGACGCCGGGGATCACCCGCACGTTTTCACGGCCAAAATGGGCGATAAGCCGGGTACCGATGCCGTAAAACAGCGGGTCGCCGGAAGCCAGCACCACCACGTTTTGTGCCTGCCGTTCCTCAATCCACGCCAGCACCTGGGCAATGTTGGCCCCCAGCGGGCAGCGCTCGCCGCCGAACGCCGGAAACTGCGCCAGATGGCGCACGCCGCCCACCAGCGCATCGGCCTGCTTTACCGCATCGGCGGCCAGCGGCGTCATCAGCTGTACGCCAGCCGGTCCCATTCCGACGACGGTTAACATTGCATATCCTTGACGATCTCGTTGACCGGGCGGTTGCTGCCGAGGATCTGGTTATCAAAGGCAAACATGATGGCATCGCAGATGGGCGGGTTTTGCGTGAAGCGCAGCCGCTCCAGTACGCGCTGGCAGATGCGTTCGGCAAGGTGGTTGTAAATTTTCTGGAAGCCGTAAGCGTCGATATGCTCCATGGCGGCTTCGGTGGTGTCGCACTCGCTCACCAGGGTGAGCAACTCAAGCGGTGCGCCGAGCAGCGCCAGATGGGCCACCAGCGTTTCCATGCGTCCGTCGGCGATATGGCTGTGGGTATGGAATATTCCGGCGGCGATTTTAACCAGCTTGCCGGGGTGGCCAATCAGCACAATCTGGCGAAAGCCAAGGCGCACCGACTCTTCAATCATGTAGCCGACGAAGTTGCTCATGGTAACCACCACCTGCGAGTCAATGCCCATCTGCTCGCGTACGAAGCGCTCACCGTGGTTGCCCGGCACCAGTACCACGCGTTCCAGCCCGGCAGCGCGCTTCATCTCCAGCTCCAGCGCCAGCGAGCGCTTCCAGCTCTCTTCCGACATCGGCGTCACGATGCCGGTGGTGCCAATAATCGAAATGCCACCCAGAATGCCCAGCCGCGAGTTATAGGTTTTCTTCGCCCGCTCTTCCCCTTCCGGGGCAAAAATTTCCACCTCGGCGCCACGCGCCGGGCCAATCGCCTCACGGACGGCGGTTTCAATGGTGTGTCGCGGGGTGCGATTAATCGCCGCGCTGCCGATGGGCAGCCCGATACCTTTACGGGTGACGGTGCCAACACCCTCGCCGCCGCGCAGGGTAATTTCACCGCTGTCGTTGACGGTGACGCGAGCAAAAATCAGCATTCCGTGGGTGGCGTCGATATCATCGCCACCGTCTTTGCGGATGGCGGCAATACCCTGCTGGCCTTCGACGTGCGGTGATTCAACGTTCAGGTTCAGCGTCACGCCCGACGGCGTAACAATCGAGACCTGGTGAATCAGGTGCTGGCGCATCACCATCAGCGCGGCGACTTTCGCCGCCGCCGTGGCGCTGGAGCCGGTGGTATAGCCTTTACGCAGCGCTTTGCCGTTATGCCACACCGGGGCGTCGAAGGTGGGTTCGCTCATCGCGCCCCCTGCAAGTGGTAAAGAATGGCGTTAACGATCGCCGCCGCGACGTTGCTGCCGCCTTTACGCCCCAGTGCAGCAATGCCCGGCAGGCTGCTTTTGCTCAGCGCCTCTTTGGATTCTGCCGCACCGACGAAGCCAACGGGTACGCCAATCACCCCGCCAATTTCCAGCCCTTGATGCTCCATCAGGCGGAACAGCGCGGTCGGCGCGTTACCGAAGACGAACACCTTGTCGCCCTCTTCTTTGGCCGCAATATCCACCGCCGCCATCGAGCGGGTAATACCCTGCGCTTTGGCCTCGCGCACTACGCGCGGGTCGCTGATGTAGCAGCGGCATTCACCGCCGAAGGTTGCCAGCAGATTCTTATTAATGCCGGAGAGCGCCATGGTGGTGTCGGTGTAGAGCGTGCACGGGCGGCTCAGCGCGTCGCACAGGTGGGTTAATGCATCCGGCGAGAACCACAGAATATCCAGCCACTCGAAGTCGGCGGTGGTGTGGATCACCCGTTTGATAATCGCTTCGTGCAGCGGGCTGGCAAAACGATACTCAGGGCGCGTGTCGGCGATAATCTCGCTGATTATCTCGAAGCTCTTGCTCTCAATCGCTTGCGGTTGCTGGATATAGTTCATGCAGTACTCCTCAGGCCGCGCCGATGAGCCAGAACCTGACTGCCATAAACAGCAGCAGGGCCAGCGTTGACGCTACCCACATCAGTCGAATCGTTCGGGAAATATCATCAATGGCAATCGGGCGATGTTCGTCGCCAATCCACGGCTTGTTCACCCGCTCGCCAAAATAGTCGTTTGGGCCGCCAAGGCGAATGCCCAGCGCCCCGGCGACGGCCGCTTCCGACCAGGCGCAGTTAGGGCTGCTGTGATTTTTACGATCGCGCCAGCCGATACGCAGCGCGCGCATGCCGTTATCGCGGCAAACAAAGGCAGCAAGGCCAATCAACAGCCAGCTCAGGCGAGCGGGAATGAAGTTCGCCACATCGTCGAGGCGTGCGCTCACCATGCCTATCGCCCGGTATTTTTCATGCTTGTAGCCCACCATCGAATCGAGGGTATTGACCGCTTTGTAGGCCATTGCCAACGGTGCGCCGCCAAGCAGCAGGAAGAAGAGCGGCGCGATAATGCCGTCGACGGTGTTTTCCGCCACCGTCTCTACCACCGCGCGGTTAATTTGTTCCGGCTGTAGCTGCGACGTATCGCGCCCGACAATCCACGACAGCTTGATGCGGCTTTCAGCGAGGTCGCCTGCCCGCAGAGGGCGTTCGACCGCCTGCGCCGACTGTGCCAGGCAGCGCCCGGCCAGCACGGTGAAAATCATCCATACCTCGACGCCCCAGCCCAGCCAAGGATGCACGCGCGCGGCGAGGTGCAGCACGCCCCAGGAAACGGCGTAGGTCAGCCCTACCACCACCAGCCACATCACCCCGCCGCCGATGCGCAGGGCAAGGTCGGAATGGCAAAGACGGCGCACAACGCGCTGCACGACGGTAATCAGGTTGCCTATCCAGCGCACCGGATGCGGCCAGTTTTGTGGGTCACCGATAATGAAATCGAGCACCCACGCCAGACACCAGGCCAGCAGCGTCATTGGGCGCTCCTTGCCGCGGCAAACCAGTGGTTGAGCATCGACGGATTCTGGGCGAAATGGAGGTGCAGATAGCTGGCAAAGGTATTCCCGCGCTGCCAGCCGCCGGACCACTGCTGGAGCACCGCGCCGTCGCGAGTTTTGTGGCACGCCATTACCGCTGGGGTGCTCGCGGTGAAATCGGAGTAGTGGAATTCGTGGCCGCGCAGCACATCGCCGGGGGCAGCAAGCAGCGTCTGCTGCAATGCCTGCGCTTCGCAGTAGCCAAAGCGGGTTAGTCGGGTACCCATTTTGCTGTGGCCGGGCAGGATATCGGCCATCGCGTGAATCTCACCGTTTTTATCTTCCAGCGTGGTGCCAAGGTACATCAGGCCGCCGCACTCGGCATAAATCGCCACGCCGCTCGCGTGCGCAGCGCGCAGTTGGGCCAGCATCGGCTTGTTGCCTGCGAGCACCTGGGCGTGCAGTTCTGGGTAGCCGCCGCCGAGCCAGATCATCTGGCACTCGGGCAGGCGCTCATCGTGCAGTGGGCTGAAGCGCACAATCTTCACGCCAGCCCGCGCCAGCAGCGCGAGATTGTCCGGGTAGTAGAAATTGAAGGCTTCATCGTCGGCAAGTGCAAGGTTCAGCCCCTCACCGCAAAGCGGCTCCGGCGGCCACTGACCGGCGGGCAGCACGCTCAGTTCAGTGAGTTCCAGTAGCCTGTCGATATCCAGCGTACGGGACAGCGTCGCAGCAAAATCCTGCCACGGTTGCTTATCAATCGCGGATTCACGGGCGGTCACCAGCCCCAGATGACGTTCGGGCAGCGCCACGCCTTCCGCGCGCGGCACGTAGCCCAGCACTGGCTGCGAGCAGTAGCGTTCGATGGCGCTTTTCAGCAACTGGAAATGGCTTTCGCTGTTGACGCGGTTAACGATAACGCCCGCAATATTGAGGCTCGGGTCGAAGTGCTGGAAGCCCATCACCGTGGCGGCAATGGAGGTGGAGACCGCTTTGCCGTCGACCAGCAAAATCACCGGGCAGCCGAGCTGTTTGGCCATCGCCGCGCTGCTGCAGTAGTTGGGGTCGGTGCCGTAGCCGTCGTACAGCCCCATTACGCCTTCAATCACGGCGATATCGGCCTGCTGCATATGTTCGCTGAACAGCGCATTAAGGATGGAGGGGGGCAACATGAAAGCGTCGAGGTTGCGGGAAGCAACGCCACACAGCGCGGTGTGCCAGCCGGTATCGAGGTAGTCCGGCCCCACTTTATAGGGCTGAACCCGCAGGCCACGCTGCTGAAGCAGCGTCAGCAGGCCGAGCGCCACCGTGGTTTTCCCACAGCCGCTACCGGTGCCGGCGAGAACGAATGCATGCTGTCTGGTTGCCATACCCTAACCCTGTTCAGGGTGGATTTTGGGTATAGCCGCGCGCGCGCCCGGCCTGACGACCGTGCGACGCAAAGCAACCCGCTTCCCACCGAAGCTGTTGAAATAAATCAACAGGCAGGTCTTCTGGCTTAGCGTCATCCTCACCCGGCCTTCCCGATCGGTCGATCAGTGGTCATTACGGGGTCGTCAGCATCACAGCAGCGGGGGCTGCGGAGGGTTTACACCTCCTTCCCTGGCACATAACATGCCAAACCTGTTGATTGCAGATTTATGCCGACACGATGGCCCGCATAAAACAAAAGCAGGTTACTCTAGCGCCCCGGTAAAATGATTTCGTTGCGCTGCGACAATACCGGTATATTTATTTACGGTAGTTATATTTGGAACCACAAGGCAAGGGAAATCATGAGCGTTGCGCGCTGTCCGGGCTCCTGCGGAGAGCTGATTCAGGGCTGGATTCTGGGCAGTGAAAAGCTGGTCTCCTGCCCAATAGACTGGTTCAGCACGGTGGAAGTGCGCCGGGGAACGCCGCGTCCTGATGAACGCCCGCTGACGCGCCGCATGGTCAATACCCTGCTTGCCCACTGGAATTATCCCCTCGCCCTGAGCCAGACGCTACGCATTGAAGTGGACTCGACGCTGCCGATTGCCAAAGGGATGGCGAGCAGCACCGCCGACATTGCCGCGACCGCACTTGCCACCGCAATGCACCTGGGCCATTCACTCAGTGAATCCGAACTCGCCACGCTCTGCGTCTCGCTTGAGCCAACGGACAGCACCCTGTTCCGCGCGCTGACGCTGTTCGACCACCACCATGCGCGCACGCAGATTGCCTGCGCGCCTGCGCCTGATTTCGATCTACTTATCCTGGAAAGCCCGCTGATGCTGCGTACCGCCGACTATCACCGCCTGCCGCGCGAGGCCGCGCTCACGGCCAGCGCCAGTGCACTGCAGTTGGCCTGGGAAAAGGTGCAGGCCGCCTGCGACAGCAACAGCGCCAGCCTGATGGGGGAAGCCGCGACGCTCAGCGCCATCGCCAGCCAGACGCTGTTACCTAAGCCGGGCTTTGACACGCTTTTAGGGGTAGTAGAGTCGTGCGGATTATACGGCCTGAACGTGGCCCATAGCGGCAGCGTGGTCGGGCTGATGCTCGACCGTCGCCGTCACGATGTGGAGTATGTGAAATGGTCGCTGGCGCACAGCGGGCTCGCTGAAATCTGGCCGCAGCAGCACCTGCTAAAAGCGGTGGCAGGCGGGGTTCAGCCCAACACCTGATGCAGCGCGCCCAGCAGTTGCTGGTTTTCCACCTCGCTGCGAATCGCCACGCGGAAATAGCGCCCATCCAGCCCCGGATAGTTGGCGCAGCTGCGGATTAAAATTCGCCGTTGCAGCAGCGCAAACTGCAGTTCAATCTCCGCACGTTCGCAGCGCAGGAACAGATAGTTGGCCCTGCCCGGATAAACCTTCAGCCCCGAAATATTCTCCAGCGCCCGATAAAACCGCGCCCCTTCCTTATCCAGCCAACGCCATGTGGTCTGTTGATACTCATGGTCGTTAAGCACAATTTCTCCGGCCAACGCCGCAAAGGCGTTAATCGACCACGGCATCTGATGCCGACGTAGCCGCGCTACCGCCCGTTCGTCGCTGTTGAGCAAATAGCCCAGACGCAGGCCGGGAATGGCATAAAATTTGGTCAGCGAGCGCAGCACCCAGATATGCGGGTTTTGCGCGAGCAGCGGAATAAAGCCCTGCTCACCGGGAATAAAATCGATAAAGGCTTCGTCGAGAATCAGCGCAATATTCAGCCTCCGACAGCATTCGGCCACCGCGAGCAGCAGCGAGCGCTCCGGCAGCAGCCCGGTCGGGTTATTCGGCGTGCAGAGAAACAGGCAATCCAGCTCGGGGGTGAGCGCATCAAGCAGACGTGAGGTCAGCTGCCAGCCGTCCTCTTCGCGAAGCGCAAAGGTGTCAATCGCGCAGTCGATGGTTTCCAGCGCCCGGCGATACTCAGCAAAGCCCGGAGCAACCACCATCGCCCGCTTAGGCTTCAGACCATGCACGAGGGTAAAAATGGATTCGGTTTCGCCGTTGCCCGCCAGACACCACGCCGCAGGCACGCCGTGGTGCGACGCCAGCGCCTGATGTAGCTGCTGGTAGTCAACGTCCGGGTAGCGCTCGGCGCAGGCAAGCTGGGCAACGATAGCCTGCTTCAGGCTTTCGGGCATGCCCAGCGGATTGATATTGGCGCTGAAGTCCAGCAACTGGTCGGCGCGCAGGCCCATCAGCGCCGCCGCTTCGCGCGTGTTGCCGCCGTGGGCGCTTTTCAGGCGAGACATCGCCGGTTACCCGCGCCGCGCCAGCGTCGCGCCGTCGGCAAAGTAGGCTTTGATCCCGGCGAGAATAGATTCAGCCACTTCCTGCTGGAAGGTGGCGGTCTTGAGCTTGCGTTCCTCTTCAACGTTACTGATAAACGCCGTTTCGACGAGGATCGATGGAATATCCGGCGCTTTCAGTACCGCAAAGCCCGCCTGCTCAACCTGGTTTTTATGCAGGTCGTTCACCTGCCCCAGCTTTTTGAGCACCGCTTTACCAAACTTCAGGCTGTCGGCGATGGTCAGCGACTGCACCATATCGAACATGGTGTGGTCAACGTAGCGGTCGCCACTCTTGCTGACACCACCGATTAAATCCGAGGCGTTCTGGGTCTGGGCGAGGTATTTCGCCGCGGTACTGGTAGCCCCTTTGGTCGACAGGGCAAACACCGATGAGCCGCTCGGCTGGCGGCTGGTGAACGCATCCGCGTGAATAGAGACGAACAGGTCAGCACGTTGCTTTTGCGCTTTCGCTACCCGCACCTTCAACGGAATAAAGATATCTTCGTTGCGCGTCATGTAGGCTTTCATGTTGCCTTCTTTTTCAATCAACGCACGCAGGCGACGGGCAATTTGCAGCACCACGTCTTTCTCCCGCGTTTTATACAGCCCCACCGCGCCGGAGTCTTCGCCGCCGTGGCCGGGGTCAAGCATGATAACAATCGGACGATCGCGCCCGGCTTTGCCCGGCTGCGGGCCGCTTTGCGATGGCGGCACCTGCTTTTCGAGATCGCCCTTGTTGTAGTCCTCCAGCAGCGCTAGCAGCGGATCCTGCTGTTCTGTGCTGCTGGCTGGGTAGAGATCCATGACCAGGCGTTCTTTAAAGTTCGCCACCGGCGCAAGTGCGAACAGCTGCGGCTTCACATCCTGCTTCAGCTCAAACACCATGCGCACCGTCTGCGGATCAAACTGCCCTACGCGCGCGGATTTAATAAACGGATCGTCGCTGCGGATCTGCGCCCCCATGCCTTTCAGCACCGAGTTCAGGTTCACCCCTTCGAGGTCGACCACCAGACGGTCAGGGTTGCTCAACGCAAACTGTCGATACTTGAGCTCACGGCTGGACTCCACCGTCACGCGCGTATAGCTGGACGCAGGCCATATGCGCACCGCCACCACCTGACTGACGGCAGCTAACCCAACCTGACTCACGCTCAACAACCACATGGCACCGGCACCTTGTAGCAGGCGACGACGGCTCAAAGACTGACTTCCCGACATGCTCCATCCCAGGCAAAAAAAAGTAATCAAAGAATTCGCATAATACGATTGACCGGAAACTGTAACTAAAGCCGCATAAGCTGTCATCTATAAAAGGGTAAACATTCGTTGAATCAGCGAAATTTGGCCGGAGATTTTCCAATGTTTAAGCAAATTCTGGCTTGCGTTTCCGATAAAAACAGAATAAAAATACACTAATTACGAATAATCATGCATTGAGGGTTGTGCCGTGGTGAAGGAACGTAGAACCGAACTGGTAGAGGGGTTTCGTCATACCGTCCCCTATATTAACGCCCACCGGGGGAAGACGTTTGTCATCATGCTTGGCGGCGAAGCCATTGAGCATGAAAACTTTTCCAGCATCGTCAACGATATTGGCCTGCTGCACAGTTTAGGCATTCGCCTGGTGCTGGTCTATGGCGCGCGCCCGCAGATCGACGCGAATCTGGCCGAGCATCACCATGAGCCAACCTATCACAAACATATCCGCGTCACGGATGCGAAAACCCTTGAGCTGGTGAAACAGGCCGCGGGCCTGCTGCAGCTGGATATTACTGCCCGCCTGTCGATGAGCCTGAATAACACCCCGCTACAGGGCGCGCACATCAACGTGGTCAGCGGTAACTTTATCATTGCTCAACCGCTGGGCGTCGACGACGGCATCGACTACTGCCACAGCGGACGTATTCGTCGTATCGATGAAGAAGCGATTCATCGCCAGCTCGACAGCGGCGCTATCGTACTGATGGGGCCGGTGGCCGTTTCAGTTACCGGTGAGAGCTTTAATCTGACGTCGGAAGAGATTGCCACCCAACTGGCGATTAAGCTGAAGGCCGAGAAGATGATCGGCTTCTGCTCTTCTCAGGGCGTGTTTAACGAAGCGGGCGAAATTATCTCTGAGCTGTTCCCGAACGAAGCTCAGGCGCGCATTGAAGAGCTTGAAAAAGAGGGCGACTACCTCTCCGGCACCGCCCGTTTCCTGCGCGGCGCGGTCAAAGCCTGCCGCAGCGGCGTGCGCCGCAGCCACCTTATCAGCTATCAGGAAGACGGCACGCTGTTGCAGGAGCTGTTCTCCCGCGACGGTATCGGTACGCAAATTGTGATGGAGAGCTCCGAGCAAATTCGCCGGGCAACCATCAACGATATTGGCGGTATTCTGGACCTGATTGCACCGCTCGAGCAGCAGGGCATTCTGGTGCGCCGCTCCCGCGAACAGCTGGAGATGGAGATCGATAAATTCACGATTATTCAGCGTGATAACACCACCATCGCCTGCGCCGCGCTCTATCCTTTCCCGGAAGAGAAAATTGGCGAGATGGCCTGCGTGGCGGTACATCCGGATTATCGAAGCTCCTCGCGCGGCGAAGTGTTGTTACAGCGAATTGCCTCCCAGGCGAAGCAAATGGGGCTTAACCACCTGTTTGTGCTAACAACGCGCAGCATTCACTGGTTCCAGGAACGCGGCTTTAAGCCGGTGGACGTGGAGCTGCTGCCGGAGAGTAAGAAGCTGCTGTATAACTATCAGCGCCGGTCGAAGGTATTGATGACGGATTTGGTGTAAGCCAGTAGCCCCCCCACGCCGATCGGTTCCCTCGCCCCTTTGGGGAGAGGGTTAGGGTGAGGGGAATGCAGCCTCGGCGTTAAACCCTCACCCCAGCCCTCTCCCTTAAAAAGGGAGAGGGGGCAGTCCGAGCAAATCTTAAGACCCTATTCTATCTCTGCAAAAATCGCCGACAGGCCGCTGCGTCGTTCGGTGCGCGTGGCGATTGCCTGGATAAGCAGATTTTTATCGGCGTACATCGACAGCCGCGCTTTCGCACGGGTTATCGCCGTATACACCAGCTCGCGGCTCACCACCGGGACAATCTGCGTCGGCAGCACCAGCGCGGCGTGGGTGAATTCAGAACCCTGCGATTTATGCACCGTCATCGCCCAGGCGGTGTCGTGCTCCGGCAGGCGGCTTGGCTGCACCGATTTAATCGTACCGTCCGGCATCGGGAACCAGACGCGCATGCCATCGCCGCGATCCAGCGCCACGCCGATATCACCGTTAAACAGCCCCAGCGCGCTATCGTTACGCGCAATCATCACCGGACGGCCTTCATACCAGCGGGAATGCCGCTGCGGCACTATCTGCCGGTGACGCGTAAGCAGCTGTTCAAACTGTTGGTTAAGCCCGCTCACCCCCCACGGCCCTTCGCGCAGCGCGCACAGCAGTTGGTATTCACCAAACGCTGCCAGCACGACCTCAGGGTCGGCCTGCTCGCGTAGCAGTTGAAGATAATGGCCGTAGCCCGCTCGTGCATCGTCGAGCATCGCGGCATAGTCGTCCGTCGAGTGCTGCGGTTTCAGTTCAATATCGCTAAAGCCGTGGGCAAACACGGTGTCGATCTCTTTCTTATCGCCCCGGTTTACCGCGCTGGCAAGCTGGCCGATACCGGAGTCGCTGCCAAAGCGGTAGCTGGTTCGTAGCAGGCAAAGGCTGTCGCGTAGCGCCCCTGCCGTCTGGCCGTCACCGGCGGGAACTGTGGCCCCGACCAGGAGGCTAAGCTGCGCGGCGCGCTCCAGGGTATAGCCCGCGTTCACCCAGCTGCAGATATCGCCGAGCACCGCCCCGGCCTCCACCGACGCCAGCTGGTCGCGGTCGCCGAGGAAGATTACCCGCCCGTGCGGCGGCAGCGCATCAATCAGCCGCGCCATCATTGGCAAGTCAATCATTGAGGCTTCATCCACTACCAGCACATCCAGATGCAGCGGGTTTCCGGCGTGGTAGCGCATCTTCTGGCTGCCGGGCTGCGCGCCCAGCAAACGGTGCAGCGTGCTGGCATCGGTTGGCAGCATCGCTTTTTGCCCGTCGGTTAAATCGAGTTTTCGCAGCGCCGCGCCCAGCGATTCCGTCAGGCGCGCCGCCGCTTTACCGGTTGGCGCGGCGAGGCGAATACGACACTTCTCCGTTCCCGCCATCTGTACCAGCGCCGCCAGCAGTTTAGCAACGGTGGTGGTTTTCCCGGTACCGGGGCCGCCGGAGATAACTGAGATACGGCGAGTCAGCGCCACGGCGGCAGCCACTTTCTGCCAGTCGATCGCGTCGCTTACCGGGAACAGCGCGTTGAGCGTCGCAGCAAGCTGGGCTTCATCGACGGCAAAGGGCGCGTTGGTTTCGCTAAAGAAGCGCGCCACGGTGAGTTCGTTGCGCCACATGCGGTTGAGATAAAGCCTGCCACGGCTCAGGATCAGCGGCGATGGACGCTCTCCAGCGCTAACGGCCTCAGAGCTCAGCAATAGCGTCTCCCACTCCTCCGGCACGTTCGCTTCGGCAAACAGCTGCTGCCAGAGTTCGCGGACGCGGCCTTTCGGCTGCATAGAGGGACTGAGATGGGAGAGCGGCAAACAGACGTGCCCTTCTCCGGCGTCGCGGCTCAGCATCGCAGCGGCGAGCATCACCGCTGGATGTTCATCTTTTGCCACCATCAGCGCAAACTGCACGTCGAGCGGGCGCAGCAGCTTTTGCTCGGCGGCTTCCAGTAAACGTTGTTGGAGCGTCATGCGTTGCTCTCCTCTCCGGCAAACAGCGCGTCCATTGCCGTTATCAGCGCCGGGTCGGGCCGGGTGGTAAAAATTCCCTGCTGCCCTGCCTCGCCGTCCACGCCGCGCAGGAACAGATAAATCACGCCGCCAAAATGACGCTCATAGTCATAGTCGGCCATGCGGTGGCGCAGATAACGGTGCAGCGCCAGGCTGTAGAGCTGATACTGCAAATCATAGCGGTGAGACTGCATTGCTTCCGCCATCGCCTGCTGGGTATAGGCTTCGCCGTTTTCGCCAAGCCAGTTGGACTTGTAATCCAGCAGGTAGTAGCGACCGTCGTGGCGGAAAACAAGGTCGATAAAGCCCTTCAGCATGCCGCGCACCTGGCGGAAATCCAGCTCCGGGCAGCCTGCCGACAGCGGGTCATAGCGGCGAGTCACCGCGTCCAGCGCACGCGCATCCAGCGTTTGGCTGATGGGCAGATAAAACTCCATTTCCACCTGTTTTTGCCGCTCGCTAAGCTGATTCAGCGCAATGCCGATATCCGCCAGCGGCGCGTCCAGCACCTGGGTTATCCAGCGGGTCAGCATCGGCTCCCACGCTTCATCAAAGCCGTTGTTTTGTAGCTTTTCGCGCATCCATTCCGGCGACACCGGCTGGGTGAAGTCGAGGTCTTCAAACAGGCTATGCAGGAAAGTCCCCGGAGAGGCGCCGCGCGGGAAATGATGCGGCGTCATTGTCAGTTCACTTTGCGCTTCTGCAACACCTGAGGCGTCAATATCGATGCGCGGCAGCAGGTCCTGCGCCACGCTATGCCCGCGCTGCTGCAAGCCGGAGTAGCTCGTCACGCGCCAGTCATCAACCACGCGGCGTAGCACCTGACGCGCCGCCAGCTCAGGCATCTCTGATTGGGTCGCCTGCCAGCGAGCGTCGTCCGGCGCGGTGGCCAGCGTCAGGGAAATATGTTCGTCGCATACGGCCTGCAGACAGGCGTGTAGCCCGGAGGCGTCCAGCACTTCGCCTTTTTGTAGCAGCCTTCCCGGCGCGCTGTGGTGTAATTCCGTATCGGTCGGTTTGTCGCTGCGCCGGGCAGTCAGCGGGGCGATGCCCAGACTGCAATGCCAGATGGCGCGCGTTAAGGCCACATACAGCAAGCGCAGGTCTTCCGCCAGACGCTCAGCCTCTGCGAGTTCAAGACTTTCGTCGCTTTCGTTGAGGTCAAGCACCGCTTTGAAGGTTTCACGGTCGTGGTAAAACGCCTGTTTCTCTTTGCGGAAACGGGCGATAAACGGCAGCCAGACCAGCGGATACTCCAGCCCTTTTGACTTGTGGATAGTGACTATCTGCACCAGGTGTTTATCGCTCTCCAGACGCATCTGCTGGCTGGAAGCGTTGGTGTCCGGCTCGGCAACCTGCTGGTTAAGCCAGCGCACCAGCGCATGCTCGCTTTCAAGCTGGGTGGCCGCTTCCTGAAGCAGCTCGCTTAGGTGCAGAATATCGGTTAAGCGTCGCTCTCCGCCGTGGGTCGCCAGCAGGTTTTCCGCCATTGACCGCGCGCTCATCAGGGCGCGAATCATCGGCATCACGCCACGCCGCTGCCAGATTAGACGGTAGTCGCTAAACTCTTCCACCAGCGCATCCCAGGCGTTTTCGTCCTGATTCAGCCGTTCGATGTCCTGCGCGTTCAGGCCAAACATCGCCGTCGCCAGCGCGCTGCGCAGCGTATTTTCCCGCTCAGGCGTCAGCACTGCCTGTAGCACCCATAGCAGTTCCTGTGCTTCCGGGGTTTCAAATACGCTGTCGCGGTTGGAGAGGTAGACCGACGGGATCGCCAGCGCGTTCAGGGCATCACGGATTAGCGACGCTTCCTGGCGGTTACGCACCAGCACGGTGATATCCGACGCCTGTACCGGGCGAGCGTTGTCGCCTCGCCAGAGCAACGCTCGGCCCTGCTGGCCGCCGGTGAGCCAGCCGCGAATTTGCGCCGCGCACTGCTGAGCCATAAAGTTTTGATAATCCCCCGCGCTGATGCCTTCGCCGGGCATCAGCCATAGGTTCATCGCCGGCTGATTTTCACCGTCAACCTCAAAGCGCAGCGAGGCGTTTTTGGGTGCGGATTTTACCGGCAGGAACGGAATATCACGGAACATAAAGGGGTTATCAACCAGCCCGAACAGGCGGTTGACGCTCTCAACCATGCCTGGTGCAGAGCGCCAGTTGGTGTCGAGGGTATAGTGAGCCGCCACGTCGCTACGCGCGCGCATATAGGTAAAAATATCCGCGCCGCGGAAGGCGTAAATCGCCTGCTTCGGATCACCGATAAGCAATAGCGCGGTGTCCGGCTGCTGTCGCCAGATGCGGCGGAAGATGCGGTACTGCTGCGGGTCGGTGTCCTGGAATTCATCGATCATCGCCACCGGGAATCGCTGACGAATGGCGGCCGCCAGCGCATCGCCGCTGTCGCTCTCCAGCGCTTCATCAAGGCGGCTGAGCATATCGTCAAAGCCCAGCTCGCCGCGTCGGCGTTTTTCGCGGGCAACCGCTTCGCGGATCTCTTTCATCGCCTGGGCGATCACCAGATCGTTAAGCGTCAGCGGCGTGGACAATAAGTTCTCGATGGCGCTGAACAGCGGATGGCTAGGTACTTCACCGCCCGCTTTGGTGCGCTCGGCAAGGAACGCCTGGCTGAATTTTTCCAGTGCGTCGGGCAACTGGTAGTTTTTGCTCTCTTCCTGCGCCCAGGCGCTGATCTTATCGATCCACTTACTCTGATTGCCGCGATTGAACTTGCGTCGGTCGATACCGGAATTTTCCAGCAGCGCATCCAGCTCGCCCACGCTCGCCAGCCAGTGGCGTTTAATCTCGGCGATTTGCGCGAGGATCTTCTGGTGACGCGACGCCAGCGTTTCGGCGTCGCCGAGCGGGATTTTAAGCTCCGGCGCTTCACCCTGCAGGTAGCGGTCGATGGATTTAAGTAAGTCCTGCGGCCCTTTCCACGACTCGACGATCACCTGGGCAATTTCGCGATTGAGCGGGTAACAGTGGCGTCGCCAGAAGTCGGCGCAGGCCTGGTAGCGGAGCTGGGATTCGTCTTCAATCAGCTGCTGTTCAAACAGCATGCCGGACTCAAAGGCGTTGAGGCTCAGCATGCGCTGACAGAAGCCGTGGATGGTAAAGACGGCGGCATCGTCCATCTGACGCTCCGCCAGCAGCAGTACATTGGCCGCCTGCTGGAGGTCATCAATTTCCGCCAGCAGGCTGGCATAGAGTGGGTTGTCGGTGGCGTTGCGCAGGCAGGCGACGCGCAGTTCGTGAATGTTACTACGAATACGCCCGCGCAGCTCTTCGGTGGCAGCCTCAGTAAAGGTAACCACCAGCAGTTCTTCGACATTGACGGGCCGAGGAAAGGCGGCTTCGCCGCCCAGCCCCAGCAACAGCCGCAGGTAAAGTGCGGCGATGGTGAAGGTTTTTCCGGTGCCCGCTGAGGCTTCAATCAGGCGCTCGCCGATAAGGGGTAAGCGCAGGGGATTAAGGGACTCGGCGGTTTCGGTCATTCGTCTTCTCGTCGTAAGGGTAAGGTTTGCTGCAACTCAGTAATGCTCTGCCACACTTTCCAGCCTTCAGGATGCGCGTAGTCGGTTTTACCATTCTGGCTACCGGAGACCTGCGACAGCACCGTCATGCCCTGCGGGGCAACCACCGTCTGGTGGAAGAAGTCGGCCAGTTTTTGCGGCGTTAACAGCTTAATCTGGGCCACTACTTTAGCACGTGAATCAAAGGCCATATTACCGCGATCGAAATCTTTGCTCAGCTGCGAGGCTTCATCGCTCAGCGTTTGCGGCGCTTGCAGCATGTCAGCGACGACCGATTGCTGGATCTGGGCAAACTCTTCCGGCTTCATCGCACGCAGTTTCTGTTCGGCGGTCGGGAAGAAGGCTTTGAAGCGCTCCCACAGGAACGACGGCTGTTTGTCATTACTTTGCAGCAGGAAACCCATTCCCCACTGACGGCCGACGTTCATCGAGAAGGCAAAGACGGCATAGCCTAACTGTTCTTCGGTGCGCAGCTGCGTGTAGAACCACGGCTGGACGATTTGCGCCAGCATGGCGCTCGCCGCCGAGCTGGAGAACTCATCAACGTTTGGCGGCACAAACACCGCGGCCAGCGCCGAGTCAGTGCTGGCACCCGCTTTCTCAAAGATGACATTTTGCTGTTTATCGACCAACACATCTTTGTTGCGGCACCATTCGCTGCCGTTGGCGCCAAGCTGGGTCTGAATGCTGCGCGCAAGGGTTGTAGACTGGTCAGCGCTCAGGTTACCAATCACCATAAACTCCGGACGCGCCCCGGCTTTCAGCCGATCGCGGTAGTCCATCACCTCTTTGAGCGTAATTGACGGCAGCAGCGCTTTACGGTCTTCACGCTGGAAGTAAGGCACCTGCGACACCATCTGCACCGGCATAATCGCCTGTTCGTAGGCTTTGCCTTTGTCGGCAGAGTCCATCATCTGCAGGTACCAGGATTTCGCCTGTTCCAGCTGCTCTTCGGTTGGTGTGTAGCTGAAATAGCCCTGCAACAGGGCGTCAAACAGCTGCGGCAGACGCTGAGTGTAGCCGTTGGCATTGAGCATTAAGCCGTTATTAGCACCGGTCGAGAAGCTGATCCCGCCGACGGCAGCCTGGTTGCTCAGCTGATCGAGCGCAATACCGGCCAGGTAGTCATTCAGCGCAAACATCACCTGGTTACGGGCGCTGTCCATCGCTTTCGGGTTACGCAGAATCAGCGTGATATCGGCCTTCGGTTCGCTGGCAAAATAGCGGCTCGGCATATAGACCAGACGCAGATTTTGCTCATCAACAATCAGCTCCGGATGCGTGTACTTTTTCTCGCTTTTAATCAGCGTGAAGTCGTCCGGAATGTACGGGTTGAGCTGCGGCAGATTCAGCGTAATGCCGTTAGAAGCCTTCTGCCATTTGGCGAAGGTGTCAGCGCTGATTTTATCCACCTGATACGGCGCATCAACAAAGTAGGCTGTCTTGTTATGCGGTTCGTTCGGGCTGATATACCAGATGCGCGCGTTCTGCGGCGTCATCATCGCCAGACGGTCTTTTACCGCCTGCGGGTCGTACTCGTCGGCAATGTTCACCGCGTCGAGGGTATGCGCGACCGGCACACGAATCATGGTGTCCGCCAGCCATTCGACGTAGCCCATATCACGGGTGATGGACGGGTAGCGGAAATCGAGGTTCAGCACATGCGCCAGCTCGTCAAAGTCGCTTTTGTCGATGCCTTTCTGGCGCAGCGTATCAAGATAGCTAAAGATAGCGGCCACCACTTCATCGCGGTGCGCCAACCCTTTGTCGGTTAAGGTGGCAGAAATCGCCAGCACGCCGCTGTTACCGTTCACCACTGGATCAGAGTCTGCTCGAATGCCTTCTACCAGCCCCTGCTTTTGCAGCCAGTCAGACAAGGTACCCGGCGTGCGGTTGCCGATAAGATAGGTGATCAGTTCATCGGTTTTGCTGCGGAACTGCGCGGAGTTATTATCGATGCGGAATTCCACGCGCAGCACTTTACGTGGCAGCGCTGGCACGTAGTGAATGATGATACCTTTCTGCGCATCGGTTACCACCGGAACAGTGATTTCCGGGCGTTCGATAGATTTGTTCGGCACGCGGCCGTAAGTTTGCGCCGCAATCTGCGCCAGCTCAGGCAACGGTTTGTTGCTGTAAATCACCGCCTTCATCAGGTTCGCGGAGTAGTACTTGTTGCGAAACGCCAGCAGCGCCTCATACACCGGGCTGTCAGGCTTGTCGCTCAGCGTCTCGAGGTTACCGCCAGAAAAGCGCGCGCCGGGGTGAGCCGGGTTGATGGTTTCAGCACTCACCTGCGCCATGCGCATACCGTCACGGGTACGTGCCATGGTCAGCTCAGCGTTGACGGCGTTACGCTCGCGGTCGGCGTATTTCTTTTCCAGCAGCGGCGCGGCAATAGCGTCCGCCAGGCGATCTACTGCCCCCTGCAGCGCATCGTTTTCCACTTCCAGATAGAACGCGGTGCGATACGGCGCGGTGCTGGCATTGTGACTGCCGCCGTGCATTTTTAAGAATTCAGCGAGGTTGTCAGGCTGCGGGTAGTTTTTCGAGCCCATCAGCGTCATGTGTTCGAGGAAGTGCGCAAGGCCCGGATGCGAGTCAGGATCTTCCAGCGAACCAACGGGCACCACCAGCGCCGACAGCGATTTCACCGCCTGCGGATCGGAAACCAGCAGGACGACCATCTTGTTGTCGAGCGTAATCGCTTGATACTGACGGGTGTCTTTTTCGCTTTTGCGGATGGTTTCCTGAATCGGTTGCCATCCGGTTTCTGCCTGACCTACGGTCGCCCAAAAGGCGGTGACGAAAACAACAATACTCAACCAGATACTGCGGGGCATTCACGGACCTCACCATTAACAGATACTTCAAAAACCAGCATGCTCTTGTGGGCAGTTTCAGCCTCAGCTTACCGCTTCGTCTGCTGCCACTCATCAGTCCGTGACTTGTGCGCATAGTAAATGAACCGATTAACTTGCGCAATTTTTATACAGTCAGGATGACTGGTTAAACCGAAATACGGGCAGCAGATACGGCGTCGTCTGCGCGATAATCGCGTCATACTGCGCAGGTTCCAGGGTACGCCATAAACGCTGATACCAGACGTCGGCCCCTTCGCCGCTAACCACCATGTTGCCTTCGTAAGCCTGTAAAAACTTGCTGCGCGCTTTCTGCAGCGAGTCTTCGTCTTCTAAGATGGCATCATTTTCGGCATCGTAACAGGCTTTTATCCATGCGCCGCCGCTCTCCGGCAGGAACAGCAACGGCTGACACATCCCCTTACGATAACCAGCGACCAACTGTGACAGATAGGCTTTGGCCTCCTCAGCTGCCAGCGGCGGGAAGCACCACTCCCCGTCTTTGCGCAGCAGCAGGCGACTTTCACCCGTTCCGCCGCTAGCACAGTAGACAAGGTGTTCCAGCCAAAGTTGCATCCCTTGTGAAACGCTGAGCAGCGAAGGCCGCCAGCGCAGCAGTCCGTTTTCCTGCACCTGCGGCAGCCAGCCGGTGATATTCACCCCGTCACAGTCCAGATCGATCTCCATACTCCGCCCGCTACGTCGGTATTCAATCACCCGGCCCGCCAGTGCGCTCATCTCCTGATGCTGTGCCTCCCAGGCTATTTCACCAAACGGGCCGTAAGGTAGTTCACCGGCGGCACGATAGCGGCGATACATCAGACCGGCATCCTGCTGCTCTATCAGAGCGTTCAACAACTGCTGGTTGAGCTGGTAGCGCGTTAATCCTTCCAGGGTAAACGGCTCGGTATCGGGAATATCGCTCTCTTCGTTACGGAAATTGACCTGTAGGCGCATCTGGAAAAAGGCACGCACCGGGTGCGCCCAGAAGCGCTGAAGCTGTTCGAGCGGCAGCGTGGTCAATGCGAGTGGTTCCAGCGGCTGGATAAAGTCGGAATGCGCTTCGCCCTGCTGGCTAGCTGCCGCCAGCCACTCCTGGGCATAGCTTTGCTGCTCGCCGGCTTTGTAGTTGTCGGCATCAAACGGCATACGCGGGTGCAGATGCATCACGTGACGCTTCACTCGCTGCTCGCTTTCGTCACAGTTGAGCTCTTCGTCGCCCTCCATGCAGTGGCTCTGGCCGATATAGTCCATCAGTTCCTGTACCAGCACCGACGGGTAGCGTTCGCTGTTATCCTGAATGGAGCGGCCGATATAGCTGATATAGAGCGCTTTTTCCGCCGACATCATCGCTTCAAGGAACAGATAGCGGTCATCGTCGCGGCGGCTTCGGTCGCCGCGTACCGGTTTCTGGCTCATCAGGTCAAAGCCGAGCGGGGCTAATGCGCGTGGATAAATACCGTCGTTCATGCCTAGCAGACATACCACTTTGAACGGGATCGAACGCATCGGCATCAGAGTACAAATATTGATTGGCCCCGCCAGGAAGCGCTGGCTGATGCGTTCCTGATCGAGGCGCTGCGCCAGCTCGTCGCGCAACAGCGTCAGCGGCACCTCTCCGGCGTACTGCGACTGCACGCCCTGCGCGATAATTGCCTGCCACTGCTGCTCAATCAACGCCAGAGCGGCTTCCGTGTCCTGATCGGGCAAGAAGAAGTCGTTCAGCATCTCACGGCACACCGGCAGCCATTCTTCCAGCGAGCGCGCCTGCGTTAGCACCTGTCGCCAGCGGTTAAGCTGCATCAGCAGCGAGGCCAGGTGCCCCACCAGTTCGGCAATCAGGCCGCTGGACTCATCATACGGCAGCACCTCCTGCCATTCGCCCTGCTCGCTCTCCATCGCGTAGCCCAGCAGCATTCGCGTGAGGCCAAAGCGCCAGGTATGCTGCCCGGTAGCCGGTAGGTCCATTTCACGGACGTTATCGTCGTCCATCCCCCAGCGCACGCCGGACTCGCTAACCCATTGCCGCAGATGAAGCAGGCCCGCCTCATCAATGTTAAAGCGCGCCGCCAGCACAGGCACATCAAGCAGTGCCAGCACGTCTTCACTGGTAAAGCGGCTATCAGGGAGTGACAGCAGGGTGATAAACGCCTGCATCGCCGGGTGAGCCTGGCGGGCGCGACGGTCCGAAATGGCGTACGGCAGATAGCGTTCACCGGTGGCGCTGCCGAACACGGCCTGAATAAACGGGCTGTAGCTGTCGATATCCGCCACCATGACAATAATGTCGCGCGGCGTCAGGGTTGGGTCGGCCTCCAGCATCGCCAGCAGGCGGTCGTGCAGCACTTCAACTTCGCGCTGTGGACTATGGCAAACGTGGACGGTCAGGCTACGGTCATCTCGCACCAGCGGGCGCTTGTCGCCGCTGTGGGCAAACTCTTCAGCGGTGCGCCCGGCCACAGCGGAGTTTTTCAGCTCCAGTACGTCGTACTGAAGGTTGTGTAACAGGTTGTCGGGTTCGATATCGACAAACGCATCCAACTCCTGATAGCGCTCAAGCCCCGCCAGCAGGTAGATATAGTCGCGTCCCAGCTTGCCCCAGGAGGCAAGCATCGGGTTGCCGACGTCCTGTTCGCCATCGTCGTTAAACAGCCCCGGCGCGTGGCTGGCATCCTGGAACAGCGGCAGTTCACGCTGCTCGCGATAGTGACGACGCTGGCGCGCCATCAAGCGGGCCAGAAACGCCGGGTCTTTAATATCGCCCCAGTAGTAGCGGCACGGGTTGGTGAACAACACGTAGATATCGACGTGTTTGCCCAGCGCCTGTAGCGCGTGCAGATAAACCGGCGGCAGCGCGGAGATCCCGCAGATAAAGACGCGGGCCGGCAGGCCTGCAGGCCGATCGTTGCTCTTTTCCAGGGTGTCGATAAAACGCTGATACAGATTGGCGCGATGCCACAGCGGCTGGCCCAGCGCGGCAGTATGCTCTACCAGCGCTTTCCACAGCGGCGCTTGCCACACCTGCGCCTCGCCCACGCCGTCGACTAACCTTCCGGCTTCCCATTCCGTCAGCCATTGAGGGCGGTAGACCAGGTATTGGTCGTAGAGGTCAGCGACGCGGGAGGCCAGCTGAAACAGCTTGCGCTTGTCGGCATCGTCAGTCAGATAGTGGCGCAGCGGCGCGAAGGCTTCATCATCCAGCATGCCCGGCAGCAGGGTCATCAGCTTCCAGCTCATGCTCTGTTTGTTAAAGGCGCTCTCACCGGGGATTTCGGGCAGCACGCGGGTAAACATGTCCCAGATAAAGCTCGCGGGCAGCGGGAAGTCGATATTCGCAGCAATGCCAAAGCGCTGGGACAACGTCATCTGCAGCCACTGCGCCATACCGGTACTTTGCACGAGGATCATTTCAGGCTCGAAAGGGTCCGCCAGGCGGTCCTGCTCAACGATGAACTCCATCAATGCTTCCAGCACGTCCAGACGATTGGAGTGGTAGACCCTTAACATATTCGCTCCTGACTACTGACTGACCGGGCAATGCAGGCGGGACATGCGCCCCTGCTTACCCATTGGGGTGGTAATAGTAGCATTGATGCTGACACAACGTTGTGACGATGTCTGTCCCCGCTGACTCGTCCAGCCAGCAGGCAGCGCCTGTGCCTGCTGCTGCGTTTGCCCCCAGGCATAGCGCCACATCTGCCGGTACTGATTAAGCTCAAGGCTGCTGGTTGCCAGCACGCGATAATAGCCGCCGAGCGCCGTGACGACGCAGATCATCAGAAACATGGCCAGCACCACTTCCGGCAGGCTAAAGCCTCGCATTTTCAGGGTATCTGGCATCGCGCCACCTCCTTCAACGGGCAAAAATCGCTCCAGCCATGCGCGGAAAACCGAATATTCCCCACCGCCCAGCGTCCCGATTGCCAGAGCATAAACGCCTCATTTTTGGCCACCAGAAGCAGCGTGCCGTCATCGAAGAGCCGCAGGCAAACCCGCGTTAAATCGCCGTGCACCAGGCATTGCGCCCCGGCCTCCTCCACCCAGTTCTGGGCTTTCCCCCACTGTAACGCCGTATGAACCTCCGCGGTGCGCTGAAGCGCCCGACTTTCTGCACTAACATTCGCCGTTTGCTGCCGCAGCGCCTGGTTCAGCCCTTGCAGCATCAGGCTACCGGTAACCAGCAGCATCAGCGCCATCGCCAGCGATGAAACCCCGCGTTGGCGATTCACAGGTTGTATCCCGTGACGCCATACTGCGCGCTGGCGGTGGCGCCGCTCGCCGCCGTGGCCGATAAGCTAATCAACAGCTCCGGCGCAAACCCGCTGATGGCCTGCCGCGACACCTGAAAAACCGTGACGGTCGCCGTTGCCGGGTCGGTCATTTTATCCCAGCCGCTGCCGCTACAGGCTTTCGCCCCGCGCAGCGTCTCCAGCACGCCGGAATTCAGGCGAAAGCCAATGCTATCGGCGTTCTCCGTCGGCGACATTTCCCAGAGGCCGTTACTGTTGCCATCCCAGCGGGCAATAACGCACTGTCCTTCATCTGCAATCGTCAGCGCTTCGCCCTGACAGCTATCGCCACCGCAGTAGCCCGCGCGCTGAAGATGCTTCGCGACCGTATAGACGCTCTGCCAGAGGCCATCCTCCAGCGTTTGCTGACGCATTTGCAGGAATATTCCCCGCTGCAGCGCGGGCTGGAAGCGAGAAGCACCCAGCAGTAATACGCTGCTAATCGCCATCGCAATCAGCACTTCCAGTAGCGAAAACCCGCGCATCAACACGCTCCTCCTTCGCATAGCCGCACTCGCCCCCCGTTTGAGATAACCACCGTCCAGCGACCCGCGTCGCTAACCAGCGTTACGTTGCCCGCCCATGCAGTATTGCGCAGGCCAAAAAAGGCCAGGTTAGGCGTGATATGGCTGACGCTCACCTCCGCCCACATCGGATGAAATACGGCGGGGTTACCCGTTGGGCAGCCTGTCAGAACGGTCTCATCGGCCACCACGCACCAGCCGCTTTCGTGGCGGTGCAGCCGGAAGAGGCGATCGCGGTTATGCCAGTGGGCATCGCTGCGCATCGCCATCAGGTAGCCGCGCAGTTCGCTAGCGGTTTGCCATAGCCGCTGCGACTGCTGCCAGCGGTGCCAGCCGTACAGGCCGGTGGCGCTGAGAATAAGCACCAGCGTCAACGCCACCAGGGTTTCAATGAGGGTATAGCCCCGTTCTCTTTTGTTCATGGCGGGCAGTATGGCGCGCGCTTCAATGGGGCACGAGGCTGGGGTTTAGCTTTTACGAGCCGTCTTCAGGGGAAAATAGTGGTTTACAGCAACGCGGGGGGAAACGTGGAAAGTGCTTTGCAAAACGGGGGATTGATGGTGCCAGGAGTGCCATTGACCACGCATAAAAAAACCGGCACCTAAGTACCGGTTTTTCATGACCGTGAGATTAAATCGCCACTGGCGCTTTAATACCCGGGTGCGGGTCGTAGCCTTCGATTTCAAAGTCATCAAAGCGGTAGTCGAAGATAGACTCAGGCTTACGTTTAATCACCAGCTTCGGCAGCGCACGCGGTTCGCGGGTCAGCTGCAGGGCGGTCTGTTCCATATGGTTGCTGTACAGGTGGGTATCCCCGCCGGTCCAGACAAAATCGCCCACTTCCAGATCGCACTGCTGCGCCATCATATGCACCAGCAGCGCATAGCTGGCGATGTTGAACGGCAGGCCGAGGAACACGTCGCAGGAGCGCTGATAGAGCTGGCAAGAGAGCTTGCCGTCAGCCACATAGAACTGGAAAAACGCATGGCACGGCGCCAGCGCCATCTTGTCCAGTTCACCGACGTTCCATGCGGAAACGATGATACGGCGTGAATCCGGATCGTTTTTCAGCTGGTTCATCACGGTGGTGATCTGGTCGATATGGCGGCCATCAGGCGTTGGCCAGGCGCGCCACTGCTTGCCGTAAACCGGCCCCAGGTTGCCGTTCTCATCGGCCCATTCATCCCAGATGCTGACGTTGTTTTCGTGCAGGTAGGCAACGTTGGTGTCGCCCTGCAGGAACCACAGCAGTTCGTGGATGATGGAGCGTAGATGGCAGCGCTTGGTCGTCACCAGCGGGAAACCTTCTTGCAGGTTAAAGCGCATCTGGTGGCCGAAAATGGAGACGGTACCGGTACCGGTACGGTCGTTTTTCTGGGTGCCCTCATCGAGCACCTTCTGCATCAGTTCAAGATACTGTTTCATGCTTCCTCAGGAGATCTGTTGCTGCGGACGGCGAAACGCCCAGACCATCATAATGATACCCGCAAGCACCATCGGAATCGAAAGAATCTGCCCCATGCTGATGTACTGCACCCACTCGCCGGTGAACTGCGCGTCCGGCTGGCGGAAGAATTCAGAGATGATGCGGAACAGACCGTAGCCAATCAGGAACAGACCGGAGACCGAGCCCGCCGGGCGTGGTTTACGGATAAAGAAGTTCAGGATCAGGAACAGCACCACGCCTTCCAGCGCCAGTTCATACAGCTGGGACGCATGGCGCGGCAGCGAGCCGTAGGTATCAAACAGCGTTTGCCATTCCGGGTGAGACGGCAGCAGCGCCAGATCTTCCGCACGGGAGCCTGGGAACAGCATGGTGTAGTGGAAGCTCGGGTCGACGCGGCCCCACAGTTCGCCGTTGATAAAGTTCCCCAGACGACCACAGCCCAGACCAAACGGTATCAGCGGTGCGATGAAGTCGGATACCTGGAAGAAGGTACGCTTGGTACGTTTGGCGAAGATAATCATCACCACGATCACGCCAATCAGGCCGCCGTGGAAGGACATCCCACCGTCCCAGACGCGGAACAGATAGAGCGGATCCTGCAGGAAGGAGTCGAAGTTGTAGAACATTACGTAGCCGATGCGCCCGCCGAGGAATACCCCGAGGAAGCCCGCATACAGCAGGTTTTCAACTTCGTTCTTGGTCCAGCCGCTGTTTGGGCGGTTCGCACGACGCGTCGCCAGCCACATGGCAAAGATAAAGCCCACAAGGTACATCATGCCGTACCAATGCAGGGAAACCGGTCCGATGGAGAAAATTACCGGATCAAAGTCCGGGAAACGCAGATAACCACTATTCATCTGTCACCACAAATGCTTGTTATTCCGCCGAAAGTGGACAGCGGTAGAGACGCGCGCCGGAAGCTTCAGGCGCTCCAAAGGTGCGAATGATAGCACAGGGGAGATGAGAGATGATGCGGAGAAGATGTAAAAGATATGTATAAACGGGAGGCTACGGGCGATCCCGGCGTCGCTTCGCTCGGCCGGGCTACGAGGTGGTGCAGAATGTAGGCCGGATAAGCGTAGCGCCATCCGGCAATGCGCACCGGGCTGCCTACAGGCCGCCGCGAATCAGGCCACCGAGGCAGCGACGTTCCATAAAGGCTGCCACCTGATGGCGCACTTCGGTCGCCATCTGTGCTTCAAGACTGCGGCGCGCCAGGGTTTCGGCATCTTCGAGATCGATATTGCGCAGCAGATACTTCACGCGCGGCACCGAGCGGCCGTTCATCGACAGATGACGGAAGCCGAGGCCCACCAGAATAGTGACGCACATTGGGTCGCCCGCCATTTCGCCGCACAGGCGTAAATCAATGCCATAGCGGTCAGCTTCCTGAACAATCATCGACAGCACCCGAATCATGCCTGGGTGCAGGCTGTCATACATGCTGGCAACGCGCGTGTTGTTGCGGTCAACCGCCAGCACGTACTGGGTCAGGTCGTTGGTGCCCACCGAGATGAAATCGACGCGGTTTGCCAGATTTGGCAGCATAAAGATCATCGACGGCACTTCCAGCATGATCCCGATACGTGGTTTTGGGATCGCATAGCCGATCATCTCTTCCACTTCGCGACCGGCGCGGTCAATCAGGCGGCGGGCTTCGTCCACTTCTTCAAGATTGGTGATCATCGGCAGCAAAATGCTTAGATTGCCGGTTGCCGCATTGGCGCGCAGCATCGCACGCACCTGGATCAGGAAGATCTCTGGCTGATCGAGCGTGATGCGGATCCCACGCCAGCCAAGGCACGGGTTCTCTTCGCTGATCGGCATGTACGGCAGCTGTTTATCCGCGCCAACGTCAAGCGTACGCAGCGTCACCGGCTTGTCGTTGAACATCTGCAACATGCCCTGATACTGCGCCACCTGCTCTTCCTCCGACGGGAAGCCGCTTTGCAGCATAAACGGAATTTCGGTGCGATAGAGGCCAATGCCGTCAATGCGACGCCCCAGTTTCTGCTCATGCTCCGGGCTTAGACCAGCGTTGAGCATCACCTTGACGCGCTCGCCGCTTTTCAGCTCTGCCGGGCGTTCAACGTCCCCTTCCGCCAGGCGGCTAAGTTCGTTCTCTTCGCTAATAAGGCGTTGGTATTCCTGCACCAGAATCTGTTCAGGATCAACCAGCAGTTCACCGCGATAGCCATCCACCACCAGCGTGCGCCCATGAAGGATCGCCGGCTGAATGTCTGCCCCCATCACCGTTGGAATGCCCAGCGCGCGTACCATGATTGCCGCGTGGGAGTTGGCGGCGCCATCACGAACGACCACGCCAGCTAAACGATCCTGTGGCACTTCCGCAAGCGTAGCGGCAGAAAGTTCGTCAGCCACCAGCACAAACCGCGCGGGCCAGCCGTTTGCGCCCTGCGTGGTGTCATCGAGGTGGAACAGCAGACGCTGCCCGAGCGTACGCAGATCGCCCGCTCGCTCTTTCAGATAGCCGTCGCTCAGGGCGGCAAACTGTTCGGCGAACTTCTCAATAATTTTTTTCACCGCCCATTCGGCCACCGAGCCTTTATCAACTTCCGCGAACAGTTCGCGGCGCAGGCTGGCATCAGAGAGCAGGTGTGAATAGAGGTCGAAAATCGCCGCCGTCTCTTTTTGCGCCCCGGCGGCATAGCGTTTGCTGTAACGGCGAAACTCGTTCGCCGCCTCTTCCAGCGCGGCGGTTAAACGCTCGCGCTCAAGCGCGGTATCCAGCGATGACGCTTCGTAAACCTGCTCCATCAACGGCAGGGTGGCGTCCATCCAGCCCTCGGCAATCGCCACGCCTGGTGAAGCAGGAAGCGCGCGAATACGCGTCTGGCGGTACTGACCAAACAGCGCCGTCAGCTGAGATTGGGAGAGGATCGCCGCCATCTGGGTGGCGAGCGTCACCAGGAATGACTCTTCGCTTTCGTCGAACTGACGCAGTTCGCGCTGCTGAACCACCAGTACGCCCAGCAGTTGGCGACGCTGAATAATCGGCACGCCGAGAAAGGCGCGGAAGCGCTCTTCTTTTACTGAGGGGATGTATTTGTAGCTGGGGTGTTTTTGCGCGTCGGCAAGGTTGATGGGTTCAGCCAGTCGGCCAACCAGGCCAACGATACCTTCATCAAAGGCGAGCGTAATGGTACGACCGCGAGGCTTTTTCAGCCCGCGGGTCGCCATCAGGTAAAAGCAGCGTCGATCGTTGTCGGCGAGATAGACCGAGCAAACCTCCGTCTCCATCGCCTGGCAGACATCGGTAACCAGAATATCCAGCGCCTCGTTCAGACGAGGCGCACTCGCGACCTTCTCAACAATTTCGCGTAAGCGCGTGAGCATAATATGCGTGGCTTAACCTCTTTTGCGTCGATAAGCAGGCGCGCTTTGCGGCTTTGGCGCGCTCTCCGCAAGCGCCATCACTACACTGGCGAACTCTTTCATCACCCGGCGGTAGACGTCGCGTTTAAACGAGACGACCTGACGCACCGGATACCAGTAACTCACCCAGCGCCAACCATCGAACTCTGGCGTGCTGCTGGTCTGCATATTGATATCCGCGTCATTGCCGATCAACTGCAAGAGAAACCACTTTTGTTTCTGGCCGATACACACCGGCTTAGTGTCCCAACGCACCAAACGTTTTGGCAACTTGTAACGCAACCAGTTTCGGGTCGAAGCGAGGATCCGCACATCCTTGCGGCTTAATCCAACTTCTTCGAACAGTTCCCGATACATCGCCTGTTCTGCTGTCTCACCGGGGTTTATGCCCCCTTGGGGAAATTGCCAGGAGTGCTGACCATAGCGCCGGGCCCACATTACCTGACCCTGACGATTGCAAATTACAATACCAACGTTCGGGCGGTAGCCATCGTCATCAATCACCGGACTACCTCAAAATAAGCTTCAATGTGAATGATTGTTTCACACTCGCTGGAAACGGTAAACCACTCTATTACGCCTCTACCAACGAATAACATTTGAATAACTCACAGTAATCATCAGAGTTATAAACAGAGAACCGTGCTGGTCAGCGATTTTATTCACTTTTTCTGTGGATAGAGTTGTGAAGAAGTACGGAATTACCCAGGGAAAACCCGGAGTACTCCGAATAATCGCACGCCGACCACGCTCAGTAAAATGATATTTTTCATTATGTTATTATAGTTAATCTTGATGTATTAGCGCATAACGTGACGATCATCACATAGGCGATCCTTCAATTGATGAAAGATCGAACAACGTTGGTTTTATCCACAGATTGTGCAAACATCTTAGGCATCTTTTGTGCGAAAATTCGATTTTCGTCGCACGTCAAGGCTGTAAATTGAAACAGTAGTCAGGCTTTTCCCCAGTTATCCCACTTTTCTGTGGATAACATGGTGTAAGATCCTGTTCATTGTCAGTGACCAGATTTGGAAAACCTTTTTTCAGCTGATTTTTTTGCGTAATTTATGCGTAAAAAAACGATGATAATCATCACCTTGTCATATTTACTCAGAAAAAGTTAAACTCTATCCACACCCGGTTAATTTGTCGTTCATTTTTTCACCAAAAGGCGCATCATCATGTCCACCCTCGCACCGCTTCCCGAATCGCCTAAAACCCAGGCTGAGCTGCTTGCTCAGGCGCAGCGTCTGGCGGGCTATTCGTTGGGAGAGCTGGCAGCGATGGCCGGTATCGTGGCGCCGAAAGATTTAAAGCGCGATAAAGGATGGATTGGCGTGCTGCTGGAGATCTGGCTAGGAGCCAGCGCCGGCAGCAAGCCCGAGCAGGATTTTGCCGCGTTGGGGGTGGAGCTGAAAACCATTCCGATCGATGCGCAAGGGCGCCCGCTGGAGACCACCTTCGTCTGCGTCGCGCCGCTGACCGGCAACTCAGGCGTCACCTGGGAGAACAGCCACGTGCGCCACAAGCTCAAACGCGTGCTGTGGATCCCAGTCGAAGGCGATCGTGCTATTCCGCTGGCTGAACGTCGGGTAGGCGCACCGCTGCTGTGGACGCCAAGCGCCGAGGAAGAGCATCAGCTGCAGATGGACTGGGAAGAACTGATGGATCTGATCGTGCTCGGTCAGGTAGAACGCATTACCGCTCGTCACGGCGAGGTGCTCCAGCTCAGGCCGAAGGCCGCCAACAGTAAAGCGCTGACCGAAGCTATCGGCGCGCAGGGAGAGCCGATAATGACGCTGCCGCGCGGTTTTTATCTCAAAAAGAACTTCACCGCCGCCCTGTTGGCACGCCACTTTATGTTACGCACCGATTAATTTTTTTGTCCTGCCGCGCTGCGGGCTTATACTCCTCCCTGCTGCACGCAACATGCTCGCTGGTACGCCTTTGCTCCTTCTCTGAGCGATAGTCTTCGTTTCAAAGGATGAGCCTGGTGCCAACGGCGGTTGCGGGGAAGCACATCAACGTACATCGATTAACGCTTTTGTTCTATTTGGCAGGACTTATCTAATGTTATTTGCATGGATCACCGATCCCAATGCCTGGCTTGCGCTCGGCACGCTGACGATTCTGGAAATCGTCCTGGGCATCGACAATATTATTTTCCTCTCTCTGGTTGTGGCTAAGCTTCCTACTGCTCAACGTGCTCATGCCCGTCGTCTGGGGTTGATGGGGGCGATGGTAATGCGTCTGGCGCTGCTGGCCTCCATTGCCTGGGTGGTGAAGTTGACCCAGCCGCTATTTACGCTGTTCGGCCAGGCCATTTCGATTCGCGATCTGATTTTACTGGTTGGCGGGCTGTTCCTTATCTGGAAAGCCAGTATGGAGATCCACGAAACTATCGAAGGCGATGAAGAGAGCATGAAAACGAACGTCCATTCGTTTTTGGGCGCCATCGTGCAGATTATGATGCTGGATATCATCTTCAGCCTCGACTCGGTCATTACCGCCGTGGGCCTCTCTGACCATCTGTTCATTATGATGGCAGCCGTGGTGATTGCCGTGTGTGTGATGATGTTTGCCGCACGCTCGATTGGCGAGTTCGTCGAACGCCATCCATCGGTGAAGATGCTGGCGCTGTCGTTCCTGATTCTGGTTGGCTTTACGCTGATCCTCGAGAGCTTCGATGTGCATGTGCCAAAAGGCTACATCTACTTTGCAATGTTCTTCTCCATGGCGGTCGAGAGCCTCAATCTGCTGCGAAGCAAGAAAAATCCCCTTTAATCGTTCATCAACAGCCCTCAATTGAGGGCTGCATCCGGTTTTTTTAAGATTTTCCTGCTTTATGCTGTGCCTTAGGTCGGTTATTACTAGACTATCAAGAGTGCGGCGATGAAGGGGATAACGATGACAAAATGGGCAGTGTTGATTTCCGCAGTAGGTTTAGCCTTTGCAGTTTCCGGCTGTAGCAGCGATTACGTGATGGCCACAAAAGACGGTCGGATGATCCTGACCGACGGTAAACCGGAAGTCGATGACGACACCGGGCTTATCAGCTATGAAGATCAGCAAGGTAATAAAATGCAGATCAACCGCGACGACGTGTCGCAAATTATCAAACGATAATCAGAGAGGTCAGCCGCCTGCTGGCCTTTTTTCATTTTCTGCTTTCCCTTTTTCTCCCCCTCTGCCATTTTTATATTCCTTTGTCGGGACTCTCTCCTGACGCTGTTGATAAAAGGAAGCCGGCTTATGCAGTACCACCGTATCCCCCACAGCTCGCTTGAGATAAGCACCCTCGGGCTGGGCACTATGACGTTTGGTGAACAAAATAGCGAAGCCGACGCCCATGCACAGCTTGATTATGCCGTTAGTCAGGGCATCAATCTTATCGATGTCGCCGAGATGTACCCCGTTCCTCCGCGCCCGGAAACCCAAGGGCTGACCGAGACCTATGTCGGTAACTGGCTGGCGAAGCACGGCAACCGCGAGAAACTGGTGATCGCCTCGAAGGTGAGCGGCCCGTCGCGCAACAACGACAGCGGCATTCGCCCTAATCAGGCGCTGGACCGTAAAAACATTCGCGATGCGCTGCATAACTCGCTGACGCGCCTGCAGACCGATTATCTCGATCTCTACCAGGTGCATTGGCCGCAGCGCCCGACTAATTGCTTTGGCAAATTGGGCTACACCTGGGCTGATTCAGCACCGGTAGTGTCGCTGCTGGAGACGCTGGAAGCGCTCACCGAATACCAGCGCGCCGGGAAGATTCGCTATATCGGCGTGTCGAACGAAACGGCGTTTGGCGTGATGCGCTATCTGCATCTGGCCGATAAACACGACCTGCCGCGCATCGTGACCATCCAGAACCCATACAGTCTGGTGAACCGCAGCTACGAAGTGGCGCTGGCGGAAGTGAGCCAGTTTGAAGGCGTTGAGCTACTGGCCTACTCCTGCCTGGCCTTCGGGACGCTCACCGGTAAGTACCTGAACGGCGCGAAGCCTGCGGGCGCACGTAATACGCTGTTCAGCCGCTTTACCCGCTATAGCGGTGAGCAGACGCAGAAGGCAGTGGCGGCATACGTCGATATCGCCAAGCGTCATAACCTCGACCCGGCACAAATGGCGCTGGCGTTCGTTCGCCGTCAACCGTTCGTGGCCAGCACGCTGTTAGGCGCGACGACGATGGAGCAGCTGAAAACCAACGTTGAAAGTCTGCATCTGGAGCTAAGCGCGGAAGTGTTAGCGGAGATTGAAGCGGTGCATCAGGTTTATACCTACCCGGCACCTTAAGTTCGAGCAGTCCCGGGGTCGCTGCGCTTGCCCGGGCTACATTGATAGTGGTAGCCCGGCCAGGCGTAAGCGCCGCCGGGTTTACATCAACGGCGCTTACCCCACAGCCACAGCGCGATAATCGCCAGCGCAAACAACACGCCAAAACCAATCCCTACGCCGACCACCGGAATATTAACCGCCACCGCCAATGAATAGAGCCCCAGCATAATCAGCATGGCGCTGTTTTCACCGAGGTTTTGTACCGCTATCGCATTGCCCGAACCCACGGTCTTCTTGCCGCGATCCTGCAGCAGCGCATTAAGCGGCACCACAAAGAAGCCACCGCAGATACCGATGATAAACAGCAGTGCGTAAGCTGGCAGCAGCGCATGCTGGAACGCAAAAATGGCGACAACTACGCCAATCAACACCCCGGCAGGCATACAGCGTGCCACGGTCTCGAGCGTCACCAGCTTTGCCGCCGCCCCCGCGCCGACCACAATCCCGACGGCAACCATCGCATTCAGATAGGTTGGTGTCGCGTTATCGGTAATCCCCAGAGCCACCGGCACCCACAGCACCAGCAGGAAACGCAGCGTCACCCCAGCCCCCCAGAACATGCTGGTGCCGAGCAGAGAAAAGCGCGTTTCGCCGTTATGCCACAGTACGTTGCAGGCATTAAAGAAGCTGTGGGTCATGGGACGAAAACGCCAGGATTGGCCCGGACGCGCCGCAGGCAGTTTCGGAATAAAGAGGTTGGCCGCCACCGCGACGCCGTACACCACCGCACAAAGCACCAGCGCCCCTACCACGCTCCAGTCGGCCACTACGCCACCGGCGACAGAGCCCATCAGAATGGCGGCAATGGTCGAGGCTTCCATTAAACCGTTGGCTTTCACCAGCTTATCGCCGGTAGTGATTTCACCGAGAATGCCGTACTTCGCCGGAGAGTATGATGCCGCGCCAATGCCCACCAGCGTATAGCCGATAAACGGGTTCAGGCCCGCGCAAATCGTCGCCGCACCGACAAGCTTCAGGCCGTTGGCGAACATCATCACCCGACCTTTCCCGAAGCTGTCCGCCACCTGGCCGACAAACGGGGCAAAGATGATGTAAGCGCCCACAAACACCATCTGCAGAACCGGCTGGCTCCACTCCGGGTAGAACTGCTGCTTCATCAACGCCAGCACGGCAAACAGCAGCGCGTTATCGCCAAACGCCGAAAAGAACTGGGCCACAATCACCGCCATCATGCCTTTCGACAGCAGGGAATTGTTAGTGTGTACTGACTCACTCATTCGGATGTTCCGTCTCTGCGACCATGCTCTTAAGGGTGACGAAATCCGGTTTACCGCTACCAAGCAGCGGCAGCTGTTTCAGCCAGCGAATATCTCGCGGCACCGCCAGCTCCGGTACGCCGTGGGCCCGCGCATACTGCAGCAGTTTGTCGCGGGTAAGTTCATTATCGGTGGTAAACAGCACCAGCGCCTCGCCTTTGCTGGCGTCGGTTTTCACTGCGGTGGCATGCATCTTTTCAGGCGATACCCCCAGCGCCAGCTGCTCAACGATTTCCAGCGATACCATTTCGCCGGCAATTTTGGCAAAACGCTTCGCTCGCCCCTGAATTTGCACAAAGCCCTGCGCATCAAAGGCCACGATATCACCGGTGTCATACCAGTCGTTTTCCAGCTCGCCGTGCTGGTTTTCCGCCGTCGGTACTTCCAGCACGCCCGGATTTTCAACGCGCAGATAGCCCGCCATGATATTCGGCCCTTTCAGCTGCAGGCGGCCGCCCTGTTCAATGCCCGGCACCGCCAGCAAACGTGCATCCATACCCGGCAGAATACGCCCCACCGTACCCGGCTTCGCCGCCATCGGTACGTTGATGGAGACCACCGGCGCACATTCGGTCACGCCGTAGCCTTCGAGAATGCGCAGGCCAAATTTGTCCTGCCACAGCTCTTTGGTGCTTTGTTGCAGCTTTTCCGCCCCCGCCACGACATAGCGTAGACGATAGAAATCGTACGGGTTGGCGAAGCGCGCGTAGTTGGCTAAGAAGGTGGAGGTCCCAAACAGCACGGTGCAGTTGCGGTCATAAACCAACTCCGGCACCACGCGATAGTGCAGCGGGCTTGGGTAAAGGAACACTTCTGCGCCGGTCAACAGCGGTGTGAATAGCCCCACCGTCAGGCCGAAAGAGTGGAACAGCGGCAGCGCCGACATAAAACGGTCGTTGGCGGTGAAGTCAGCGATGGTTTTAATCTGCTCCACGTTCGCCAGGATGCTTTTATGGCTGTGCACCACCCCTTTAGGATGGCCTTCCGAACCGGAGGTAAAGAGGACAATTGCCGGGTCTTCTGGCTTCTGTGGCACCTGCGCGAGACGCGGCATCAGCACGCGGGAGAAGATCCACAGCTTATCGGTAGTCGTGACATCACCTTTTAAATCTTCAAGGAACACCCAGCGCACCTGGGTGAGCTGCTCGGTCAGATGCCAGAGTTTGCCTTTATCCAGAAAGGTTCGAGAGGTAAAAATGGTGCCAATCTGTGCGGCGGTAATGGCGCTGGTCAGCCCTTTGACGCCCGCGGTGTAGTTCATCATTGCCGGGATACGCCCACGGGCAATGGCACCAAAAATCACCGCTGCGCTGATGCCCGCGTTCGGCAGCATCAGGCCAATTTTCTCGCCCTGCTTACTGTATTTCTCCAGAATACGCGCCACAAACAGCGTTTTAGTCAGCAGCTTGCGGTAGCTATCCGGCTGGAAGTTGATGTCTTCCACGCACGGTTTTTTCTCGCCGTAGCGGTGCATGGCCGTCAGTAAAGATTCATACAGGGTTTCGCGCGGACGGACCGCCATGCGCGCTTCCATCATAATCTGGTGCAGCATTTCGCCGGCGATTTTGCGGCGATCGCGCGCGCGCGGCGCTTCCGGCATCGGCAGCGTCGTTGGCGGCAGCAGATGCAGCGTAATTTTCGGGAACAGACGCTGTTTCACCAACCCTTTCAGGCGGCTGAAATGGGTCAATTCCGCGCCTTCAATACGCACCGGAATAATCGTCGCTCCAGATTTGGCCGCCACAAAGGCAGCCCCGTCATAAATCTTCATCAACGAGCCGGATACCGAAATACGCCCTTCCGGGAATATCACGACCGGACGGCCCTGTTCGATCAGACGCACCAGGTGCTTGATGGACATTGGCTTGGTCGGATCTAACGGGACGAAATCGATGATTGGCGTCAGCCAGCGCATAAACCATTTTTGCGAAATTGAGGTATAGACGGCAAAAACCGGACGAACAGGGAGAAACAGCGCCAATAATATGCCGTCGAGGAACGAGACGTGGTTTGGGGTAATCAGCACCTTCGGCTGGTTCAGCGCGTCGGTGTTTCCCGTCATCCTGACCCGAAAGAGCACCTTAAATAGCTGTCGGAAAAAACAGAGAAGCATACCAACTCCTTTTGCCATAGTTTTGTTCATGAAGGTTACACGAGAAAACTGAGGAAAAGCAGTCCGGGAAGGAAACAGGCAAAAAAAAACCTGCGCATCTGCGCAGGTCGGTGTAAGTGATGAGTACGCAAAGCGCACAATAAAACATTCACCAATCAATACCTCTGGGACCGCTATTGTCGCGCCCTACCCATTCTGCAACCAGCGGAAAAGCGCAAGAGAGTCAGCGGAAATGAAACGAGGTATTGCGATTGTCGGGAACTGTAACAGGCAGGCGTGAGGCAAAAAAAAACCTGCGCATCTGCGCAGGTTGGTGTAATCAAGTGGTCAACCTTGTGGGGCGACTTCACCTATCAATACCTCTGGGATAATCAGATTAGCAAGTCGCCTAACGCCTTCTCCAGCAGACATTCGCAACAGCGTTTCGCAAAGTGTAAGCAAACGTTTGAATTCTCGCGTTTCGTTGCAGGGCTACTGTAACTTTTCCACAGAATGTCACGTTTGCATCATCATTGTGCAATTCGCCATACCGCCCTCCTTGAATAGCGGGGAGATTTCCGTAACACTGTTATGGTGTAAGCGTTTACCCCCCGAATTTTGATTAAGGCATATTATGGCGACAATTAAAGATGTGGCCCGGCTTGCAGGCGTCTCCGTCGCCACCGTATCCCGCGTCATCAATAACTCCCCAAAAGCCAGTGATGCCTCACGTCAGGCCGTTTTTTCCGCGATGGAGTCACTCAGCTATCACCCTAACGCCAACGCCCGCGCCCTGGCTCAGCAGTCAACCGAAACCGTCGGTCTGGTAGTCGGCGATGTCTCCGACCCTTTCTTCGGTGCGATGGTAAAAGCCGTGGAGCAGGTGGCCTACAACACTGGCAATTTTTTGCTGATCGGCAACGGCTATCATAATGAAACCAAAGAGCGTCAGGCGATTGAGCAACTCATTCGCCACCGCTGCGCGGCGCTGGTTGTACATGCCAAGCTCATTCCCGACGCCGAACTGGCGGGGCTAATGAAACAGATCCCCGGCATGGTGTTGATAAACCGCATTCTGCCCGGCTTTGAGAAGCGCTGTGTGGCGCTGGACGACCGCTACGGTGCATGGCTTGCTACCCGCCATCTGATTCAGCAAGGCCATACCCGCATCGGCTATATTTGTTCGAACCATACCATTTCGGATGCGGAAGATCGTCTGCAGGGCTACTACGACGCCCTGAAAGAGAGCGGCCTGCCGTGTAACGAGCGGCTGGTCACCTTCGCCGAGCCGGACGAGAGCGGCGGCGAGCAGGCAATGACCGAACTGTTAGGCCGCGGTAAGCAGTTTACCGCCGTCGCCTGCTACAACGATTCGATGGCTGCAGGCGCGATGGGCGTGCTCAACGATAACGGTATCGATGTGCCGCAGGAGATTTCACTGATTGGTTTCGATGATGTGCTGGTTTCCCGCTACGTGCGTCCGCGTCTGACCACCATCCGCTACCCGATTGTCACCATGGCAACCCAGGCGGCGGAGCTAGCGCTGGCGCTGGCGGATAACCGCCCGCTGCCGGATATTACCCACCTATTCAGCCCGACGCTGGTGCGCCGTCATTCGGTGATTGCACCGGGTGAAGAGGTAAAGTCGTAGCGGTATAAATGCACGGTGGTGTTCGGATAGTCCAGCGCATCGCCGATGTACCGCCAGCCAAAGCGTTCGTAAAAATCCCGGCAGGCGGAATAGAGGAAAAGCTGGTCAAAACCCTGCTGACGGGCATAGTCGATGACATACTGCTGAAGTTTCCCCGCCAGCCCACAACCACGCGCCGATTCCTCTACGTACAGCGCTGCCATCCACGGCCAGAGATCCTGGCGGCTTATCAGGTCGCATCGCCACAGCCCGACCGTGCCGAGCAGCGTCTCCCCCTCGGTCGCAATAAACGTTATCGGCAGCGCGGCGGGCGTCTGGCTATGCGCAATAATGCTGGCAAAAAAGTCGCGAGATAGCCCATCACCAAATGCCTCCCAGAGCCAGTCGGTAACCTGTAGGGCATGCTGCGGCGCAGCGTAGAGCGGTTGAATATTCATATCACAGTCTCGTTGTCGGCCATCAGGCATCGTCGATTATGGACTATTCGCTTATGCAAGGTGGATATTCTACCCGGCAGCGCTAAAAAGCGTGATCCCGGTGGTTATTTGCCGCTTTCATAGAGCTTATGCCGCTGAATGTCTGTGATAAACTGCGGAACAAAATGAAGTCTCAGGAAATAATAATGGCAACAATGCTGGATGTCTCAATACGTGCTGGGGTCTCGAAAGCGACGGTTTCTCGCGTGCTGAATGGTACGGGCCAGGTGAAAGAGAGCACGCGTCAGCAGGTTTTCAAAGCAATGGAAGAGTTAGGCTATCGCCCCAACTTCCTGGCGCGATCGCTGGCTAACCGCACCAGCAACAGCATTGGTCTTGTGGTTTCCACCTTCGACGGCTTCTACTTTGGTCGACTGCTTCAGCAGGCATCCCGCCAGACGGAAGCCTGGGGCAAGCAGCTGATCGTCACCGACGGTCACGATACCCCGGAGCGCGAAGAACAGGCGGTGCAGATGCTCGCCGACCGTCAGTGCGATGCCATCGTGCTATACACCCGTCATATGAGCGAAAAGGCGATCATGTCGCTGGTCAACAGCACGCCGATGCCGCTGGTCGTTATCAACCGTGACGTCAGCCAGGCGCGCGAACGCTGCGTCTTCTTCGAACAGCAGGATGCGGCGTTTCAGGCCGTCGAATACCTGATTACTCAGGGTCACCGCGATATCGCCTGTATCACCGTTCCAATCCACACGCCAACCGGTAAAGCCCGTTTACAGGGCTATCGCCGGGCACTGGAGCAAAACGGGATCAAGTGGGACCCGGCAAAGGTGAAGCACGGTGATTCCACCATGAACTGCGGCTATGACATGTGCAATGCGCTGCTGGAGGAGAAGGTGAAGTTCAGCGCGCTGTTCGCCTGTAACGACGATATGGCGCTCGGTGCGTCAAAAGCACTGCATCAGGCGGGGCTTAAGATCCCACAGGATATTTCACTGTTTGGCTTCGATGATGCGCCTAGCGCCAAGTGGCTGGAGCCGGGGCTTTCAACCGTTTACTTGCCGATCGATAATATGATCGTTACCGCTATCGATCAGGCGATTAAGCTGGCAAGTGGGGAAGAGATCGAGACGATCCCGCCGTTTACCGGCACGCTGGTATTGCGCGATTCGGTGACGACGGGGCCATATTACAAATAACGGCGCAAGCGCCTTATCGGGCCTACATCCCCGTAGGCCCGATAAGCGCAGCGCCATCGGGCATTCCCTCAGATAAGCTCCAGCGCCAGCAGCTCTTCAATCGTCTGACGACGACGAATCAATCTCGCCACGCCGTTATCAAACAGGACTTCCGGCAGCAGCGGACGGCTGTTGTAGTTTGATGACATCGACGCACCGTACGCGCCGGTATCGTGCAGCACCAGATAATCCCCCGGTACTACCGCTGGCAGCAGGCGCGTTTCGACTTTACCGCCCTCTTGTTGAGTAAAGACATCGCCCGATTCACACAGCGGCCCGGCCACAACGGTTTCAATTTGCGGTGCAGCGTCCAGCGCACGGCCATCGCCCGCCAGCGCGGAAATATGGTGATAGCTGCCGTACATCGCCGGGCGCATCAGATCGTTAAAGCCCGCGTCGATCAGCACAAAGTGACGACTTCCCATCTCTTTCACGCTACGCACCTGCGCCACCAGCACGCCGGATTCCGCCACCAGGAAACGCCCCGGCTCCAGCTCCAGCTTCACCGGGTGACCCAGATGTTTCGCAATCTGCTCGCGCGCAGCGTTCCATAAACCGAAGTAGTGATCGGTGTCGATCGCCTCTTCCCCTTCACGGTATGGGATCGATAAGCCGCCACCCGCGGAGATCGCCTCAAGATCCTGACCAAACTCAATCACCTGACGCACCATCGCGCCGCACACCTGCTCCAGATGACCGTAGTCCACGCCGGAACCAATGTGCATGTGAATGCCCACCAGCTTCAGCTGATGACGCTGGATCACCTCAAGCGCCGCCGGAAGGTCGCTATACCAGATCCCGTGCTTGCTGTTTTCGCCGCCGGTATTCGTTTTCTGACTATGGCCGTGACCAAAACCTGGGTTGACGCGCAGCCACACGCGGTGCCCTGGGGAAACCTGACCAAGCTGCTCCAGCATATCGATAGAGCCGGCATTAACCGGAATGCGCAGCTCGCGCACGCGGGTCAGCGTGGCCTCATCAATGGTATCGGCGGTAAAGACGATATCGTCCTTACCCGCTTCGTAACCGGCAACCAGCGCACGTTCGATTTCACCTAAAGAAACCGAATCTACCTTTACGCCCTGCTCGCGCATCAGGCGCAGAATATGGATATTCGAGCACGCCTTCTGGGCAAAACGAACCACGTCAAACTGGTGCAATTTGGCAATCTGCGCGCGGATAATCTGCGCATCGTAGACCCATACCGGGCAGCCAAATTCGGCAGGCAGGCGCAGCAGGTTGTCGGCGGTGAGGTCGGTTTCGGTATTGTTGAGCGGGCGTGGCATGGACAGACTCCGGTAATCATCTTTTTTATGATTACGCCACAGCGCGAACCGAATAAAAAATATCGTTTTATCGCGAGTCTATGCAAAAATGATATGGAATGCTTAGTCTGAGGGTCGCCCATGCCAGCCGTTAACCTGCGCCATATCGAAATTTTCCACGCTATCATGACGGCGGGTAACCTGACGGAAGCCGCCCGTATGCTGCATACCTCGCAGCCCACGGTCAGCCGTGAGCTGGCGCGCTTTGAGCAGGTGCTGGGTCTTAAGCTGTTTGAGCGCAGCCGCGGTCGCCTGCATCCCACCGTTCAGGGGCTGCGACTGTTTGAAGAGGTACAGCGCTCCTGGTACGGGCTGGATAGGATCGTCAGCGCTGCGGAAAGCCTGCGCGAGTTCCGCCAGGGCGAGCTGTCGATTGTCTGCCTGCCGGTCTTTTCCCAATCCTTTTTGCCGCCTTTGCTGCAGCCGTTTCTGACCCGCTACCCGCAGGTGAATATTCAGATCGTGCCGCAGGAGTCACCGCTGCTGGAAGAGTGGCTGTCGGCGCAGCGCCATGATTTAGGCATTACCGAGACGCTGCATACGCCAGCAGGCACCGAGCGTATGCCGCTGCTGACGCTAAACGAAGTGTGCGTGCTGCCGCAGGATCACCCGCTGGCGGCGAAAACGGTGCTGACGCCCGCCGATTTTCAGGGCGAGAACTACATCAGCCTGTCGCGCACCGACAGCTATCGCCAGTTGCTGGATACGCTGTTCAATGAGCAGCAGGTAAAAAGAAGGATGGTGGTGGAGACGCACAGTGCGGCTTCCATTTGCGCGATGGTCAGAGCGGGCGTCGGCATTTCGGTGGTCAACCCGCTGACCGCACTCGACTACGCCAACAGCGGTGTGGCCATTCGACGCTTTAGCATCGATGTGCCGTTTACCGTCAGCCTGGTTCGCCCTATACACCGCCCCCGCTCGGCGCTGGTCGAGGCCTTTATGGCCCATCTGCAGCACAGCCTGTCGCAGATAACGACGCCGCTGGAGGCGGTGCTGAGCGACCGTTAAGAGAGCATAAATTCAACCGCGTCCGCCGCATGAATCGCCGCGGTATCAAACACCGGCAGCGGGCTCAGCGCTGTCGGCACCAGCAAACCAATCTCCGTACAGCCGAAAATCACCCCTTCCGCACCCTGACGCGCCAGAGTTTCAATTACGCTCAGGTAATAGTCGCGCGAGGCGTCGCTGAACTCGCCCAGACAGAGCTCATCGAAAATAATCTGGTTAATCTTCTGACGTTCATCCTGCTGCGGAATCAGCGTGTTAATGCCAAATTCCTGCTGTAAGCGCCCGCGATAGAAATCCTGCTCCATGGTATAGCGCGTGCCGAGCAGCGCCACGTTGGTCATCTTCTGCTGGCTGATAGCGCGGCCGGTCGCATCGGCGATGTGCAGGAACGGCACATCGCAGGCGGTTTCGATAGCCTCGGCGACTTTATGCATAGTGTTGGTACACAGCACAATACCTTCGGCTCCCGCCTGCTGAAGACCAACCGCCGCCTGGGCCAGAATATCGCCCGCTTTCTGCCAATCACCCTGAGACTGACAAAGCTCAATCTCGTGGAAATCCACGCTATGCAGCAGGATCTGCGCTGAATGCAGGCCGCCCAGTCGTTGCTTCACCCCTTCATTAATCAAGCGATAGTAGGGAATAGTGGATTCCCAGCTCATGCCGCCCAGAAGACCGATCGTTTTCATGCCGTTTACCTTGTTTGGTGTCGTACCGCTAGTGAACCAAAGTTGTGATCAACTTTCCACATCTGCGGCGATAGATTTCTTTTTGATCGTTTCTGAGATAAATTTAATGAAACAACGTTTCAACATACCAACAGGACCGCCTGATGTTTATTTTTCATAAAGAAACCACCCTTGAAGATCTGGGCAATGGCGTAACCCGCCGCATTCTCGCGCACGATGGCAAAATGATGGCCGTTGAGGTGAACTTCGAACAGGGCGCCATCGGCCCGATGCACAACCACCCGCACGAGCAGCTGACCTACGTGCTGTCCGGCGAATTCGAATTCACCATCGGTGATGAAAAGCACGTCGTTGCCGCAGGCGACACACTCTATAAGCAACCGAACATCATGCACGGCTGCGTGTGCCTGAAAGCAGGTACGCTGCTGGATACCTTTACGCCGATGCGTCAGGACTTCCTTAACTAAATAAAAAGGCTCGCCATATGGCGAGCCTTTTTATTATTACGCTCTGAACATTTGTCTGCCCAGCGCGTAACCACATCCTAATAAACCACCTAACAGGCAGCCCAATACCAGGATTAGCGCTTTCCCTGGGCCATCTTTTTTAATCGGCAACGTAGGCGAAAGCTGGTAAGCCACCGGCATAAAATCGACGTCTGGAATCGTGAGTGATTGCAGCTTTTGTATATTGTACTCACGGTTTTGCAGCTCGCTATTCAAGGTGCTGACATCCTGCAATGAAGATTCAATTTTCAGCTTTTCCGCAATACCCGCAGCGCCCAGCGAGATAGAGAAATCAGGATCGTCCTTAACCGCCAGACCTTCGCTGTACAGCGGTTTTTGTATGCCTGCCGCATTAGCAATACTCAAGGAGTATTTTAATCTCTGGATAAGAATATTTCGCGCATTTTCCAGATGAGTACGATCTAATGCCAGACTCGCTTTCTCCGTACTAATTTGCTTACCGATATTATTTCGCATCGTTTGCAGGACTTCCTGACGCACCTCAGCGCTAATATGGTCAAGATAGCCGCGCAGAATAGTTTGCGCCCGCTCAGGCTCCGCCCCCGTAAACTCCAACGTCCAGCTTACAAATGGTCTCTGTTCGGTTGGCTTTTTTGGATCCATGTTGTTTGTAATCTTCAGGCTTTCAGCCATACCGACTATTTTACTATGCAATTCAACGGGATCAGTGACATCTTTGATCATACCCGATGAACCAAGCCACTCCTGAAACTGCGATTGGGAACTCAACTTCTTGATAAATAGGTTGAAAGTATTTACACGACTATTTTGCACTGGAACGGCAAGGGTTTTCATCTGAATAATCAAAGGATCGAGGTTAACAACATCGATACTTTCAGGCATGGTCAGTACCGCTCTGCTGGTCCATTTTTGCGGCAGTATGAATGCCAATGCCAGGCTCAAAATCGCAGAGGCAACAACAAAAGTGGCAATTATCTTTTTTTCACGCCAGAGGCGAAGCAGCAAGAGACGGAGATCGATATCATCATTGCTGCTGGCTGCAACCAGCAAATTTCTGGCAGGAGTAGGCTGTAGTATGGGTTCTATTGACATAATGGTAAGAGCGCTAATGTTTAAGAAGGAGGCGTAAACCCCGAAATCCACAAGGACAATAAGCTCATTCTATAAGATTTCTCTTTATTTTATCACTATATTTTCAGGTGAATTCATCGCCTTCAGATGGTTCTTATTGATTCATCAAAAGATTTGCCTACCCAGAAGAGGATGATAGCTCCGCCCCCCTCCCCACAGTACAAAATGCCACACCACTCACCTTTTTAAAACGCCGTTTCGACTTCGATCACACTTTCACGATTAATCGAATGACGCAGAAACAAATCGCAATAAAATAAATTTAAAACGGCGTTTTATAAAAAAGCCCTCGCAGAGAGTAAGATTTTAAAACGCCATCGAAACAGACAATGGATAGCGCAAAAAGATTTTGAATTACATTTACTTACAGGGAAAGGCTGAATGACCGATAACAAGCTAACACTTTAAAACCCAGGCGCCAGCAGGCGCAGGGGATGTAACAGACACCCAATCCGTTTGACACACTTGTTCGCCAGGTAGGTATGTATGAATGAAAACAGAATGTTGGGATTGGCCTGGATTTCACCCTATATCATTGGGTTGATAATCTTCACGGCCTTCCCGTTCGTTTCATCTTTCTTCCTCAGTTTTACTGAGTATGACTTGATGAGCCCGCCGGTATTTAACGGCATAGAGAACTATCGTTACATGTTTACAGAAGATGCCCTCTTCTGGAAATCCATGGGCGTCACGTTCGCCTACGTATTTTTAACTATCCCGTTAAAGCTCGCTTTTGCTTTAGGGATTGCGTTTGTTCTTAACTTTAAATTACGCGGTATCGGCTTCTTCCGTACTGCTTATTATATTCCGTCTATCCTCGGTAGCTCCGTAGCTATCGCCGTACTGTGGCGTGCACTCTTCGCCATCGACGGCCTGCTGAACAGCTTTATCGGCGTGCTGGGCTTCGATCCGGTTAACTGGCTGGGCGAACCTTCACTGGCGCTGATGTCCGTCACCCTGCTGCGCGTATGGCAGTTCGGTTCCGCGATGGTTATCTTCCTGGCCGCACTGCAAAACGTCCCGCAGTCCCAGTATGAAGCCGCGATGATCGATGGCGCATCCAAATGGCAGATGTTCATGAAAGTGACCGTGCCGCTGATTACGCCGGTTATCTTCTTCAACTTTATCATGCAGACCACCCAGGCATTCCAGGAGTTTACCGGCCCGTACGTTATTACCGGCGGCGGCCCAACCTACTCGACGTATCTGTTCTCGCTGTACATCTACGACACGGCGTTCAAGTACTTCGATATGGGCTATGGTGCAGCGCTGGCATGGGTCCTGTTCCTGGTCGTGGCTATCTTCGCAGGCATTGCCTTTAAGTCTTCAAAATACTGGGTGTTCTACTCCGCCGATAAGGGAGGCAAAAATGGCTGATATCCAACAAATCTCCGACGCAAGAACCATCGCAGAGCGTGAGGTTGCCCGCACCCTTCGTCGCGAGAAGATCAACGCCTGGATCCGTTACGTCATCCTGCTGATCGTCGGTCTGTTAATGCTCTACCCGCTGGCCTGGATGTTCTCGGCGTCGTTTAAACCGAACCACGAGATCTTCACCACGCTGAGCCTGTGGCCGGCACACGCCACCTGGGATGGCTTTATTAACGGCTGGAAAACCGGTACCGAGTACACCTTCGGTCATTACATGCTGAACACGTTCAAGTATGTCATTCCGAAGGTCATTCTGACCATTATCTCTTCCACCATCGTGGCGAATGGCTTTGCCCGCTTCGAGATCCCATGGAAGAAATTCTGGTTCGCGACGCTCATCACTACCATGCTGCTGCCGAGCACCGTACTGCTGATTCCTCAGTACCTGATGTTCCGCGAAATGGGCATGCTGAACAGCTACATGCCGCTGTACCTGCCGCTGGCCTTCGCCACGCAAGGGTTCTTCGTCTTCATGCTGATTCAGTTCCTGCGCGGCGTACCGCGTGACATGGAAGAAGCGGCACAGATTGACGGCTGTAACTCCATTCAGGTGCTGTGGTACGTGGTAGTACCGATTCTGAAGCCAGCGATTATCTCCGTCGCACTGTTCCAGTTCATGTGGTCCATGAACGACTTTATCGGCCCGCTGATCTACGTCTATAGCGTTGATAAGTATCCGATTGCACTGGCACTGAAAATGTCCATCGACGTGACTGAAGGCGCGCCGTGGAACGAAATTCTGGCAATGGCGAGCATCTCCATTCTGCCATCTATCATTGTGTTCTTCCTGGCACAGCGCTACTTCGTACAGGGCGTTACCAGCAGCGGAATTAAAGGTTAAGAGGGATATATCATGGCTGAAGTTATTTTCAACAAACTGGAAAAAGTGTACTCCAACGGCTTCAAAGCGGTACATGGTATCGACCTGAAAATCGCTGAAGGTGAGTTCATGGTGATTGTCGGTCCATCCGGCTGCGCCAAGTCCACCACCCTGCGTATGCTGGCTGGCCTGGAAACCATCAGCGGCGGCGAAGTCCGCATCGGCGAGAAAATTGTTAACAACCTTGCGCCAAAAGAGCGTGGGATTGCGATGGTGTTCCAGAACTATGCGCTTTATCCGCATATGACCGTGCGTGAAAACCTGGCGTTTGGCCTGAAGCTGAGCAAGCTGCCAAAAGCGCAGATTGAAGCACAGGTGAACGAAGCGGCGAAAATCCTCGAACTGGAAGAGCTGCTGGACCGTCTGCCGCGTCAGCTCTCCGGCGGCCAGGCGCAGCGTGTGGCCGTAGGCCGTGCGATTGTCAAAAAGCCAGACGTGTTCCTGTTCGATGAACCGCTGTCCAACCTGGATGCCAAGCTGCGTGCGTCAATGCGTATCCGTATTTCCGACCTGCACAAGCAGTTGAAGAAATCCGGCAAGCCAGCGACCACCGTCTACGTCACCCACGATCAGACCGAAGCGATGACCATGGGCGACCGCATCTGCGTGATGAAGCTGGGTCACATCATGCAGGTTGATACGCCGGACAACCTGTACCACAAGCCGAAAAACATGTTCGTCGCCGGCTTTATCGGCGCACCGGAAATGAACATCCGCGCCTGCAAGCTGGTGAATAAAGAAGGCACCCTGAACCTGGCGATTGGCGATGAGTTCATGGCACTCAGTGAAGGGTTGAACCAGAAACTGGCCGGTCATGACAATGAAGAAGTGTTCTACGGTATCCGTCCTGAATTCGTCTCGCTGTCCGACGAGCCGTTTGCCGAAGGCGGCTGCAGCGGTGAAATGGTTCGCGTGGAAAACATGGGCCATGAGTTCTTCGTTTACCTGAAAGTGGCGAACTACGAGCTGACGGCACGAATCCCTTCAGATGAAGCTAAGCCAATGATTGATAAGGGTCTTCATCGTAAGGTGTACTTCAAGTTTGATATGAATAAATGCCATATCTTTGATGCTAAAACTGAACAGAACCTCTCCCTATAATCTGGAGTATTAAAATGAAAAAAGTGCTTTTAAGCGCAGCAATCTCCGCCACTCTGGGTCTGACCGCCCTTCCTTCGATGGCAAAGGATGTTGACCTTCGTATGTCCTGGTGGGGCGGCAACGGCCGTCACCAGGTGACTCTGAAGGCGCTGGAAGAGTTCCACAAGCAGAACCCGGATATTAACGTGAAGGCCGAGTACACCGGTTGGGACGGTCACTTATCCCGTCTGACCACTCAGATTGCTGGCGGCACTGAGCCGGACGTGATGCAAACTAACTGGAACTGGCTGCCAATCTTCTCGAAAAACGGCGACGGCTTCTACGATCTGAACAAAATGAAGGACGTGATCGACTTAAGCCAGTTTGATGCCAAAGAGCTGCAGTCCACCACCGTGAACGGCAAGCTGAATGGGATCCCAATCTCCGTGACCGCTCGCGTGTTCTACTTCAACGATGAGACCTGGAAACAGGCAGGCGTAGCCTACCCGAAAACCTGGGACGATCTGCTGGCGGCGGGTAAAACCTTTGAAAGCAAGCTGGGCAAACAGTACTTCCCAGTGGTTCTGGAGCACCAGGATACCCTGGCGCTGCTGAACTCCTATATGACGCAGAAGTACAACATTCCGGCCATCAACACGGACACTAAGAAGTTCTCCTACTCCAAAGAGCAGTGGGTTGAGTTCTTCCAGATGTACAAAAAGCTGGTCGACAGCCACGTGATGCCTGATACCAAGTACTACGCGTCCTTTGGCAAGAGCAACATGTATGAAATGAAGCCGTGGATCCAGGGCGAATGGGGCGGTACTTACATGTGGAACTCCACCATTAACAAGTACTCCGATAACCTGAAGCCACCAGCGAAGCTGGAGCTGGGTAGCTATCCAATGCTGCCGGGCGCTACCGACGCGGGTCTGTTCTTCAAACCTGCACAGATGCTCTCCATCGGCAAATCCACCAAGAACCCGGAAGCCGCTGCGAAAGTGATCAACTTCCTGCTGAACAGCAAAGAAGGTGTCGATACCTTAGGTCTGGAACGTGGCGTGCCGCTGAGCAAAGTCGCGGTGAAATACCTGACCGAAGACGGCATCCTGAAAGAGAGCGATCCTTCCGTTGCGGGCCTGCGTCTGGCGCAGTCTCTGCCAGCGAAGCTGAGCGTCTCTCCTTACTTTGACGATCCGCAGATCGTTGCCCAGTTCGGCACCACGCTGCAGTACATCGACTACGGCCAGAAATCCGTAGAAGAAGCGGCAGCGGACTTCCAGCGCCAGGGCGAGCGTATTCTGAAACGCGCCATGCGCTAATCACGATTTAGCTATCAATACCCTGCAACTTCCGGTTGCGGGGTATTTTTTTATTTAAGGAGAAAGCACATGAAAGGCAAAATCATCCCGCTGAATTTCCGTACGCAGAAAGACAGCGAAACCGGTCACGAGGTGATCCGGATGACGCCACCGCACATTATTTGCCACCGAAACTACTTCTACCAAAAATGCTTTACCCGCGACGGCGGCAAGCTGATTTTTGGCGGCGCATTCGAGGGGCACTGGAACTATTATTTACTGGATATTGCCGCCCAGCAGGCGACCCAGCTTACCGACGGCGCGGGGGATAACACCTTCGGCGGTTTTCTTTCCGACGACGATCAATCGTTATGGTACGTGAAAGACACGCGCCAGCTGAGACGCCTGGATCTCTCGACGCTGGAAGAGTACGTGGTCTACGAAGTGGACGATGAGTGGGTTGCCTACGGCACGTGGGTCGCAAACTCAGACTGCACGAAGCTCGTCGGCATCGAAATTAAAAAAAGCGACTGGCAGCCATTAACCGATTGGTCGAAGTTCCGCGCCTACTACTTTACCAACCCGGAATGCCGTCTGATTAACATCGACCTGAAAACCGGGGAACAGCGGACCATCCTGCAGGAAAAACGCTGGCTCGGGCACCCTATCTACCGCCCGTTTGACGATCGGACCGTGGCGTTTTGTCACGAAGGCCCGCGTGACGCCATCGACGCGCGCATGTGGCTGGTCAATGAAGACGGCAGCAACGTTCGCTGCGTGCGTCAGCATCAAAAAGGGGAAAGTTTTACCCACGAATTCTGGGTGCCGGACGGCTCTGCGCTTTACTACGTGGCGCATCAGGAGAACAGCCCGCACCGTTATCTCTACAGCGCCGACCCACAGACGTTGGAAAATCGCCAGCTGATGGAGATCCCGCCCTGTTCGCACCTGATGAGTAACCATGACGGCTCCCTGGTGGTTGGTGACGGCGCGCCGCATAACACCGGCGACATCAGCCTGAACGATCCGTTTATCTGGGTGTTTGATTTAAAAACCGGTGAGAAAAAAGCGATTTGCCAGCATAACAGCAGCTGGAAGGTGCTGGACGGCGACCGTCAGGTCACCCATCCGCATCCGTCGTTTTCACCGAACAGTGAGTGGGTGCTGTATACCTCGGACGCTGAGGGAATGCCAGCGCTGTATTTAGCGAAGGTGTAAAAGCCGGGTGGCGGCTACGCCTTACCCGGCCTACATTTGGCGCGACTTTGTAGGCCCGGTAAGCGTAGCGCCACCGGGTACTCCATCAGACGCCGATATCCCGTAATTTCTCGCCTTTCATCAGCTTACGTTCAATGTGCTCCAGCGTCACCCCTTTGGTTTCCGGAATCAGCCAGAAGGTCACGCCGATAAAGGCCACGTTAAGCACGGTATAGAGCCAGAACGTCCCCGCCGCACCAATGGAATCCAGCAGCGTCAGGAAGGTTGCGCCGATAATCATGTTCGACACCCAGTTGGTGGTGGTAGAACAGGTGATACCGAAGTCACGGCATTTCAGCGGCTGAATTTCAGAGCAAAGGATCCACACTACCGGCGCCGCGCTCATCGCATAGCCCGCAATACACATCATGGTCATACCGACGGAGAGCCAGGAGAGCCCGCTGCTCGCGGTGCCATTATCAAACTGCATCAGGCAGTAGCCCAGCACCAGCGTACCGATAGCCATCACGGTAAAGCCAATTTTCAGCGCCGGTTTGCGTCCAGCTTTATCGACGGTAAACACCGCAATAAAGGTGGCGAACATAAAGGTTAAACCGACCACCAGGGTGGCAATCATCTGCTGTTCAGTCGTAGTGAAGCCCGCCATTTTGAAGATGCGCGGCGCGTAGTACATGATGATGTTCATGCCGGTAAACTGCTGCATCGCCTGCAGCAGCATGCCGAGGAACACCGCGCGGCGCACGTTGCGATTCACCTTAAACAGCGCCCAACCGCCCTGCTTCAGCTTCAGGCTTTCACGAATTTCATTCAGCTCGTCGCGCGCTTTTTCAGACGTGTCGCGCAGCATGCGCAGCACCTCTTCCGCTTCAATATGACGGCCTTTTTCCGCCAGCCAGCGCGGGCTATTCGGCAGGAAAACCACCAGCACAATCAGCACCAGAGCGGGCAGCGCCAGCACGGCGAGCATCGCGCGCCAGTTGCCGCTGTAGCTAAACGCGGTGTCGGAGAGAAACGCCATCACGATACCCAGCGTCACCATCAGCTGGTACATGCTGATCATTTTGCCACGCACGTTTTCACTCGCCATTTCGGACAGATACAACGGCGCGGTATACGAGGCGATCCCCACGGCAACGCCGAGGATAACCCTGGCGACCAGCAGCATTTCGACGTTAACGGCAAAACCGGAGCCCAGCGAACCGGCCACGAACAGCACGGCGCCAACCATCAGGCTGTATTTACGGCCCAGGCGGAACGACAGCCAGCCGTTGAAGAGCGCACCGATGGCGGCCCCCAGCATCATACTGCTGACCACCCACTCCTGCAGGCGGTTAGAGAGCACGAAGTGATCGGTGATAAAGGGCAGCGCCCCGGCAATCACCCCGATATCAAGGCCAAAGAGCAGCCCCGCCACCGCAGCGGCAAAGGAAACAAACATATTCATGCGCCGGGTATCGCGCTGGGCGTTCGGCATTAACGTTGAATCGTTGCTGATTGAAGTCATTTTTTTCCTGCCAGACAAAGTAAGACATGGAATGAAAATACGAGATAGCCGCGCCAGACCGTCAGGCCATAAACGTTATTAATATGGATTATATTGCTGCATAGGTTGGTTTTGTGATGGACATTCGACTTTCGCATGGAAGTGAAACCCGTTACATATAGCCAGAAAACCCTACTACACATGCGTTACTATTTTCTGGTAGGTGAAAGTGCATGGACGATATGAATATGTAGATATGGATGATTAAAGACCCCGACGTTGCCTGTGCCATCCGTAGCCCGGCCGAGCAAAGCGACGCAGGGGATCCTACAGACATAAAAAAACCTGCCGAAGCAGGTTTTTTATCACTCAAAAGCTAACTTAGCGAGCCAGCCAGCCGCCATCAACCGCAACGGTGTAGCCGTTGATGTAGTCAGATGCCGGAGAAGCCAGGAACACGATTGGCCCCATCAGATCGCTTGGCAGACCCCAACGACCCGCTGGAATACGGTCAAGGATCGCCGCGCTACGCTCTTCGTCAGCGCGCAGCTGCTGGGTGTTGTTGGTGGCCATGTAGCCCGGTGCAATCGCGTTCACGTTGATACCGTGTTTCGCCCACTCGTTCGCCATCAGGCGAGTTACGCCCATCACGCCGCTTTTAGACGCGGTGTAAGATGGAACGCGGATGCCGCCCTGGAAGGAGAGCATAGAGGCGATGTTAATGATTTTGCCGCCGTTACCCTGCGCGATGAAATGCTTAGCCGCAGCCTGAGACATGAAGAACACGCTCTTGATGTTCAGGTTCATGACGTCATCCCAGTCTTTTTCGCTGAAATCGATCGCGTCTTCACGACGAATCAGGCCCGCGTTGTTCACCAGGATATCGATATGGCCGAATTCAGCCACCGCGCGTTCCAGCAGTTCTGGAATGCCATCGATTTTACGCAGGTCAGCGGTCAGGCTCAGGAAGCGACGGCCCAGTGCGGTAACGCGTTCGATGGTTTCGGTTGGCTCAACGATGTTGATACCGACGATGTCGCAGCCTGCTTCCGCCAGACCCAGCGCCATACCTTGACCCAGACCGGTATCGCAACCAGTCACTACGGCAACTTTGCCCTGCAGAGAGAATGAATCCAAAATCATTTTATATTCCTTGTCGTTTTGCGCCTGTACCGGACAGGCATCATTAATCTAATGCTTGCTGTCCGCGACTAGCGCAGATCCCTAACTGCTACATGATCCATGTCATCAAAGACCTGGTTCTCACCCACCATTCCCCAGATGAAGGTGTAAGCCTTCGTACCGACGCCGGAATGGATTGACCAGCTCGGTGAAATCACCGCCTGTTCATTGTGCATCACGATATGACGCGTTTCCTGCGGCTGCCCCATCATATGGAACACGCAGCTGTCTTCATCCATGTTGAAGTAGAAGTACACTTCCATGCGGCGCTCGTGGGTATGGCACGGCATGGTGTTCCACAGGTTACCTGGCGCCAGTTCGGTCAGGCCCATGCTGAGCTGGCAGGTTTCCAGCACATCAGGAACAAAGTATTTATTGATGGTACGGCGGTTGCTGGTGAGGTCATCTCCAAGCGTAACCGGCGCAACGTCTGCAGGCGTGACCTTTTTGGTCGGGTAAGTGGTGTGGGCCGGTGCGCAGTTATAGTAAAACTTCGCTGGTTTCGCCGCATCAATGCTGGCGAACACCACTTCTTTCGCGCCTTTACCGATGTACAGAGCATCGCGATGGCCAATTTCATAGCATTTACCGTCAACGGTAATCGTGCCCGCACCGCCAATGTTGATGACACCCAGCTCACGACGCTCGAGGAAATAGCTTACGCCAAGTTGCTTGCCGACTTCACCGCCGACGGAGACCGTTTTCGCCACGGGCATAATGCCACCAACGATAATGCGGTCGATATGGCTATAGACCATAGTGTATTCATCAGCAGTGAAAACCTGTTCAACTAAAAACTCGTCTCGAAGGCCCTGCGTATCCAGCGTCTTAGCATGAGCGCTATGAATGCTCTGTCTTACTTCCACCTGAACCTCCAGGAAAATGTGGTTTTATCTTCTATATTAGAAACGAAACTGCGTTCCGCTTTGTTTAATGCTTGTATCTTATCCCTGATGAAATGGGTTTTCAATTACAAATAAAACATCGTTTCATTTTTTCTGCGTAATAATATCAAAAATGCAAAAGCGATCACGAATATGCACTTTTGTCGCGTTGCAAAAAAACAAAAAATACTATTATTCATTCAGTTACATGTTTCTTTGAAAAATTACCACTTTAGTAGAAAGGATGTTGCGAAAACAAAGGCGAGCTTGACAAGCTGCAGATTGGCTACACAAAAAAGTAGCAGAAATGATGATTTTTCGTATAAAGTGAGTCTGACATCACAAACAATGAAACGCTGTTTTGATAAATTGATACCCAATTTTTAAAATAACATCAGAATCGGCCAGCACGGGAGATAGCACCCTGCGACCGCTAGAGTGAGTGAAAGGAGAGCATCATGGCTAAAGGCATGCGGGTTAAATTGAACTATGAGGTCAGCCGCGACCCAGATACCGGCGCGGAGGTCACCCGCTTAACGCCACCGGAAGTAACGTGTCATCGTAACTACTTCTATCAGAAGTGTTTCTTTAATGATGGCAGCCACCTGTTATTTGCCGGCGAATTCGATGGCCACTGGAACTACTATTTACTGGATGTCGCCAACGCCGAAGCCGTACAGCTGACCGAAGGCGCAGGTGATAACACTTTTGGCGGCTTCCTCTCTCCTGACGATAAATCACTCTACTATGTGAAGAACGACCGTACCCTGCTGGAAGTTAACCTGAAAACCCTGGTCGAGCGTGAAGTGTACCGTGTGCCAGATGAGTGGGTTGGCTACGGCACCTGGGTATCGAACAGCGACTGCACCAAGCTGGTTGGCATCGAAATCGCGAAGAGCGACTGGACGCCGTTGAACGACTGGCAGTTGTTCCACGATTTTTTCCATAAAGGCCCGCACTGCCGTCTGCTGCGCGTTGACCTGAAAACCGGTGAAAGCGCGACGATTCACGAAGAAAAAATCTGGCTCGGCCATCCAATCTATCGTCCATTCGATGACAGCACCGTGGCCTTCTGCCACGAAGGCCCGCACGATCTGGTCGACGCACGCATGTGGCTGGTTAATGAAGACGGCAGCAACGTTCGCAAAGTCAAAGAACACGCGGAAGGTGAAAGCTGCACGCACGAATTCTGGGTGCCAAACGGCTCCGCGCTGGTGTACGTCTCGTATCTGAAAGGGCAACAAGGCCGCACCATCTACCGTTTCAATCCGGATACCAACGTAAACGAAGCGCTGATGCAGATGCCAGCCTGCTCTCACCTGATGAGCAACTTCGACGGCACAATGCTGGTTGGCGACGGTTCCGGCACGCCGGTTGATGTGAAAGATACCAGCGGCTACACCATTGATAACGATCCCTACCTGTACGCGTTCGACGTGGCAAAACAGGCTTACTTCCGCATTGCTCGTCACGATACGTCGTGGGCAACGGTACAAAACAGCCGTCAGGTAACGCACCCGCATCCGTCCTTTACCCCGGACGACAGCGCGGTGCTGTTCAGCTCTGACAAAGACGGTAAGCCGGCGCTGTACATTGCCAAACTGCCTGCTGAACGTGTGTTAGTAAAAGCGTAATAAATCTAAGTTTTGTGTTTCTGTAACTGGCCTTGCCCTCCTCTGGAGGGCTTTTTTTTGGGCTGGTTTTTCGGTTGGAGCAGGAACCCTCACCCTAGCCCTCTCCCTTAAAAAGGGAGAGGGAACATTCCGTGCGGAAATGAATAACTGCACCCAACGGTCCCCTCTCCCCTTTGGGGAGAGGGTTAGGGTGAGGGGAAACTCGCGCCGCACCAAAAACGAAAACCCCCGGCTAAATGCTCCGGGGGGAAAACGGATGAGGGTCCGAATTTATTTAGAAGGAGTAAGCAACGCCCACACGTAAACGGGTCTGACGCTCATCGGTCGATTTCACGCCCACGTTACCCACTTCAAAGTACGGGGACCAGTTCTTATCCCATTTGTACGCCAGCTTAGCGTTATATTCGGTGCTGTACGGTTTGTTGTTGTTACGATACAGGCTCTTATGCTGATCGTCGGCTACCGTACTGCGTGCATACACGTAGTTCAGCTCTGCACGCCAGTCGCCCATCGCCCAACCAACCCAGGTATCCACTTTGTTCACTTTATCGTCAACGCCGCCGCTTGCCGGTACGCGGGTGTATTCATAACGGTAGCGGGCTGCGACGTAGAAACCGTTATCAAAGCTGTACTGCGCATGCAGATAAGGTTTGTAGATTGAGAAGCTGTCCTTACTCTCAATGTTAAAGCCAGGGTTCAGGGCAAAGTTATCTGTCGCCTTCCAGCGCCAGTTAATGGACTCTTCGTGACCATTACCCACCACTTCGTTAAACGGGCGATCCTGTTTATCAGCATCACCACCCGTTTTCCATTTTGCTTCTACGCCAAAACCAAGACCGTTATCAAAACGATGGGATACCGCAACACGGTCTGCGTTGGAGCCGCTGTCAATATATTCATGACGCAGGTCAACGGTTACCGCAGATGCAGCGAAAGACATACCAGATAATACGGCCAGGGCCAGAGTTTTCTTAAACATTTGCCATCCCTCAATTAAAATTATGTTTCTTTTTTATGAAATTGGATTTTATTTTTTCCGGTTTTGCATTTTAGTGATCAAGATCGTAATTATTTGTTTCAGAAAATCCGGCACACGAAGGACGTGATAAAGCTCAACAAAAAATCAAAGATGTCCCTTAAAAATAAAACGCAGATCACAAACTTTTATATAAAGGTATTTTTAATTAAATTAAAATTCATTAATAACAGCAACTTACGCAAAAACAAATAACCACAGTTATTCTTAGCGATAGTAATAATTTATGTTTTACTAATAATCTGCCTAAGCGTCATCTCATACGCGTCATTTACAACTGATACAAATGAACATAAATACATAAGGGAATGAACTAGACAGAAGTCCATTTCTATTCTCATAAATTCGGGCATATAAACAAAAAAGACCTCGATTGAGGTCTTTCTGTGAGGGGGGGAATTAAGGGGAAACTAAAGCGTTATTACTGAATATCGCGTTCGACGGCAAGCGCCACACCCTGACCGCCGCCGATGCACAGCGTGGCCAGTCCTTTACGGGCATCGCGTTTCACCATTTCGTGAACCAGCGAAACCAGGATACGGCAGCCCGAAGCTCCGATAGGATGCCCTAATGCAATCGCCCCGCCGTTGACGTTGACCTTCTGCTCGTTCCACTCCAGCATTCTGCCCACCGAGATCGCCTGTGCGGCAAACGCTTCATTGGCTTCTATAAGATCGACATCGCTCAGCTGCCAGCCTGCTCGCTCAAGGCAGCGGCGGGTGGCATAGACCGGCGCGATGCCCATTAACGCGGGATCGACGCCGACGCTGGCAAAAGCGCGGATCCTGGCAAGGATCGGTAGCCCTAGCTCCAGCGCTTTGCTTTCGCTCATCATCAGCACCGCCGCCGCGCCGTCATTAATGGACGAGGCGTTGCCCGCGGTCACGGAACCAGCATGATCAAAAGAGGGGACCAGACGCGCCAGCGCTTCGGCACTCGCATCGGTTTGTGGCTGCTCATCGGTATCGACAATTTGTGAACCGCCAGGCTGTAGATTGATGACCGGGACAATTTCATCGCGAAAACGTCCTGAGTCGATAGCCCGACGGGCCTTGTGCTGTGAGCTGAGCGCCCACGCGTCCTGCTGCTCGCGGCTGATACCATACTCACGCGCCAGGTTCTCGGCCGTCACGCCCATATGGTAATCGTTGAAGGCATCCCACAGGCCATCATGCACCAGGCTATCAATCAGTTGGCTATTGCCGAGCTGCGCGCCAGTGCGGCTATCGGTCAGTACATGCGGGGCACGGCTCATGTTCTCCTGCCCGCCAGCAATCACCACATCGGCCTCGCCACACTGAATCGCCTGCGTGGCCAGATGCAACGCTTTCAGACCAGAGCCACACACGTCATTGATGGTAATCGCCGAGACGGTATTCGGCAGGCCGCCTTTAATGGCAGACTGTCGCGCCGGGTTCTGTCCGGTTCCCGCCGTTAATACCTGACCAATGATCACCTCATCAATGGTCGCGGCGGAAATTCCGCTACGTTCGACCAGGGCATTAATCACCAGGCTACCCAACTCCACGGCGGAATGGCGGGCAAGCGCCCCCTGAAAACAGCCGATGGGCGTTCGGACAGCACCTACGATAACGACGTCTTTCATCTCGACCTCAGCGCAAAATTATCCGCGTATAGTAGATGATTGTTATCAACTATTATCGTAATTGTTTAAAAAAAGTGAGTTTTATCACAAAGGAAATTCACCCCGTTTCATTCAGGCAGAAACCTGCTGCAAATACTGTCGCAGCCAACTTCCCCCCGCGCCCAGCGGTGAGGCTTTATGCCATAGAAGGTCGGTCGATACCGAGATTGGCCAGCCCACAATATCCAGCATAGTCAGCTCAGCCGAGCGCGCAAATTCGTCCACCAGCGCACAGGGCAATGCACACCAGCCTAGCCCCTGCGCCGCCATGCTCAGCAGCATCAGATAGTTTGGTGCAGACCACACTGGCCCACGCGCTGGCGTAGTGCGATTTTCCAGATAAGTATTCAGCCGCAGCTCGCGCCAGGTGCTCAACTGCTCCCACTCCAGCCCTCGCTCAGCGGCCAGGGGATGCGTCGGCGACACGTAAATCGCCATGCGCGTTTGCATCGGCAAACGGGTATGGCCGATATCGGTAGGATAGCTATCCCGCGCTTCAATTAAGCCAACCTGCGCGCGCCCTTTTTGCAGCAGATCCACCACGTCGTCGTCTTCCCCTACCAGGCACTCAAATTCCGTGTGCGGAAAACGGCGGTCAAACTGAGCCAGCAGATCTTCGAGCACGTCGGGATGCAGCGTATCGGAAAGCACAAAGGTCAGCCGCGCCTCGGTCTCGCCGCTGAGCGACACCGCCAGCTCATCCAGCCGTTCGCTGGCGCTCAGAATGGCCTGTACGTAGCTCAGCACCCGCTGCCCTTCGGCAGTGAGCAGCGGCTGGCGTGTGGAACGGTCAAACAGCGTCACGCCGAGATCCGCCTCAAGATGGGCAATGGCGGTGCTGATGGTGGACTGACTTTTTCGTAAGCGACGCGCCGCCGCTGAGAAAGAGCCGCAGGAGACCGTTTCAACAAACGCGGTCAGGGCTTCGGGAGAATAGCGCATGATGTATCTACTTTATCGATGGTTTCTATCTTTTACTTATCACATTTATCCATAAAATGCCCACTATCGCATTCCATAAATCAAAGGTCACAAGATGCAAAACGATTCATTACATCGCAGAAAACTCCCGGAGCGTATCTTCCATGCCGTGTGCTTCGAGGGGATCGCCACCGCGATCCTCGCCCCTACCGCGGCTTACCTGATGCAGCGATCCGTACTTGAAATGGGCGGGCTAACGGTCATTCTGGCCACCACCGCGATGATCTGGAATATCATCTATAACGCCGGTTTCGACCGCTTTTGGCCGGTGACCCGCGTTATTCGTACCGCTAAGGTTCGTGCCCTGCACGCGCTCGGCTTTGAGTGCGGGTTTATTGTTATCGGGGTGAGCATCGTGTCACTGGTGCTGGGCGTGACTCTCCTGCAGGCGCTGACGCTGGAGATTGGTTTCTTTCTGTTCTTCCTGCCCTACACCATGCTCTACAACTGGGTTTACGACACCCTGCGCGATCGCATTATCAAGCGCCGTCAACAGAACCTTTACGCGCAAAATTAATCTGCTTTTCAGGCCGATAACAATCGGTCTGAAAATGTTCAGCCACACGAAAAGCTAATTATGGTAAATTATCCGCCATTTTTTTGGTTTTATGGTTGATATATTCAGATAATGTCTAAAATTTGGTCTAAAGAAGAGACGCTATGGAGCTTTGCCTTATATGGCACTGCCGTCGGCGCGGGGACCCTTTTCCTGCCCATCCAGCTTGGCGCCGCAGGTGCCGTGGTGCTGTTTATTACCGCCCTCGTCGCCTGGCCCCTGACCTACTGGCCGCATCGCGCCTTATGTCAGTTCATCCTGTCCGCTAACACCCCGGCAAGCGTTGGTATCACCGGTGCCGTCAGCCACTATTACGGCAAAAAGATCGGCAACCTGATTACCACGCTCTACTTCGTTGCCTTCTTCGTGGTGGTATTGATTTACGCGGTGGCCATCACCAACTCGCTGACCGAGCAGATTGGTCACCATATGCCGGTCGATCTCACGACACGAGCGTTGGTCAGTCTTGGCGTCGTACTGCTGCTAAACCTGATCTTCCTGACGGGTCGTCAGACGACCATCAAAGTGATGGGCATGCTGGTCTTCCCGCTGATTGCCTACTTCCTGTTCCTGTCTATCTACCTGACCGGAAGCTGGCAGCCGTCGCTGCTGACCACGCAGATGGAAGTCAGCACGCATACATTGCACCAGGTGTGGTTATCCATTCCCGTGATGGTTTTCGCTTTTAGCCATACGCCGATTATCTCCACCTTCGCCATCGACCGGCGGGAGAAATATGGCGAGCAGGCCATGGGTAAATGCAAAAAAATCATGAAGGTGGCGTATCTGGTCATCTGCCTGAGCGTGCTGTTCTTTGTGTTCAGTTGCCTGATGTCGATTCCACCGTCCTATATCAATACGGCGAAAGCCGAAGGCGTGACCATCCTTTCCGCCCTGTCGATGATGCCAAACTCTCCGAGCTGGCTGTCGATTTCCGGGATTGTGGTCGCGGTGGTCGCGATGTCGAAATCGTTCCTCGGCACCTATTTTGGGGTCATTGAAGGGGCCAGCGAGATGGTGAAATCTTCGCTGAACCAGGTTGGCGTTCGCAAGAGCCGCTCGTTTAACCGTGGGCTCTCTATCCTGCTGGTGTCGGCGGTGACCTTTATCGTCTGCTGCATTAACCCGAACGCGATTTCGATGATTTACGCCATCAGCGGCCCGCTGATTGCCATGATTCTGTTTATCATGCCAACGCTGTCGACCTACCTGATCCCGTCGCTCAAGCCTTACCGTTCAATCGGCAGCTTGATTACGCTGATTGTCGGTCTGCTGTGCGTGTCGGTGATGTTCTTCGGGTAAGCGCATCACGGATGTAAAAAAGCCTGCCAGGGTAACCTGACAGGCTTTTTTTGTAGGCCGGATAAGGCGAAGCCGCCATCCGGCAATCACAACGATATTACAGCGCCATATCGTGCTGCGGTGACGCGTTCGCAGGCTGCTCTGCCGGTTTTGCCTGAGCAACTGGGGCCGCTGGCATCTGAATCACCGGCGGCTTGGTCAGCTCGAGCGTGGCGGCTGTGTCATCCCAAACCTGCTGGGTCAGCGCAACGTTGCCGTTCAGGTTCTGGCCAAAGCTCGGTACGATACCGCGAATTTTGCTCTGCCATTCAGGTGAGTTGAACTGATCCGGGAACAGCTTTTTAATCACGTTCAGGGTGATTGGCGCAGCGGTAGAGGCACCCGGTGATGCGCCCAGCAGCGCAGAGATGGTGCGCTGTTGGTCAACCACCACTTCGGTACCCAGCTTCAGCACGCCGCCTTTGTCCGCATCTTTCTTAATGATCTGCACGCGCTGGCCTGCCTGAATCAGCTTCCAGTCCTCTTTACGCGCCTCTGGGTAGTACTCTTTCAGCGCGGCAAAGCGGTCGTCATCGCTCAGCATCACCTGGCTCACCAGGTATTTCACCAGGTCGAAGTTATCCAGACCCACATGGGTCATCGGCATCACGTTGCTGGTCGTGGTGGTGCTCAGCAGGTCAAAGAACGAACCCTGTTTGAGGAACTTGGTGGAGAAGGTCGCGAACGGCCCAAACAGCACCACACGCTTGCCATCGATAAAGCGCGCATCGATATGCGGCACCGACATCGGTGGCGCACCCACGGAAGCCTGACCGTACACTTTTTCCATATGCTGACGAGTGACGTCCGGGTTTTCGGTCATCAGGAAAGAGCCGCCAACCGGGAAGCCCGCGTAATTGTCTGCTTCCGGAGTACCGGTTTTCTGCAGCAGCTTCAGCGCCCCACCGCCGGCACCGATAAAGACATACTTCGCATCGATAGCATGCTGCTTACCGCTGTTCACATCTTCAATGGTGACGTGCCAGGAGTTATCGCCGTTGCGTTTGAATTCAGTCACTTCAGAGGAGGTTTGCAGCGTGAAGTGGTTGTTCTTCTGCAGGCTGCCGATCAGCTGACGGGTAATTTCGCCGTAGTTAACATCGGTACCGACCGGCGTCCAGGTAGCAGCGACCTTTTGCTGCGGGTCACGACCGGCCATCACCAGCGGCGCCCACTGGGCAATTTGCTGATGATCGGTGGAGAATTTCATGCCCTGGAACAGCGTGGTTTTCTGCAGCGCATCGTAACGTTTACCGAGGTAATCCACGTTTTTATCGCCCCAGACGAAGCTCATGTGCGGCGTGGAATTAATAAAGCTATGGGGATTATTCAGAATGCCGCGCTTCACCTGCGAGGACCAGAACTGGCGGGAAATCATAAACTGTTCGTTAATTTCCAGCGCCTTAGTCACGTCGATGGTGCCGTCCGGGCGCTCCGGCGTGTAGTTCAACTCCATATTAGCGGAGTGGCCGGTACCGGCGTTATTCCAGCCATTAGAAGATTCCATCGCGACTTTATCAAGCTTCTCCACCATCACCTGTTTCCAGTCAGGCTGTAACTCCTGTAACCAGGTGCCCAGTGAGGCGCTCATGATCCCGCCGCCAATCAGCAGAACGTCGGTTTTTTCGGTGGTATCGGTATCTGCGTAAGCCGCTGAATTGACCAGCAGCGCGATGGTCGCCAGGGTAAATAGTTTTTTATTAATAGCAGGCATAATGATGATATTCGCATAGCTAAATGTAATGTGTGCGCTAATAGTAGCGCACTTTTACATTATTTTAAAATACCACTCACTTTCCACTTAGAGTTATTAACAAACTACCCACCCCGCTTTTTTTAATTAAAAAAAGCATCCGTATTGTTTGCGTGGAAATAAAATTTAAATAATTTGAGTTTAATTCAGTAATTAATGCAGGCCGAATTCCGCCATAAGCTGCTGGCGTAATAGAACAAAATCCGTGCTGCTACGTTCACGCGGTCGCGGTAATGTCACCTCAATGGTACGAATCGGGTCGCCTTTAATTTTTGGCAAAATAATCACCCGATCGGCAAGGTAAATCGCCTCTTCCAGATCGTGCGTCACCAGCACCATCGTCATCTTTTCCGCATCGCGAATGCGCGCCAGCTCTTCCTGCATGGTGATTTTGGTCATCGCATCCAGCGCCCCTAGCGGCTCATCCAGCAGCAGAATTTCCGGCTGAATGGTCAGCGCTCTGGCAATGCCGACGCGCTGGGCCATGCCGCCGGAAAGCTGGTTGGGCAGCGCCTGCTCGCAGTGGCTAAGCCCCACCAGCTCAATCGCCTCTTTCGCCCGCGCCCTGGCCTGCTTGCGCGGCACGCCCTGCACGTCGAGGCTAAAGCTGACGTTTTCCAGCACCGTCAGCCACGGCAGCAGGCGCGGCTCCTGGAAAATCACTGCCCGCTCGCGGCTCATTCCGTGTACCGCCTGACCATCAACCACCACGTCGCCCGCATCCGGCGTTTCCAGCCCTGCGAGAATTCGCAGCAGCGTGGTTTTGCCGCAGCCGCTGGGGCCAACGATGGCGATACTCTGCCCACTTTCAATCTGTAAATTGAGGTCGCGGAAGACGTCAAACGGCTTCCCCTCAAGGGAAAAGGTCTTGCGTAAACGACAAATCGAGATATCGCCGCGGGCGGTCTGCGTGGTTGATGTCATCATACACCTTCCGTTTTCAGCAAAATATTTGACGCTTTAAGCTGGCCTTTTTTCAGCACGCCATCGCGCTCAAGAATATCCAGCCAGAACTGCACATCATGAGGTTCCGACAGACCGCCTTTGCGGACACCGTAGCCGGTGAAGTACTGCGCCACGTCCGGGTTCTCGCCGCGTTCTTTAAGGATCTTCGCCATAATGTCGCGCACCTGCGCCGGGTTGTCGCGGGCATAATCCAGCGCACGAGCCGACTCAACCACGAAGATGCGCGCCGCATCCGGGTGCTGTTTGACGAAGTCGGAACGCAGCACCGTAAAGCCACCGGCAATCGGCCCCAGCACGTCCGCATCGTTGAAGATCGGGCGCAGGCCGCCGTGGCTACGCGCCACGCCTTCGAAGGTGGTCTGCCAGTAGCCAAAGGCGGCAACGTCAACCTGGCCCGAACGCAGAGTCTGCTCAAGCTGAGGGCCCGGAACCGCGACCGGTCTGGCGGCGTTTTCCGGCAGGTTTGCCTGATGCAGCGCTTCCCGCAGGGTATAGTCCAGATGCGCGCCCAGGGTGTTTACCGCCACGCTTTTTCCGACTAAATCTTTGATGGACTTAATCGGGCTATCCTCCTTCACGTAGAAGATGGATTTGGTGGTTTCATTGATGCCGTTGGTCGGGTAAGCCGCCACAAAGTCGTTACCGTTGGCAATGGCATTAATGACCGCTGGCGTCGCCGCTGAACCAACATCAATGCTGCCGGACGCCAGAGCAAATAAAGACTCCGGGCCACCGCTGGCGTAACCGGCATTTTTAATCGACACGCCGGTACCTTTAAAATATCCCAGCGCTTCCGCCAGTTCGTGAGCGGAAATACCGCCATAGCTCGCCATATAGCGCATCGTCACTTCATCCTGAGCACGAACCGACGCACTCACACCCAATAAGAAAAGTACCGCAACCCACGCAGAATAGAACTGTTTTTTCATTATAAAAATTCCTTTATGGCGATAAGTAAAAACGCAAAATAACGTGCAAAATTAACGGCTACGGATATTCCATCGACACAGACGACGTTGCAGTACGACCAGAATCGCGTTCGCTAATAACCCGGCAAACGCCAGTAGAAATATCGCGGCAAACATCATGGGTATTTGGAAGTTATATTGCGCATTCATCACCCTGAAACCGATCCCCTGATTCGCCCCGATCATTTCGGCAGCAATCAGCAGCAGCAGCGCGGTGGTGGCCGACAGGCGCAGGCCGATAAAAATAGAGGGAACGGAAGCGGGAACTATTACCCGGTAGAACAGCGTCAGGCGTCCGGCGCCAAAGGTGCGCGCCATCTCCAGCAGTTTGGTATCCACCTCCTTCACGCCGCTGATGGTCGACAGCAGAATCGGGAACAGCGCCGCCCAGAAGATCACGAACACTTTGGAGGTTTCCCCTAAGCCCAGCAGCAGGATAAAGATCGGATACAGCGCCAGCGCCGAGGTTTGACGGAACAGTTGCAGGATAGGATCCAGCGCCTGTTCCAGCGGGCGAATCTGGCCCATAAACAGCCCCAGCGGGATCCCCACCACGATAGCCGCGGCGAAGGCCAGCCCGGCACGCTGAAGACTGATGGTAATGTCACCCAGCAGCGCGCCCTGAGTCATACCGTTCCACAGGGCGACAAAGATTTTATCCAGCGGCGGGATGATCGCCGCGTTCAGCCAACCGGCGGTGCTGGCAATCTGCCAGCCGGCAAAGAACAGCACCAGCAGGCCATAGCGCGCGATCAGCGACAGGCTGCGTTGATACCACACCTGGTAGGCAGGCTTCGCCTGCACGCGCGCCTTCAGGCGAATTCGGGTCGTGGAATAGAACATTACGCCTCCTTAAGCCACTTTGCTGTTACGCACGGCGCTGTAGCGGTTGCTGGCAAACGGTAGCCCCAGATTTTCACGCAGCGTTTTGCCCTCGTACTGAGTACGGTACAGCCCGCGTTTTTGTAAAATCGGCACCACCAGTTCGATAAAGTCGTCCAGGCCGCCCGGAAGCCACGGCGGCAGCACGTTGAAGCCATCGGCGGCTTCGTTTTCAAACCACTCCTGCAACGTATCTGCCACCTGTTCGGCGCTGCCCACCACGGTGAAATGACCGCGAGCGGTCGCCACCCACTGGTAGAGCTGGCGAATGGTGAAGTTGTTTTCATCGGCAATCTGGCGAATCAGCTCGGGGCGCGATTTCATCCCTTCGGTCACCGGTAGCGGTGGCAGCGGGCCGTCCGGGTCGAATTTCCCGAGATCGATACCGCCACCGGCCAGGCCATTCAGCAGGGCGATGCCGTCGGCTTCGACAATCAACGAGGTCAGCTTGTGGTACTTCTCCTTCGCCTCTTCCTCCGTTCGCCCAATGAACGGCGCGACGCCAGGCATAATCAGCACATGGTTAGGGTTACGGCCGACGGCGCGAGCACGTGATTTGATATCGCGGTAGAAGTCCTGCGCGGTGTCGAGATGCTGATGCGAGGTAAAGATCACTTCGGCCGTCGCGGCAGCCAGCGCACGGCCGCTTTCAGATTGCCCCGCCTGCACAATCACCGGCTGACCTTGCGCCGAGCGTGGCACGTTCAGCGGCCCGCGGACCTTAAAGAATTTACCGACGTGATCGGTGTTGTGCACCTTACTGCGGTCAAAGAACTGGCCCGAGGCTTTGTCACGTAAAAACGCGTCGTCTTCAAAGCTGTCCCACAGTTTTTTCACCACTTCGACGTGCTCTTTCGCCCGCTGGTAGCGGTACTCATGCGGATGCTGGGTATCCAGATTAAAGTTGTGGGCCGCGGCTTCGGTAGCGGTGGTCACCACGTTCCAGCCCGCGCGCCCGCCGGAGATGAGATCCAGCGAAGCAAACTTGCGTGCCAGGTTATAGGGTTCTTCGTAAGTGGTGGAAGCGGTGGCGATAAAGCCGATATTTTGCGTCAATGGCGCCAGCGCCGAAAACAGGGTCACCGGCTCGAAGCCCGCCACTTTCGCGGTACCGCCGTCGGTCACGCCGGAAGCGGGGATCGCCAGGCCATCAGCCAGAAAGTAGGCATCAAACAGGCCGCGTTCTGCGGTCTGGGCAAGCTGCTTATGGAATTCAAAGCTGGTCGCGCCATCGGCGGGAGCATCAGGGTGACGCCACGCCGCGATATGCTGGCCGCCACCAGGAAGGAAAGCCCCTAATTTGATTTGTCTGCTCATTCTGGTTTCTCCTGATTCGATGCCGAAAGTGGGCTGGAACCAAGATAGCCAGAATGCGCAGCCATTCTGAAATAACAAATATTGAGTTAGTTATTTACATTTTTGCAATAAGGCCAGGGGAGGCCTGTAGGCCGGATAAGCGTCAGTTTTCCTCTTTAGCTTCGACAACGACAGATTCCGGGTGACAATTTTCACGCTGCCAGGCAGGCAGCTCCGCCAGCTTTATCCCTTCCGGCACGATGCTGTGCTTCAGGCAGGCTACCCGCTGGGAACGATAAATACCGGTATAGCCCGAGACCAGATAGGCCACCACGCAGGCCATCGCGGCATACACGCCGATATCCGCGCCGAACAGTTCAATCGCCATCAGCGTCGAGGCAATTGGCGTATTCGCCGCACCGGCAAAGACCGCCACAAATCCCAACCCTGCAAGGAAGGCAAACGGCAGATGCAGCAACGGTGCCAGCGCATTGCCAAGCGTAGCGCCGACGTAGAACAGCGGCGTCACCTCCCCGCCTTTAAACCCGCTGCCCAGCGAGGTGACGGTAAAGACCAATTTGCCAAGAAAATCCCACGGCGCCAGCGGGTGCTGGAAGGCATCCACAATCACCGGAATACCAAGACCAATGTAGCGGTCAGCATGTAGCAGATAGACCGCCGCAGCGACCACCACCCCACCGATAAACGGGCGCAGCGGCGCATAGGCAATCCGTTTTTTCATCATGCCGCCAATCAGGTGAGTGGCATCGGCAAACACCCGGGAAGCCAGGCCGAAGCAGCAGCCCGCCACAATAACGGCACCCAGTACCCAGACCGACATCATCGGAATAGATGACATCGCGTAATGCGTATGGTGCACGCCCCACATCAGGCCAACCTGATCTGCCACCACCGCCGCGACCAGACAGGGGAAAATCGCGGTGTAGTGCATGCGGCCTATCGCCATCACCTCAAGGCCGAAAATTGCCCCGGCAAGCGGCGTACCAAATACGGAAGAAAAGCCTGCGCTGACGCCCGCCATCAGCACCATCCGACGCGCATCGTTATCCAGCCCTAACAGCGGCGTGAACCGATCGGCAATCGAGGCGCCCATTTGTACCGCCGTGCCTTCACGGCCAACCGACGCGCCGAAAAGATGGGATACCACCGTGCCGATAAACACCAGCGGCGCCATCCGCAGTGGAATCGTATTCGCCGGGCTGTGGACCTCTTCCAGTATCAGATTATTCCCCGCCTCTACCGAACGGCCGAGGCGCAGGTAGATCCAGCCCACAGCAAAGCCAGCGAAAGGTAGTAACAGGATAAGCCAGCGATGCTGAAGGCGCGTGGCGGTCGCCCAGTCGAGCGAGAAGAGAAATAAGGCAGATGCGGAGCCGACGAGTATGGCAATAACTACAGCCAGCAGGAGCCACTGTATCAGGAAGAAAAGCGAGTTTTTACGAGCGAAGTGTTCAGAGAGCATTGACGCATCCTCAGATGAATTAATCATCCTGGACGCAGTAGAGGTGTGCCTGTTCATTCCCGGTCCAGGAATACAAACAGGCATCATCAGCCACACGGCGGTTCAAGGGGGAATGCCATCCCCTGTGAATGAATATTAGCACACGAATCGTTTCAGCCAAATACTTTGTGACTGGGGTTATTTCAGCGTCTCCAGCGGGAAAGGCCGGTCCTGCACTACCGTTTTCATCACCAGCGTTGAGCGCAGGTGCTGCACACCCGGCATCGCCGACAGCTTTTGATCGTAGAGTTTCTGGAATGAGGAGAGATCGCGCGTGACCACCTGCATCAGATAGTCCGGGTCGCCAAATAGCCGCTGGGCCATCACGATCTGCGGGATCTCTTCCACCGCCTCTTCAAACGCGCTGACCGCCTTCCTGTCACCCTCTTTCAGGGTCGCAAAGACCAACGCGACGAAGTTAAAGCCCATTTTTCCTGGGTCGAGGTTAGCGCGGTAGCCGGTAATCACCCCTTCCTGTTCCAGCGCCCGCAGACGTCGGTGACACGGAGACAGGCTCAGATTTACCCGTTCAGCAAGCTCAGTGATAGATAAACGGCCATCGGCCTGTAGCTGTGCAAGAATTTTTCGATCAATGCTGTCCACTTAGAAGATTCTCTCTCTCAGGCCGGGTTTCCAGCATAACATTGAAAGCTCATTGCGCGGCAATACCGATATTCTTTCCTGACATTCAGTAAGGGTTTTCGGGGTTAACATGATGAGCAAGCGCGAGGCAATTCGGGTATGGAAATGAGTTTGGTGGCGGGATTCTGGCTGGTTTCGTTTTTGCTTATCATGACGCCGGGCGCCGATTGGGCCTACACCATTAGCGCGGGGATCCACGGACGCACCATTGTGCCTGCGGTGGCGGGGCTGATGTCCGGCCATTTGCTGGCGACAATTATCGTGGTGGCGGGCGTTGGCGTGCTGATAGCGGGGCATCCGCTAGCGCTGTCGGCGATTACGCTGCTGGGGGCGTGTTATCTGCTGTGGCTCGGTGTGTCGCTGTTACGCCATCCAGCAACGGTATCCAGCGCCACGCAGCAAAGCGGCGGTTGGAACCAATGGGCGCTGAAAGGCATGTGCATCAGCGGCCTCAACCCAAAAGTCTTTCTGCTGTTTCTGGCGCTGCTGCCGCAGTTTACCGACCCCCACGGCCAGTGGTCGGTGGCAATGCAGATGTCAGCACTCGGGGTAATGCATCTCATCACCTGCACGATTATCTATTTACTGGTGGGGTACGGTTCACGCGCGCTGTTGGCTAGCCGTCCGCAGGCAGCGCGGGTTGTCAGCCGTTTTTCCGGTGGGTTGATGGTGCTTATCGCCGTGGCGCTGCTGTTCGAACAGCTTCGCTAGTGAAGATGCGCCAGCTCACGCTGGCGCGGCGTTTCAGGCGCGAATATCGTCATACTCGCGGGTGTTATCAAATTCATGTTTCGCAAACGGGCACAGCGGGATGATTTTGCGCTTTTCCTGACGCATCTTCTCCACCACCTTAGCCACCAACTGTTTGCCAACGCCCTGCCCCTTCAGACTCGCGTCTACATCAGTGTGTTCAATGATGCTCAGATGCTCGCCGGTGGGAACAAAGACGATTTCCGCCACCTGATTACCGTCGCTGTCGTTAACGTAGAACTTGTTATGGCCTTCCAGAATATCCATGTTTCCCTCTCTTAATCGTGATGACGGTATTTCAGCGCACCGCTTGGGCAGGTGTCGATAACGCGCACCACCGTTTGCTCATCAACCTCATCCGGGATGATCCACGGTTTACGTTTCAGGTTAAATAGCTTGCTGCTTCCGCGTACGCAGTTGCCCGAGTGCTGGCACATCGTCGTGTTGAAGTAGACATCAATCTTCTCCCCGGTATAGACACGATAGCCTGCGTCCAGTAGTTCCTTATCCATGACATTGCCTCTATTTTTTTATATGGGTTCGAGACTAAGCATAGACCTGTCTGGGGGTGAGATTCATCACTTACGGCGAAAAACCACAGCGAGAAAGTTTTCATACGTGGGATGGAGGGGAAAGTGTCTGTACACTATAAAATAATTAGAAATAGCCTATAGCGGCTACTAAATAATAAACAATGATGGTTTCCAGCTGTGCATGAATGGGAAATAAAAGAGTGCAGCCCCGATAATTATATCGGGGCATCGCTAAAGAAGTATGTATTAGAAAGAGTATGCTACACCGACACGGAAACGGGTCTGGCGATCATCACGGTCGTTCACGCCAACGTTGCCCACTTCGCCGTATGGTGCCCAGTTTTTATCAATTTTATACGCCACTTTGACGTTATATTCCTGAGAGTATGGCTTGTTATTGTTACGTGCAGTCCCTTCGGTACTACGTGCGTAAACATAGTTCAACTCGGTACGCCAGTCGCCGAACACATAGCCTGCCCATGCATCGCCACGGTTGACTTTGTCATCATCTTTGTTGGCATTTGACGGGTAGCGAGTGTAGTCATAGCGGTAACGGGCAGCAACGTAGAAACCATTATCGAAGCTGTATTGCACTCGCAGGTTTGGCTTGTAAATGGAGCGACTGTCGTTACTTTCGATATTAAAACCAGGTTGAACAGAGAAGTTTTTATTGAATTTATATTGATAGCTAATTGTTTCTTCGTGACCGTTACCAACAAAGTCAGAGAACGGCTGGTCGGTATTATTCCCACCTGATTTCCATTTTGCTTCGACCGAGAAGCCAAAGCCATTCGCAAAGCGGTGAGAAACGGAAACACGATCCGCGTTAGTTTTATCTGTTTTACCACCATCAATGAATTCATGACGGAGATCGACAGTGACTGCAGATGCTGCGAAAGAGGCGCCACACAAAGCCATCATGACCAGAGATTTCTTAAACATGCAATAACCCTCAATTGAAATTATGTTTCATTTTTATGGAATTGCATTTTATTTTTTTAGAAGATTTGTTTTAGTGATCGAGATCGTAAAGATTTATTTCATGAATGTATTGATGTCTGAGACGTGATGGATCTCAAGTAATTAGCAATTGACTTTCCAAAAATAGTGTCACGGATCACATCAAAGATTAAATTACATTAAATTTACACATCTTTATATTTAATATTTATCATTATAAATCAAATAGATAAAACAATTAGTCACTTACGTTATTTATTTTTTATCAATAGTAAGACCACCCAACAATATGAATATTAAGCGTTAACGCTATAACTAGTTACATATCTTCCTATTTATCTATCTATTTCAGAATAAAAATCAGCCTTTTTTGGTAGGCTATTAAACGGTCGACCAGGCAGACCTTAACCATGGTGATTTCCCCCCCCACCGTAATACCCGCTCCTTCTCTCCCCGCTTGAAAACATCAATGTTGCATCACGAGATAGTTTTTCTTTATCGTCACGCGATTTCTTCTGATTCGTCACGCTCAGCACTCGCTGCCATCATGGCCCCACAGCAAACGGCATGTCGCCGTGAAAATGAACATCACCATCGAGGTCAGCAATGAGCACATTATTCTCCGGTAAAAAATTGTTAGTGGTAGGCGGTACCAGCGGTATGGGTTTTGAAACCGCAAAGCAGGTACTGAAAAATGGCGGCAGCGTGGTTCTGGTGGGTAATCGCCAGGATAAAGCAGAGCAGGCTCGTCAGGCACTGATGGCCGATGGTCAGGTCTCCATTATCATTGCCGACCTGATGAAAGAAGAAGGAATGCAGCACGTCATTAACACCATTAACGCGGAACATCAGGACATTAGTCTGCTGGTCAACGCCGCAGGTGTCTTCTTCCCGAAAGCGTTCACCGAACACGAAATGGCGGACTACGACATGTACATGAGCATCAACCGTGCGACCTTCTTTATTACTCGTGATGTGGTGCGCAACATGGTGAATGCCGGTATCCAGGGCGCTATCGTCAATATCGGTTCAATGTGGGCGCAGCAGGCCATTGGCGCAACGCCATCTTCTGCCTACTCTATGGCGAAAGCGGGCCTGCACGCGTTGACTAAAAATCTTGCTATTGAGTTGGGCAGTAAAGGGATCCGCGTAAACGCCGTCTCTCCGGCAGTGGTACACACCCCGATCTACGAAGGCTTCATTCCGAAAGAAGAGGTCGGTTCCGTTATGAACAGTTTTGACAGCTTCCACCCGATTGGTCGCGTCGGTACGCCTGCCGATGTCGCTGAAGCCGTCTCCTTCCTGCTGTCTGATAAAGCAGGCTGGGTCACCGGCGCTATCTGGGACGTTGACGGTGGCGTGATGGCTGGTCGTAACGCCTGATAAGGCTGACACACAAAAATAGGGGGAGGCAATGATGAAAAACGAGTCGGCGTCGTTCGGCATTGTCACCACCTGGCGTGGCGGTATGGCAAGTGAGTCCACTAGCCATACCCGTCTTCGCCGTGGCCGCCGTTACTCCTCAACGCGCCATATCATCCATGCCGATGAACCCCGGCTTCTCGGTGGTCGCAATACGGCGCCCACCCCGCAAGCACTGCTGCTAACGGCTTTTAATGCCTGCATGATGGCAACATTCGCGGGTGAAGCCGCCCGCGAGCATATCCGCCTGACGCATCTTGAAATTGAAACTGACTGCCGTTTGGATCTGCTGGCTCGAGCATCCAACATCAACGGCAATCCGGATACCTTACATTACCTGATCCGCGTGAATGGAGAGGCAAATGCTGAGCAGTTCGAGAAGCTGCATCGACTCGCCATTGCCCATTCCCCCACTCGCTGGCTGCTGGCTCAGAACATGATTATCGAAGGGGATATGTGTTCTGAGACGCTTCAGGGAAAATAAGAATCCTGCTAAAGCGCACGCTTTATGGCCGCGAGCGCTTGTTTCATCACACCGCTTCCGGCATTTCATCAAGTCGCTGGTAGACCATAAGCCCCAACTCATTCGCAATACGAACATCGTTGTCCGCGCCCATTGAAGCGCCCTCCAGGCGCAATACCGCATCGCATCGCGTCAGCAGCCGATGAGCTACCGGGTAGAGATACGCTTCGCTGATGGAGTCACCGACCTTTTGCGAACCCGCAGCCGTCGCCAGTGGGAAGGCCAGCCACTCACCAATCACTGGAATGTGCCCTTTCTGGTAAACCGCCAGCGCCGCTTTTTCCATACGTGCCAGATTTTCATGCATCAACCGTTCATCACCGTTTGTTCCGCTACGAACGGGGCCCACGATCAATACGATCATACTTTTCATGTTAGTGCTCCAGATGGGTTGTTGGTTTTAATCGCAGGTGATGCCCAACAACCTATCATGCAAAAACATGCACAAACAAGATAATTCGTGCATTAAAATGGCGATTTATCATTATAAAGATCTATAGGAAGTGCGGTAGAAACGACGTGCCAATGCTGAGTGATAGCTTCGACGTTAGCCAATTGGGTATATCACTAATCTGGATAAAGGATTCGACAGGAATAACAAGATATGAAGAAAATCTGGAGCGGGCGAAGGGAATCGAAACGACGTTTCATTTTTCCATAGCGCGACGGTCAGAGAATCAACATAGTAACTATTATTGATACTTGATTGCGAGATTTTAGAGGATCAGTCTCATGACAATCAAGGGCCAGGAGTATCTTTATCTTTCACCGGATGGGGTATGGCAGTTTCAGATCTACATCCCGTCTTACATGCGCCACATGTTCGGCGGTAAACGTCTGTACCGGAAAAGTACAGGTACACGGGACATTTACAAGGCGCGTCACTTTCGCAATCACATGCTGGTAGAGTGGAACAACCTGAAAGAACAGTTCAAGCCGGATACAGAGGACAAACGCATTCAAGTTGCGATCACTTCCCTGCACTCACAGATCCGCAAGAATAAAAACAAACCCCTGATTGAGGAGCGAGCCAGTTCGATTCCCCACCTGTGCCTATTACGGGATGAATACGCAACTGCCTACCGGGATCGGCGTTCATTGTCCACACTGAGCAAATCGGCGCGGGCCGTGGAAGTATTTCTCCAGAGCATCGGGAAAGTTGATATCAGTTTGGATCAGATAGGACGGCGGCTGGTTACGGATTTCATCGAAGAACAGCAGAAACGCGACGTAGCAGGGCAGACGCTGCAAAACTGGTTAACGTCACTGGGAAGCCTCTATGAGTTTGCCAAACGTCGCTACGACGCTATAGCGCCGCTTAATCCGTTTCACGGCATGAACCTCGAAGCACGGCGCACTATTGAGAGCTACCAGCCGTTTGAATGGCATCAACTATCTACCCTGCTCAACGAAGCAGACGAAGAACTACGAGCCGTCATTCTGATCGGTTTGTTCTCTGGTGCAAGGCTGGACGAAATCGCCAGCTTGAAAAAATCAGATGTTGTTATAGTGGAAGGGATACAGACTTTCTTCATTAGCAAATCGAAAACGAAAGCAGGGGTTAGGCACATACCGATCCACGCTTTTCTGATCGGTATGGTGGATTATTATCTGAGTTTGAACACTGGAGATTACCTGTTACCACAGGCTAACAAGATTGAACGCAAAGACGGGAAAAAGGGGCCGTTCTATTCCCAGGCATTCACCCGCTTACGGCGTCGCGTAGTGCCTATGGCTACAGATCGCCAATGCTTTCACAGTTTGAGGGGGCATTTTATCACGTGTCTTGACCGTGCCGGAGTACCCGAACAGCGTATAGGCTACATCACGGGGCACTCTTCCCAAGCCGCAGCCACAGAAGCATTCAAGACATACAGCGCGGGGTGTTCCATGAAAGAATTGTCCGACTATGTGGAAATGGTGGATTATCCAGAGATCATCTTCCCTGAAACGGAAAAAGGGGCGTAAGCCCCTTATTTATAAACAAATTGATTAGATTAATAAGCTATTGTTTATGAATAATACACGCTAATTCTTGCTTTACGAACAAAGCAAGCTTAAAATAGTAACAAAAAACCATCAAAGACATAACACTAAAATCCCAAAAAAAAACCACCAAATTCAGTAGGTTAAACACTTAAATAACAGAAACCATTATTGATTTTTTGTTACAAAGACCACATTATGAATGAACCTATGTAGAAATTTAAGGTGTTTGTTATGGATACTACATTCATTGCTGAACCTATAGTAAGCATTGACGAAAAATTGTTGGGCGTTGAGCTTCTCACTCGCTTCATTTCCCCAGATGGACGCCCCCTTCATCCTGAGTTCGTAATTTCATCTTGGGATTTAGATAGGAAACGGCTTTTCCTATACGAACAATGCGGAAACATTGCCAGTATGCAAATGTGGTTCGAACGAAAGAATCTATTTTGTACACTGAACATTGATCAGCAAATGGCTTTTCTGATACGTCATGACTACATACTTAGACAAACTTTCGAATCGATGCCATTCATCAAACTTGAGCTTTCTGAGAATTTCCCAGGTTTAGATAAAGGATTAAAAAACCCCTTGTTAAAGTCGCTGAGCCAGGGTGTGAATGGGCTGTGGCTCGATGACCTTGGGGCAGGTAATTCGAATGTAGTTAGTTTGATAGAAGGTTACTTTGAAGTAGTAAAAATAGATCGCATTTTCTTTAATGAGCAGGTGAAAAAACCAACCTTCTACGAATTAATTGTATTAATTAAAAAATACTGCGACAAAATTATTATTGAAGGCATTGAGGATAGAAAAAGTATGGAAATCTTGCGTGAAGTAGGCATTTGGGGGTTACAGGGTTATCTTTTTAAATCCATCCCATTTGAGAACGTAGATTCCTTGGTATAGCTCGAATCATCTTCATTGTAAAAGGGGCAAAATGCCCTTATTTATTTCTTAAATTCCGTAGTAACCGTATCACCTTCGCTTTTCTTAGGTGCATTGTTTACTACCTTCTGTTTTACCGTACCACCAATAGATTTATTCCCCTGCGTCTTAGTTGCAATTACATTAACTGTAGCAGTGCTAACAAGCCTTACTTGTTCAAATTCAAGATCGAATTGCATAGCAAATTCAGATTTATAATCGTAACTGATGCCAGAGAGAATGACATTCTCATACACTTTGTGCTCTGTCACTAATGTAATAGGTTGACGACTATCAAAGATTTTATCAAGATACTGGATAGCCTGAGAAATACGAGTACCATTAACGCCAGCACTGTATAATAAATCTTTCTCAAGCCTTACCGGAGTTTCGGTAATAATCCCCGATAGCTTGAATGTATTATTCTTAATCTGAACGTGATCGCTCACTTCTGAGCCGCTCTCAACGGGATAGCTTGTAATGCCTGCCTGTCTACGTATTCCCGTATCTGTCACGGCATCAAACACAATAGCCTGATAATTCTGAATGTAGCTATCAGAAGCTGGATTATAAACAGATGCAAGGATAGTGAATCCGTTTTCACCCTTATTACGGGTAGCGCTGCTGTTATTACTGTTCTGAGTTGAATTGATTCGGGAAGAATCTCCCCCGATTGTTAAACTTCCTGGTGTTGCCATTTTATTTTATTCCTTATGAAGAGGGGCAATTAGCCCCCAGTCCCTTGTCCAGATGAAACAGCCAGCACCATACGCTGATTGTTCTGATTAATACGCTGATCTACGCTCGCATTTAGCATGTTTCCGAATGTCGGATCAGGGGCAATAGTGAGAGAGATCATTCCTTCCGGTAGGTTATTTTGTAATACCACTGGCTGAACCACTGTATTATTAGCTGGCGGTGTTACTGTAGCCGCTGCGGATTGTTTCAACATCGAGACAGGAGAATAATCACCGTTAGCGCCCTGTGCGTAACTGCTCACGTCTTTAGCATCGCCTGTGCCATTCCACCACTCGCGCACCGTATCAAACACATTATGTTGGTGTGTGCCGTCTGCTTTAGGCTGGCTGGCTCCGTAGGCGTTAGCCACTGGATTACTCCCAGGTTGTGCAGGTGCTGACGTTGTGCCGTAATGCTGGCTAACAGTTTCTTTAGAGGTGTTATCCCCGTTCAGGAGATTGAGCTTACCAGTGATCCAGTTGGTCATCTTCATTAAGCCATTTACAACATCTCCCGCCGCCTTGCCTAAGCCTTTGAAGAAGGGTAACGCTTCCTGCATCGCTTCCTTCCACTCTTTAACCGTCGCAGGGTCGAGAGACTCCATGAAACCTTCGAAGAATGCCAACTTCTGGCTATCGTTGAGAATGTCCATTTCCTGATTGAATTTGCGGTAGGCCACAAGCTGATCTTGCTGTTCCTGGTTCAACCATTGCCCGTTACGCTTGAGCACGTCCACCTGATCAGTGAGTGCCTTACCACCATTCATAAACGCTTTATGGTATAGGCCCAGGTCATCACCTAACTGTTCCAACGATGCGAGGATTTGCTCTGGTGATTTGCCCTGCTTCTCTAACGTATTGGTATAGGCAGAGACGAAGCCCATCGGGTTCTTTTGGTAGGACTGCAAATCTTTCAAAGTGAATCCGGCAGTGTTCACTGCTGACAGAATCCCCTGATCACCACCTTTGTATTGTCCCGACTTCTTATCGTATTTAGCCTCATTGAGAGTTTGACCGATGCGGTCTTGAATATCCTTATAGTTATCAAGGATTTTACGCTGACCTTGAATACCCATTCCCGAATCAATGCCGTTAGCGGTAGCGTATTGGCTTTGGGCTTGTAGCGCGTTGTAATCTACATTTCCTAATCTGGCACGCTGTACAATCTCGCTACGCTCTTCCTGGGCTGTTACAGCATCTTTTCCCCATGAATAAGCACCGTAAGCCGCCGCACCGATACCAGCGCCAGCAAGCGCACCAGTGCCTAATCCCATCAGAGAGCCAGAGATCGCCCCTGTAGCTTTACCACCGCCAGCAAGAGCGTTAGCTCCTCCCGCCTTTGCCGCTGCCCTACGCTCTGCGTTAATGCGTCTGTAGCTCTGCTGTAAGCGCTTAAGCTCGCTGGTCTGACGTTGGAGCGAAATTGTACCTGCTGCATAAGCCTTAGTGATCCGTGACGCTGCCAGTGCCGCCTGGGTTAATTCGACGTTGGTAAGGTGCTGCATACTCTTAAAGCTGCTGGCAGTGTCCAAGAGCTTCAATTCAGCCCGTTCACGGCGCTGTGCGTTTCTTGCGGCCTCTTTCGCTGCCTGAGCCTCTACACGGGCTTGCGCCTTAGCTGCCCTTGCCTTTTCTCGTTCATCGTTGCTACGAGGCTTAGAGGCTTTTTTATTCAGCTTATCTAATTCTCTTTCAGCAGATTTTAGCCCCTGGCTAAATCTCTTCATGTTTATTGTGGGATCTTTTATCCCTTTCGCTTTCTTCTGAATCTGGTCAAAAGCATCAAGGGCTGTCTTCATGCTGTTTCTGTCCACCACAAAGGAAACGGTCGATTTTATTTCTGCGATGTTGATCGATAGTCCACCTGACATTATTCACATCCTTTCTTTTCGTTCACAAGGTAATTAAGTGCATCTGATACACTCATTCCTCTGAAAATAAGTTGTCTTAAATGTGAATGACTCACATCAAGTGCTCTCGATACAGCTGCTAAATTGAGTATTTGCTCTGCACTTGTATCATTTAGTTGTAAATGCAAGCCTCGACTCTTTAGGATAATTTCCAATTTTATCTTTCCTCCTATTCTGGAAATAAAAAAGGGCGGGAACACTGGGGAGATTTGCGCTCTCTTAGTTCCCAACGTTCACACGCCCTATTCAAAGCCTGATTGTTTCCAGCGGGTCAGGCTCCCGCTTGCTCATTATTCTGAGGCTTTAATGTGAACGGAGAAGCCCAACCCGTGGTTAACAGGCAACGCCGAGTTCTCGGAAATCACATTGATTGCGTTACCGCGCTCGCTTTCGAAGCTCCAGCTATAAACTTCCGCAGGTGCTGCATTAAGAAGTTCAAATGTTGAAGAAGCTGCGCCGTAGATGTTCTGGTAAATACCGCTTCCCTTAGCGAATTGCGGGATAGCGATAGCATCAGCATCACCCATTTGTGCTAATAGCAGCGGATCAGTTACTTTCACAACATCGCAATTTGTGCCTGGAATGCTAAAAGTGCTCACGCCTGGCAGGAGGTCACGACGCTGGAATACTACGTTCCCTTCGTCCAGTGGGCTGACATAGCGGAAAGCCGCTTCCATTGCAGGGCTGAAACGCAGATCGCTATAGAATGAGCCTTTAGCAAAAACAATAATTCGCTCCACTGCCGACGCCTGGCTTTGTGCCGCTTCGGTGATTTGACTCACCATGTCGTCAATGGCACGTAGAGTGCTGCTATCTGTAGCTGACAGATCAAGAGTGGCATTCATCGGGGCTACGCCGAACAGATCGCCAAAGTCGATTAACAGATCGTCTGTCTTAGGCGTATACACCTGACCAGAGAACAGAGAGCGAGCAAGATAGCTTTCGCGAGTGCGCATAAACGCTACAGCGTGTTTATTCATGTAATCGCTGTAAATGTCTGTCACTGTTTCTTGAATGTCGCTTCCAGGCTTACGCTTGCCCTGAATGTCTGACGGAGTGATCACGTCTTCACGCAGGAAATACGGAAGCTCAATAAGCCACTCTTTACCGCTCTGACGTTGCGTAGTGTTATGTTCGTTGGAGAACCTTGCAGTAGGCTGATTATACAGGCTGGTGTTATCTTCCAGCAGACGGGACACGCTCACCTTATGAGATGTAACTCCGTCGCCATCAAAAATGTTTAGTGACGACAGTAAAAAATTGCGGGTGCTGGTTAGCTGGAATAATGGGGAAAGGTCGATACGCTCGTTTCCAATAATCATTATTTATCTTCCTTGCTTAAGAGGTGAAAAATTCACGAGTGGCGAAGCCTTGCGCCTGTAATGCGCTGATCGCTGCTGCGTGGTTAGCTGCGTTGAGATTGTCGCTCTTGAGGGCAACGTATGATCCAACGTTGGGAGCGCGTAGGACGTTCACAGGCTTATTACTACCTGCTGTAACGAAGTCGGACACGCAGACATAAGCCACGTTCCCAGATGTATAGAGAGCGCCGGAGGCGTCTAAAACATCGCCGCACTGCACATCAGCAGGAAGAGAAGCGAACACTTTACTGTCTACTGCTGCAAAATTGTCGGTCGCAGCACTCACAATGTCTGTGTAGCTCTTACGTACCGGAAAAACGTCTGATAGGGTGATAATCATTGTTTGGTTGATTCCTTTTTTACTTTATTGGCGATCCGTTCCTGAATACTTAATTTATTTTGATGTGTGTCCTCAGAAGGGAAATACTGTTCAACAGCTTTTTCAATTTCTTCTACAGTGCATCCTGCCATTTCAGCCACTTTAGCTATTAATTCAGGGTTACACAAAATCACTTCATCTTTGTATTTTAGGATTCGGTCGCGATTATTTAATAAGAACATTGTTGTTGTTCCTTCGCGTTGGTCTGTGCATTAATTACGAAAGCATTAATAACGAAAGCGTTACACACAGATTGTTAAAAAGGGGCGGTTAAGCCCCTGGAGAGAATGCCCCTTGCTAAAGAAAGCATTGTTTAACGTCATAGAGGAGGCCATGAAGTTAAAGAGTGATTTCTTAAATAAATGAGGGCGCAATGTGAATACAGATGTAAACACAAAGTAGGATCGCCCGTCATTGCTCCTCATTTAAAAGTGCACACCTATAACAATAGGTGACACCCTGGAATAAATGAGGCTTTCATTATCTATTAGCTGACACTTTCGGGAGTGTTATTAATAGAAGATTGCCAGCTTAACGTAATTCCTGAACCTCTCACAATTCAAGGGTAGTTAAGTCTGACTACATTCATCCTAACGGAATGAATGAGGGATAAAGAGCGAATGCTCTTTTTGAAAAGGTCGGAGATGCGCGGGTGATTGCATGTAAAGCCAACACAACGAGACATTACATCCCACGCATTCCTTCGGAACTAAACAAAAAAGAAGAAGAAAGAACCAACACTTTCAAAAAAAGCATTCAAAAGAGAGTGCCGCTATGGGAAACGGCATTCAGGAGGGAGAAGTGATTCGAATACTCACCCTATAACTCATTATGACACAAATAGCACAATCTGTCAAGACATTTCGTAACTTTTATGTTATGGCGTATTCTTCAGCGATCTCTATGGCAAGCTCGGAAAGTTCCTGTGAGACATACTTTAGAGAACATGCAAGTTCCGTCCACTCATCGATCACTTTCCAAACCTCATGTTCTGTAACCGTACTGTTCTGAGAGCGCATCAGAAGCGCTATGGCGCGTTCTAACTGCTCCAGTGCGTCTATCCCCTGCTCTGTTTGTTTAGACGCGCATAACATCGCTTCTGGCGTTCTGTCACGCCACGCTGCATTAACCAATTCAAGAATAGGAAGGTGCCAATTCTCGTGGAAAGAATTAAGTAGGGTGTTTATGGTGTCCATAGTGTTAAGAGTCATAATGTTCCTTAGTATCAAATAGGGTGTCAAAGTCGCGGGTTAAATTGTTAAGGTGATTTACCGAAAGCCAGCCGCAATAATGTTCGTATGAGGAGAAATTAAGAATTTGCCATTTGTGGAGATTTGAAGAATCCACATTAAAGATTTTCATCTTCCTGGGTTTCCAGAATGCAGAAGAGCAGCTATTAAGAATGTCCTGTAATGCGTCCATCTCATCTGGAGACATTGCAGGGCTATTCTCTTCGATTGTTTCAGTTTGCCATTCACCAGGAAGACAATTCTGTTCCTTCGAAAGGCGAGAGAGATTTTGAAAATCAGATGTTCGTAATAATGATTGTGCGTTTCGTTCAAGCTTTGTAACTACGTTACGTTTTCTTTTTCCCATTCATTCCTCGTAGAGGGGAAACTCCTTGTCTTGTCATAACGTATAATCCGTACAGCAAAGCCCACCACCATAAAGCAGTTATCATAAAAGTTTCCCGATTGTGTGTTTTAGAAATTAGAGTAGATAAATTCTACATTGTCTCGTTCGATGTGTTTCAGCGTGAATGATAAATAGCTACTTTCATCATCTATCTCAATCACACCAATGTTGCGCAGCGCACGAAGCCAGAATCTGATCCCGTGATCACTTACACCGGATTTATCAGATAGCTCGCCGTAGGAAATTTTGGTCTTCCTGCCTTTCCAGAACCAGATAAGCGCATGATAAACGCCCTTCCCGCTATCGTTGATTTGAATCTGTTTCGTGTTATTCAGTTTTATGTATTGTATCAATTAGGTCTCCGTTAAAATGGTATCGTTGATTGTTCAATCTGGGTGTATTCATACGGGTGTGTTTCCTGAAATAGTTGCTCGATTCCCATTGAATGATCTATTCCGATTCGTTGAAGCACTCTTGATGACCAGGAATAAAAGCTCTCGTCCTCTCGTCGTTGTGAGAGATTTTCAAGCAGGTGTTTCACTGCGTCAGAAGTACGGATTCTTTGAGGCGTTATCGCTGGTGTGTCTTCGTGGGTTTCTACTGTATTCACTGGCTCAGGGGCTGGCACTTCGTCAGACGCTGCTACAGGCTGCACTGTCAGTGCTTCTGGTGGAGTAATGTGCGCATCAGTGATCGGAAACGTGCGGTAAACTTTGGAACGATAACCAGGGTTTTTCTCTTTCGTGATTAGCCCTGCATCTTGCAGCTTCTGAATGAGTTTGCAGGTGTGCTCCCTGGATAAATCGATCACCTTTCCAAGTTCTGTCTGGCTTTCGTAACAGAAATTCCCTGAATTTTCCCATCCCTGAAAATAACAGTACAACTTTTGCGCCTTCGGGCAAAAATCCATGAAACCATTTTCGAGATTGGGAGAATAAATACGTGGAATCTCTCGGAAGTAATGCGGGATGTTGATTGTACGATCTCTTACTTTTCCATCTTTATCGGTGTATTGGTATTTTGGATCTGCCTTAATCTCGGCGAGGGTTTTTGCCATTGTTCTATGCTCCTATGTATGCTCAGTAAATTACGAATGCTCCTCATTTGGTTTTCTCCGCTTCTCATTCGTGGGGTGGGTTTTGACGCTGAAACGTGGTTATTACGCGCCAGCTTTCGAGTATTTGACCGCCAGACTTTGGCATTCTTCAAGAAGGAGTGCGCTTACGCTCATTTTTCGGCGCTTCGCTTCTCTGAACAGAATCTGAAATGTCTCATCCGGTATCATTAACGATGTGGACGGTGGTAGTTTGGTTTTCTTCTCGATCATTCTTGTTCTCCTTCTGGGTTATTTAGTGGTCGAAGTGCGGATTTCATCCCAGCGCTTCAATACTTCTGTGAGAAAGGCTTCCCTTTCGTGGTATCCACGAGCGCGGCAAGCGTTGCGTAGTGCTCGGATGCGGTAACGGTTGGTGGTTCCGTCTTTCAATTGTTGAAGTGTGTCTTCAACGTCAAAATATCTCAGTGTGGCCTCCTATGGTTGGCGTAAATAAAAAGACACCTTGCAGCCTGACGGCTCAAAGTGCATTAAGAGATTATGTGGATAAAGTTTTATGCTACATGGGTACTATAACATTTTTCTTACCTATCTGTCAACCCCTCAATGGTGATTTCTCAAAATAATTTTGATCTTTTTCAACGCGTTGCATTTTTGTTTTGCGATTAGTGCTCTTTATACACAAAATCAACGATGGAAATCAATCTGTTTTTGTGGTAGTTTTGCCAACCAGAACGGAATGCTTGGGAAAACCCCAGACACCCCATTAACAAGTGATTAAAAAATGAACGATAACAACTCAACCAAGAGGACTTATTGACTAAAAAACAGACAGGAGGACTTAATGAATCATTCTCAGCCACACCTCAGCACTACTCACACGCCACATACAATTGAACTCACCACCGAACAGATGTTTGACAGCCTGGTGCCGTATTTCACCGAGGTAACGCATCCACAGAAACGCAGCAGACTCCCCAAAGTACTGACTTTTACCACCGATCATAAACGAGTGTGGGCTTATCTCAGAGAGTGTGAGGACGATACAGCCGGATGTGTGATGTTCGATCTGAGTTGTACAGCCCGTGATCTCGGCATGACTCAGAAACGAGTGATGACCGTCATTGGCGATCTGGATAATGCTGGCTGGATACTCTGCCGAGACATTGGCTCGCCCGGTGCTGGAACCTATCAGATCACCATCCAGGACATTGAAACCATCGTTTCATTATGTAGCACCATCACGTATGCCCAGCCAACTATACTAACGATGGATGTGCTGAGAGGCTCACGCCTGGTTCATTAACTACAATAGTCCTAAAACGCTCTGTAAAGCATTCTAAGAGCTTTTATTGCATAGGTAGTCATCTTGCATTTCTTACCCTCTTTAAATCGATTACAGCACCTCTGAGGCGTTCTGTTTGCACTTATGCCGCCCTCTGGCACTTACTCCCGAAACCAATAGCACAACTACAGAGGGATAACGGTAGTTATCATGATAGTAGGTGATGGTATTGGATTGAGGCTGGATGAACTGGAGCTATCAGCGACCAGTGAAGCCTTAGCCCTGCTGCTCTACCTTCGAGAATTAGCACCACTACAGACGAAAGGATGTAGGGTAGATAATAGGAGGTAGGTAGAGTTGGCATCTGGTAAGCATCGTTAGATGGGTAGTAGATGGTTACATACCGCGCACAGCGCAGAGAGATTCGCCCACGGCGAAAGCGATCTCTTGCCGATGGCAAATAATCGTTCGTGCCTGACTCTCGTCAGAAACGAAGTTTGCACGAGTCCAGAAGGTACAGAGTAACGCTTTGCTGCGTCGTGAGCAGGAACGGGGGGTGTCCGGGAAGCCACCAAACGGCGTACCAGGACATTTCCCCTTGAGTGACGGCGATTGACGCCAGGCAAATGATCTTTGCGACCAGCGCAAAAGGTCAAATCCACAAACATAGTCTTATAGATCTTAGTATTATAGTTAGTTAGTCTTATAGAGTGACGTTACGTCACAGATAACGTGCCTCATGTGTGACGTTACGTCACAGAAGTAGCTTGTTGATGTGACATTACGTCACAGACAGGATGATTCGTATGTGTGACACTCCGTCACATAGCAGGGTTTTTCCCGTATGTTCTCACGCTGAAAGTGACAAAACGTCACTCCCCAACGATTAATCATCACCCTGCTCACTCCGAATCGTCCATGCAACAACCCGCAGTAATTCCAATCAAAATGGACAGTAAAGCCCTACTTAATCCAGGATTAAGCCAATCTAAATAATCCACCTCTCACGCTCTGTAAATCACTTTCTAACTATCGATGTACATTACCTCAATTTTTGTAAAGCCTTGCACCGTGCGGCTCACAGCAATCATTGTCCACTAAGAGCACTTTCATGATAGGTGCAATGTACTGAACGAGTCTTATGAATTGAAACGATGTTTCTTTTTTCATGCCGAAACCCGCCATTTAGTTAGCATTCTAATCATTTCTTGATGCGATCAATTCAGATGAGAATTATTATCATCTGACGTGCGATATCTCTACCTCAAGGTTCTGTAGAAATGTGAGATAGAATACCTAACCTATTGATTTATTTGATACGCTACGCTTTATCTTCGCCCTTCGCCTCTCTGGTATGCAATGAATCTGCATAAACCGTGCATAGCCTCGCCAGCATTTGGCAACGTTCAAACATCTATTTAGACTTGCCAACATCATGATTTCGTTCAAGATATTCCTAAATTGTGCGAATTTTAAACAGCAGTCCGTGCTTGTTCGCGTTAAATAGTGCTGGAAATGGCGCAACCGTCCACCACTCCTTCAAAAAATGTGAGATTGAATAGTTGTAACTTACTGAAAATGATCATAATCTTATTTCACAGTTCAAGATTAATGGAGATAAGTAGATGGCGACCACGAAGATAATCACCCAGGCTGAGGCGTTTAAGCTGATAAGCTGGCTTGAGAGTCATAACAAACAGCTATTCGCAGATGTAGCGATCACTATGGCCTCTTTATGCTTACGTGTCGGGGATACGGTGAATTTGAAGTTCAGCCAGTTCAAGGAGGGAAACACGCTGGAAGTGTTGGAGAGCAAGACGGGCAAGAAGAAGGAAATCATCGTCCCTGCAAAGGTGTGGGAGATCGTAGAACGTCGCCGCCAGGCATTCCCGAAAGACGAATACGTTTTCACGTCACACAGCAACCGTGCATCAGGAAAAACGCCTGTAAGCCGTGAGCAGGTGAACCGTGAGATCAAACAGGCTGCGGAGAATGTCGGGATTAAAGGAACGGTAGGGTGTCACTCGTTTAGAAAATTTGCATCTACACAAATTTTTGAGCAATCCAACGGAAATCTGGCCTTAGCCATGAAAGCGCTGAACCATTCAGATCCAAAGGTAACAATGAACTACTTGAAAATCGACGTTAAGAGCGTGGGCGCTGCCCTTGCAAACATTTGGGAGTGATCAACATGAAACGCTTACTGGTGCTGACGCTGGCGCTATTGCCAGCCCTGGCGAATGCAGGACAAATTACGATGACTCACCCAGAGGAGGAACAGACGGAGAACGGAAAAACGCTATGCACGTATCAGAACAGCAATTACCTGTTCACCTACGTAACCAGCGCTCAGCGCTGCCCCTATACCAAAACTTTCCACACTGAGGATTCAGAAGAGTGAAAAAGGAAGAAGAGCCAATCACCAGTTTTATCTGGTGTGGTGCTACGGTGCGCGTTTATACGCAGGTAGTGAAGTTTGCAGGGACGACAATACAGCGTCACCTGTTACCAACCAATCTTAGAAAAGCTGTAAATGAAGAAGTGGCGAAGGCTGGCAACTTGCCGGAAGACAGCCCCCGCCGTATTCAACAATCCCAACGGAGAGTTAGAGATGCCGAATCAGCACATTATGGCGTTAGCGCTCGCGCTGTGCAACGTAAGCAACGGTAAAACCGTCCGAATCCCTGCCATGACAGGAAGCCAGCTTCATTTGCTTATGATGTGGCTACGGGCTTTGAAATAACCATAACGAACGAGGAGATAAAATGGCGACATACAATTCTTATTCAATCAAGCAAGACATTGAACTCTATCAAGAAGAGTTGCAGGAAAAACACCCACGGCTATCTGAGAAACGGTTAGATGCGATCCTTGAGGTGAAAAGTGCAATAGCGCTACGTTTTAAAGACATTGCCGACAAGGACGAAGCAGCGAAAGAGCACATTGCTGTATGCAACATTATCCGAGCCAACAAAGAACTAAGTAAGGCTGATTTCTCGAAGTTTATGGACTTTGCGCAAATGTACTGGCGACAGTATCAAAGCGAATGTGCTCAAGAAGCCTAACCAATTTCTTGCCGGGGGCGCAATGCCCCTTTTTCTTTAGGGTATTACTCCCCGTTGGTTTTATCCCCGTCCTCTTGCCGCATAGATTCGATAAACTCCCGTTGCGCCTGTGTGAGTTCAAGCTCATCCAGCAAGCGATCTAACTCGTCTTTGGGTGATTCCTCTTGATTCTGTCTCTTCCCGATAGCCATACTCACCCTTGATTTATTCAGATTAATCTTAGGTTAACCAGGGTGCAGAAAATGCGCAACTCACAGATTTTAGAGAATAGAAACCATAATGCCCGTTGGTGGTAAGACAACGTGCGGAGCCGTTAGGCGACTTCATCAGGGTTATGTCAGACAGTGAAGTTTATCAGGATGACCATGTACCCGAAGGAGCGAGGCCGAACCGCTGGCAGAGCCGGATCTGTAGCTACCGGAGCATCACCACCATAAAACCTGTTTATTCCCTGCAACGTCATCTCGACGTGTGGCATGTGGGAGCATCGGCAAAAAATGCGCTTCACTGTAAGGTTATGAGAAGTGCGATCCGTCGCTGCCTGGTGTAGGCTTTGCGTTCATTGTTGGGCTATCGCGGTAAGAACTTGAAACCACCGCCGACGATTGGCTACACTCTCATCTCACCGAGTAACCATTCGTGACAAGTGTCAAAGTAGTGAACTATGGTAGAACGCCTCAGCATGTTAGTAAGCACTACTGCGTAACATGCTGGCAGAGCAGCATTTTAGAATGCTTGCTCCACAAGGGGAGATTCTGGAGCGGGCGAAGGGAATCGAACCCTCGTATAGAGCTTGGGAAGCTCTCGTTCTACCATTGAACTACGCCCGCAAAGGTGTGCGAGGAGCATTATAAACGTTACTCCTCGCCTGGCAAGCATTAAGGCAGCTAAGTGATGATAAAATAACCGCTTAGCACTTCGGTTTGCTGCCCTGCGGCGGTAAATAGCGCAGCGGGTCAATCGCCGTGGCGCGATAGCGAATCTGGAAGTGCAACCTCACCGAGTCAGCATCCGAATTGCCCATGGTCGCTATCTGCTGGCCAATCTTCACGTTTTGACCGTTGTTTACCATCAGCTTATCGTTATGCGCATAGGCGGTAATGTAATCTTCATCATGCTTAATCATCACCAGGTTGCCGTAACCGCGCAGCTGGTTGCCCACATAAACCACTTTCCCCGCCGCCGCCGCGTAGACCGGCTGACCACGACTACCTGCGATATCAATTCCCTTATTACCGCCTTCCGAGGTGGAGTAGCGCATCACCACCTTACCAGTCGCAGGCCAGCGCCAGCAGCGTTGACCTACGGCTGGCCATGAAGATTGCGGAACGGCGGAAGATGGCGTGACCTTCGCCGTTTGTGTCGCGCTGGATTTTTTGCTGCCGGAGGATTTCGCCGAGCCGTTCACCCTCAGCTTCTGGCCGACATTGATGTTATACGGCGGCGAGATGCCGTTAAGGCGAGCCAGTTCCCCGACGCTGGTACCCGTCATCCGCGAGATACGCGACAGCGTGTCGCCTCGCTTGACGGTGTAAACCGAGCCACTGTAGCTGCCTTCCGAATTGGATGATTTTCCAGCACAGCCAGACAGCGCAAGCCCGATAATCAGGCACATTAATAGACGTATTGGGGAAGAGAGTTGGCGTCCTGCTCGCAAAACGAATCCTCAGGTCATAAACGTTCGGGTGGCCTATAATAGCAGGCTAACGCTGGATGCCAAACCATCAACCCTGGGGGTTAAGGGGAAACGGGTAGCCTTCCGCCACCAGCTCCATCACCTGTGAGCACCAGTTTACCGCCGGGATTTTCACCATTGCCGGGTAGAAAATCTGCGGTGAAGGGAACACATCCACGACATAACAGTTCTTAAGCTTTTCCACGCAGACCTCAGACGACGGCAGCAGCGTCGCGGCGGCAAGCCCCGACTCCAGCCAGTCGATGATCACCCCCGGTTGGGTGATATGCATAATCACCTTGGGGTTCACGCCCGCTTTACGGAACAAGTCGATCAACATCTCGTAGGTGCCGGAGTCTTTCGCCCGATGCAGCAGCACCAGCGGCAACGCCCCCAACGCGGTGTAATCAAATGGATTGTCAGGCGGCTCTGGCAGACATGTTTTATTGATAACCGCCACCAGCTTCACCGGGTCGAACGACACGTAGTCGAACCCTTCGCTACGGTAGGGGCGCTGAATAAACGCCAGATCGATAGCCCCTTCATTGAGCAGCATCTCCAGATGGCTGGAGTCGGTTACCGAGATATTAATTTCGATTTCCGGGTGGCGTTGATAAAGCGCCAGCAGCAGCGGTTTGAAATAGGACTGGAACAGATGGCTCATCCCGAAACGCAGCTGAAGCCGGTCTTTCTGCGCGATCTCCATCGTTTCTCTGGCGGTATCTTCCACCTGGCGCAGAATCTCACAGGCTTTTCGATAGAGAAAAAAGCCCGCTTCGGTCGGCTCGATGCGGTTACCGCGACGTAAAAACAGCGGCGTTTGCAGTTCGTCTTCCAACTCCTGGATACGCTTGCTCAGCGGCGGCTGTGCCATATTCAATACCTTCGCCGCCTGGCTTATCGACCCCTGCTCCACCACCCGGCAGAAATACCGTAATCGCTTTAAATCCATGCCGCCCTCGCTGTATATCCGTTTTGCTATAGTTTACGCACGAAGCCTGTTGTTGTAGCCACATCTTTTTGATCTTGCCTGACCAAGCGAAACGGTATTTGCCCCTTATTTCCGTAAGGAATAGGGTTAGCGCAGACATTATTTCCGATTATCAACAGGAACAAACCGTGAAAAATACAACAACCGTTCGCGACCTGCGCTCCGCGCTAGCGTTGCTGAAAACACTGCCGGGCGAATACGTTGAAACCGATACTGAAGTGGATCCGCATGCGGAGCTATCCGGCGTATACCGCTACGTTGGGGCCGGCGGCACCTGCCAGCGCCCAACCCGCAAAAACGGCCCGGTGATGGTGTTCAACAAGATCAAAGGCTTTAACGATATTAGCGTGGCGATCGGCATCAACGGCTCCCGTAAACGCGTTAGCCACTTCCTGGACTGCCCGCCCGAAAGACTGGGCCATCTGCTGAAAGATTCCGTACAAAGCCCGATTCCACCGGTTCTGACCAATGAAAAAGCCGTGGCTCAGGAAGTCGTTCATCTGGCAACCGATGCCGATTTCGACCTGCGTAAACTGCTGCCTGCGCCAACCAATACCGAAGAGGACGCGGGCCCGTACATCACCATGGGTCTGTGCTACGCCTCGGATCCGGAAACCCACGAATCGGATATCACCATTCACCGTCTGTGCGTCCAGAGCCGCGATGAGCTCTCTATGTGGCTGACGCCAGGCCGTCATATCGATGCTTTCCGCATGAAGGCGGAAGAGATGGGCCAGCCGCTGCCGATTTCTATCAGCATCGGCGTTGACCCGGCGATTGAAATTGCCGCCTGCTTTGAACCACCAACCACCCCGCTCGGCTTTGATGAACTGAGCATTGCAGGCTCGCTACGCGGCCAGGCCGTCGAGATGGTGAAATGCCTGACCATCAATGAAAAAGCGATCGCCCATGCGGAAATCATTATCGAAGGCGAGCTGCTGCCAAACGTGCGCGTTCGTGAAGACCAGAACACCAACACCGGCCGCGCGATGCCAGAATTCCCAGGCTATACCGGTGAATCGAAAGACGCGCTGCCGGTGATTAAAGTGAAAGCCGTGACCCATCGCCATAACCCCATCTGGCGCACCACCGTTGGCCCCGGCGAGGAACACGTCAACATGGCGGGCATCCCAACCGAAGCGAGCATTCTGGATATGGTTGGCCGCGCGATGCCGGGCAAACTGCTGAACGTCTTCGCCCACTCAGCAGGCGGCGGCAAGCTGCTGGCGGTCATGCAGTTCAAGAAATTCTCTCCGGCGGACGAAGGTCGTCAGCGCCAGGCGGCGCTACTGGCATTTTCGGCGTTCCCGGAACTGAAACATGTGATTCTGGTCGATGAGGACGTGGATATCTTCGACAGTGACGACGTGCTGTGGGCGATGCAAACCCGCTATCAGGGCGATGTCGATACCATCACCATTCCGGGCGTACGCTGCCATCCGCTGGATCCGTCTCAGGTACCTGAGTACAGCCCAAGCATTCTCCAGCAGGGGATGTCGTGCAAAACGATTTTCGACTGCACCGTACCGTTCCACCTGAAACATCACTTTGAGCGTTCTAAATTCAAAGAAGTGGACGTAAAACGCTTTCTGCCGGACTTCGAGTAAAAGGAATAGACAATGACACCACGCATCATCATCGGCATCAGCGGTGCATCCGGTTTTCAATATGGCGTTAAGGCGCTGGAACTCCTTCAGCCTCTTCCGCTGGAGGTTCATCTGGTCGTCTCCAAAGGCGCTGAAAAAACCTGTGAACTGGAAACGGATTTCCGTCTGGATGAGGTGATGGCGATGGCTGACGTTGTCCATCCCATCGGTAATCTCGGTGCTGCTATCTCCAGTGGTTCATTTAAAACGCTGGGGATGCTGGTCGCCCCCTGTTCGATGAGAACGCTGGGCGCCATTGCACATTGTCTTACCGATAATCTACTGACTCGGGCAGCGGACGTAGTGCTCAAAGAGCGCCGGCGGCTGGTGCTGCTGGCGCGTGAAACACCGCTCAACCTCGGCCATATTCGCAATATGGCCGCCGTAACCGAAATGGGCGGGATTATCTTCCCGCCGGTTCCGGCTCTCTATCAGCGTCCGCAAACGGCGGACGATATTATTACGCACAGCGTGAATCGCGCGCTGGATCTGTTCGATATCGACGTGGATAACATTCCGCGCTGGGGCGAAGGGTCACTGCGCCACGACGGCTAGTGCGACGAAGGAAAATGCTCTCATGTTAATCGGTCCTTATGTAAATGGGTCCGCCGTGATTATTGGCGGACTGGTCGGCGCGCTTGCCGGGAGTAAACTCCCGGACCGCGTGAAAACGGCGCTGCCAATGACCTTCGGGCTTTGCTCGGTAGGCCTGGGGATTACGCTAGTGCTGAAGGTGAAATATATGCCTGCGGTGGTGCTGGCGATGATCGTCGGCGCGCTGATTGGCGAACTGCTGCATCTGGAGCGCGGTATTGGTAAAGCGGCAGGGTCGACCCGTGGCCTTATCAACAAAGTCTTTCCACCGGTGCAGGGGTTAAGCCACGAAGAGTTCACCGAGAAGTTTGTGGCGATTCTGGTGCTATTTTGCGCCAGCGGAACGGGCGTATTTGGGGCGATGACTGAAGGGATGAGCGGCGATCCGTCGATTCTGTATATCAAAACCATTCTGGATCTGTTTACCGCCGGGATTTTCGCCACTCTGCTTGGCTTTGCGGTGATGACGATTGCCATCCCACAGCTGGTGATTCAACTGGCGCTGGCAATGCTGGCGGTGTTCCTGATGCCAATGATCACCCCATCCATGATGGCCGACTTCTCTTGCGCCGGTGGGCTGCTGATGGTCGCTACCGGGTTGCGTATCTGTAACATTAAGCTTTTCCCGGTTGCGAACATGTTGCCAGGGCTTGTTTTGGTAATGCCTTTTTCCCATTTATGGGCTACGCTGGTCGCCTGAGTATATGGCCCGGCGGGTTTATGCCGGGTCATCATTCATTTTCAGGAGTTGTCATGACAGGCGAACACGTCATTTTGCTCGATGAGCACGATAAACCTTCAGGTATTCTGGAGAAGTACGCCGCTCATACCCTCTCCACTCCCCTGCATCTCGCTTTTTCTTGCTGGTTATTCAACCAACGTGGCCAGTTTCTGGCAACGCGCCGCTCCTTAAGCAAGGTCGCCTGGCCCGGCGTATGGACCAACTCGGTGTGCGGACATCCGCAGCAGGGCGAAACCTTTGAACAGGCCATTATCCGTCGCTGCCGTTTTGAACTTGGCGTTGAAATTGCCGATATCACCCCCGTCGCCACCGAATTCCGCTATCGCGCGGTGGCGCCAAACGGCATCGTGGAAAACGAAGTCTGTCCGGTCTATGCCGCTCGCGTGACCAGCGAGGTAAATGCCAACCACGATGAAGTGATGGAGTATCAGTGGTGTGAGCTGGACGATATTCTGCAGGCGCTGACGCTGACGCCGTGGGCGTTTAGTCCGTGGATGGTGATGGAAGCGGCTGACGAAGAGGCTCGTCAGGCGTTTATTGCCTTCGCGCGTCGCTGAAGCTTCCCGGCGTCGCTTCGCTCGGCCGGGCTACAGGCCATCAGGCATAAAAAAACCCGGCATCGCCGGGTTTTTTGCATCTCGCTGTCGCGATTATTTCACCGGGCGCATCGCCGGGAACAGAATCACGTCGCGGATGGTGTGGCTGTTGGTGAACAGCATAACCATACGGTCGATGCCGATACCCAGACCAGCGGTCGGTGGCAGGCCGTGTTCCAGCGCGGTGACGTAGTCTTCGTCGTAGAACATCGCTTCGTCATCACCCGCTTCTTTGGCGTTAACCTGATCCTGGAAGCGCTGCGCCTGGTCTTCTGCGTCGTTCAGCTCGCTGAAACCGTTACCGATTTCGCGGCCGCCGATGAAGAATTCAAAGCGGTCAGTGATTTCCGGGTTCACGTCGTTACGACGAGCCAGCGGAGAAACTTCGGCTGGATATTCGGTGATGAAGGTTGGCTGAATCAGGTGCGCTTCAGCAACTTCTTCGAAGATCTCAGTCACGATACGGCCCAGACCCCAGCTCTTCTCAACGTGAACGCCGATGCTTTCAGCAATGGCTTTTGCAGAATCGAAGTTATCCAGATCCGCCATGTTAGTTTCTGGGCGATATTTCTTGATAGCTTCACGCATGGTCAGTTTTTCGAACGGCTTGCCGAAATCGAAAGTCTGGTCGCCGTAAGGCACTTCGGTGTGGCCCAGAATATCCTGCGCCAGCGTGCGGAACAGGGATTCGGTCAGTTCGATCAGATCTTTATAGTCCGCGTACGCCATATAGAGTTCCATCATGGTGAACTCTGGGTTGTGGCGAACGGAGATACCTTCGTTACGGAAGTTACGGTTGATTTCGAACACGCGTTCGAAGCCGCCCACCACCAGACGCTTCAGGTACAGTTCCGGCGCGATACGCAGGTACATGTCCATATCCAGCGCATTATGATGGGTGATGAACGGACGGGCAGACGCGCCGCCAGGGATCACCTGCATCATTGGGGTTTCCACTTCCATAAAGTTGCGGCCAACCATGAACTGACGAATACCCGCCAGGATCTGGGAACGCACTTTGAAGGTGTTACGGGAAGTATCGTTGGAGATCAGATCCAGATAACGCTGACGATAGCGCGCTTCCTGATCCTGCAGGCCGTGGAATTTGTCCGGCAGCGGGCGCAGTGCTTTGGTCAGCAGGCGCAGCTCGGTGCAATGGATAGACAGTTCACCGGTTTTGGTTTTGAACAGTTTACCCTTCGCGCCCAGGATGTCGCCGAGGTCCCATTTCTTGAACTGCTCGTTGTAAACGCCTTCCGGCAGATCGTCACGCGCTACGTACAGCTGAATACGGCCGCCAACGTCCTGTAAAGTCACGAAAGAAGCTTTACCCATAATACGGCGAGTCATCATACGACCGGCAACGGAAACTTCGATATTCAGCGCTTCCAGCTCTTCGCTGTCCTTGCTATCGAATTCAGCGTGCAGTTGATCAGAGGTACGGTCACGACGGAAATCGTTCGGGAACGGGATGCCCTGCTCACGCAGTGCAGCCAGCTTCTCGCGGCGTGCCTTCATTTCGTTATTAAGATCGACTACCTCGTCAGCGCCTTGTGCGTTTTGTTCAGACATGTTGGTTCCTCATAACCCTGCTTTCAGACTTGCTTCGATAAATTGATCCAGACTTCCGTCTAGTACCGCCTGCGTATTGCGGGTTTCAACCCCGGTGCGCAGGTCTTTAATACGGGAATCGTCCAGGACATATGAACGAATCTGGCTACCCCAGCCGATGTCGGACTTGGTGTCTTCCATCGCCTGTTTTTCTGCATTCTTTTTCTGCATTTCCAGTTCATAAAGCTTCGCTTTCATCTGCTTCATGGCCTGGTCTTTGTTCTTGTGCTGCGAACGGTCGTTCTGGCACTGCGTCACGATCCCGGTTGGGATATGGGTGATACGCACCGCGGATTCCGTACGGTTAACGTGCTGACCGCCCGCGCCGGATGCGCGATACACGTCGATACGCAGATCCGCCGGGTTGATTTCGATATCGATATCGTCGTCAACTTCCGGGTAAACAAACGCGGAGCTAAAGGAGGTATGGCGACGGCCGCCGGAGTCAAACGGGCTCTTACGGACCAGACGGTGAACGCCGGTTTCCGTACGCAGCCAGCCGTACGCGTAGTCGCCGGAGATTTTAATGGTCACGGATTTAATCCCGGCCACGTCCCCTTCGGACTCTTCAATAATTTCGGTTTTAAAGCCACGCGCTTCTGCCCAACGCAGATACATACGCTCGAGCATGCTTGCCCAGTCCTGCGCTTCAGTACCGCCAGAACCTGCCTGGATATCGAGATAGCAATCGGCGCTGTCATACTCACCGGAGAACATGCGACGGAATTCCAGCTGTGCCAGCTTCTCTTCCAGCGTATCAAGTTCTGCAACGGCTTCGTTGAAGGTCTCTTCGTCGTCGGCTTCTACAGCCAGTTCCAGCAGGCCGGAAACATCTTCCAGACCCTGAGACATTTGATCGAGGGTGTCGACAATCGCTTCAAGTGAGGAACGCTCTTTGCCCAGCGCCTGTGCGCGTTCGGGTTCGTTCCAGACATCCGGCTGTTCCAGCTCGGCGTTTACTTCTTCCAGACGCTCTTTCTTAGCATCATAGTCAAAGATACCCCCTAAGAACGTCGGAGCGCTCCGTGAGGTCCTGAATGCGATTATTTACCGGGTTTATTTCAAACATGGTCTATTTTCTTTTAATGGACGAGAAAAATGCGGTTATAAGAGCGGAATCTTAGCGGATTCCCGCTCTTAATTACAGTATAAGCGATGCTAAATCGGCCAGAGATGATCGATGATAAGCTGCAAGGTTCGGTTGCCGCGGTATTCGTTGATATCCAGACGGTACGCTAACGTCACTTCACGCACACCGTTATCCGGCCAGACGGCGGTATCAACGTTAAACGCGATGCCATCCAGCAGCGGGCCGCCGCCGACCGGTTCAACCATCACCTTGAGATGACGTTCGCCAACCAGGCGCTGTTGCAGCAGGCGAAAACGCCCGTCAAACAACGGTTCCGGGAACATCTGCCCCCACGGCCCGGCTTCACGCAGCATCTGCGCCATCTCCAGCGTCATCTCCTGCGGGCTAAGCTCGCCGTCAGAGAGAATCTCCCCCTGCAACAACGCCGGGTCCAGCCACTCGGTGACCAGTTCGCCAAAGCAGCGCTGGAACTCTTCGAAGCGTTCTTCTTCCAGGGAGAGTCCCGCCGCCATCGCGTGGCCGCCGAACTTGAGCATCAAACCAGGATGCAGCGTATCCAGACGCTCCAGCGCATCGCGCATGTGCAGCCCCTGAATGGATCGACCGGAGCCCTTCAACTGACCGTTACCCGCCGGGGCAAAGGCGATCACCGGGCGATGGAAACGCTCTTTGATACGGGAGGCCAGAATGCCAACCACGCCCTGATGCCACTCGGGGTGATACATCGCCAGCCCGCCCGGCAGTTCGGCGCGGCTGCGCTCGAGCTGTTCGCACAGAGTCAGCGCTTCTGCCTGCATCCCCTGCTCTATCTCTTTGCGAGTCTGGTTCAGCGCATCCAGCTCGTTTGCCAGCACGCGAGCTTCGCCGAGGTTATCGCACAGCAGCAGCGCCACGCCGACCGACATATCGTCCAGACGACCGGCCGCGTTCAGGCGCGGACCCAGCGCAAAGCCAAGATCGCTTGCCACCAGCTTCGCCGCCTCGCGGTTGGCAATCTCCAGTAGCGCTTTAATCCCCGGGCGGCAGTAACCGGCACGAATGCGGCTCAACCCTTGCCAGGTCAGGATGCGGTTATTGGCATCCAGTGGAACCACATCCGCAACCGTGCCCAGCGCCACCAGATCGAGAAACTCGACGATCTTCGGCGCGGGAATGCCGCGTTTTTCGAACCAGCCTTTCTCTTTCAGGTGGTTACACAGCACCAGCATCAGATAAAAGGCCACGCCTACACCCGCCAGAGATTTTGACGGGAACGGGCAGTCGACGAGATTCGGGTTAACCATCGCATCCGCATTGGGCAGCGTTTCGCCCGGCAGGTGGTGATCCGTCACCAACACGCTGATCCCAAGGTCATGCGCATGATCGACCCCGGAATGGGAAGAGATCCCGTTGTCTACCGTCATGATCATCTGCGCGCCGCGGGCGTGCGCCTGATCGACCACTTCCGGGCTTAACCCGTAGCCGTCCTCAAAACGGTTCGGCACCAGGTATTCGACGTTATGGCAACCCATCGCCCGCAGGGCGAGCACGCTCAGTGCGGTACTGGTCGCGCCATCGGCATCGAAATCGCCCACCACCATGATGCGCAGATCTTTTTCAAACGCGTCATGCAGCATCTCGACGGCTTTTTCCACACCCGTCAGCGAGCGCCAGTGCAGCATGCCTTTCAGGCCGCGCTCCAGATCCTCCGGGGTTTTCACCCCGCGGCTAGCATACAGACGGCGCAGCAGCGGCGACAGTTCGCCTGGCAGCACGATTGAATCATCCACCTCACGGCGGCGAAGTTGAGTCTGTGGTTTCACGCGAATTATTTACCGCTGGTCTGTTTCTGGTGTTCGTCGAGGAAGGCTTTCATCTCTTTCGGCCCCTGATAGCCCGGAACGACGTAGCCGTCGTTGAGCACGATCGCCGGAGTACCGTTCACGCCGAACTGCACGCCGAGCGCGTAGTGGTTGGCAATGTCGATATCGCAGGTGGCTGCCTGAACGCCTTTGCCGTTCATCGCATCGTCAAACGCTTTGTTGCGATCTTTGGCACACCAGATGGATTTCATATCCTGCTCAGCCTGGCTCTGGACACCCTGACGCGGGAAGGCCAGATAGCGCACGGTGATCCCCAGCGCGTTGTAGTCTTTCATCTCTTCATGCAGCTTGTGGCAGTAACCACAGGTGATGTCGGTAAAGACGGTAATCACATGTTTTTCCTGCGGCGCTTTGTAGACAATCATCTCTTTTTCCAGCGCGTTCAGATGGGTCATCAGCAGTGCGTTGGTGACGTTCACCGGCTGCGCGCCGCTGACGTCATACATTGGCCCCTGAATAATGTGCTTGCCGTCATCGGTGACGTACAGCACGCCGCTGTTGGTCAGGACGGTTTTCATCCCGGCCACCGGCGCCGGCTGAATATCGGTGCTCTGCACGCCCAGTTTCGCCAGCGACTGCTTGATAGCGGCATCGTCAGCGTGCGCCAGGCCGGAAAATGCCGCCGCCAGCAGGGTGAACATCATTAAACCTTGTTTCATAAACTGTCCTTTTAAATCAGCATCATGCTCGTGGATGGTGCTGTTGATGAAGTTGTCGCAGCCGCTCTGTCGCGACGTGCGTATAAATTTGAGTGGTCGACAAATCGCTATGCCCCAACAGCATTTGTACGACACGCAGATCCGCGCCGTGGTTCAGCAAATGCGTAGCAAAAGCGTGGCGTAACACGTGCGGTGACAGCTTCTCGCTGTCGATGCCTGCCAACTGGGCATAGTGCTTAATGCGGTGCCAGAATGTCTGACGCGTCATCTGCTGGGCACGCTGGCTGGGGAACAGGACGTCAATCGCCACGCCGTTAAGCATCCAGGGACGGCCGTGCTCCAGCCAGTTCTCAACCCAGTAAACAGCCTCTTCGCCGAGCGGCACCAGCCGCTCTTTATTTCCTTTACCGATCACCCGAACCACGCCCTGACGCAGGCTGATATCACTCATCGTCAGCCCCACCAGCTCGGAAACGCGCAGGCCAGTAGCATACAGCACTTCAAGCATAGCTTTATCGCGAAGCTCTAGCGGCTGATCGACCAGCGGTGCCTGCAGCAAACGCTCTACCTGCGCTTCGCTGAGATCTTTCGGTAGCCGCTGGGGGAGTTTCGGTGACGCCAACTGGGCGCTGGGATCGTCCGGGCGGAATTTTTCACGATACAGATGCTGAAAGAAGCGGCGCATGGCGCTCAGCAGTCGTGCGGTGCTGGTGGCTTTATAGCCCCCCTGCTGACGTTCGGCGAGCAAATTTTGCAGGTCGTCGCTTTGCGCCGTTTCCAGCGAGAGCTCGCGGTGCGCCAGCCACTCTACCACCATGGTCAAGTCACGGCGGTAGGCGCTGAGGGTATTTTCAGCCAGATTGCGCTCCAGCCACAGCGCATCGAGAAACTGTTCGATTCGTGCAAGATCCTTATCCACCTCGGCCCCTCTGCGTGTTAAATCAGCACCATTATGCCTGAATTAGCCCCCTTTCTGGTACACTGGGCGCATCATCATCGCAAGAATCGAGAGCAGTACGTCATGAATATCGGCCTTTTTTACGGTTCCAGCACCTGCTACACCGAGATGGCAGCGGAAAAAATTCGCGACATTATCGGTCCGGAACTGGTCACATTACATAACCTGAAAGATGATTCCCCCGCCCTGATGGAGCAATATGATGTGCTCATTCTCGGCATTCCGACCTGGGATTTCGGTGAAATTCAGGAAGATTGGGAAGCGGTCTGGGAACAGCTCGATACGCTAAATCTGGAAGGTAAAATCATCGCGCTGTACGGCATGGGCGACCAGCTCGGCTACGGCGAATGGTTCCTCGATGCGCTGGGTATGCTGCACGATAAGCTGGCGACCAAAGGGGTGAAATTTGTCGGCTACTGGCCAACCGAAGGCTACGAGTTCACCAGCCCGAAACCGGTGATTGCTGACGGGCAGCTTTTCGTCGGTCTCGCGCTGGATGAAACCAACCAGTACGATCTTAGCGATGAACGCATTCAGAGCTGGTGCGAACAGATTCTCGGCGAGATGGCCGAGCAGTTCTCTTAGTGCTTCGTGGGCGCGGGCTGCTGCAGAAGAATTCTCCGCAGGTCGCGCCACTCTTCAGGATTCATACTGTCAGCCGCCAGCCACAGATGCTGACGACGGCCGCCATTCAGGCGACGAATCCGTAGCATCATCCCCGAATTCAGCATCCACGGCGTACCAAGCAGCTCGTAATCCTGATTGCGCCAGCGCAGCCTTGCGTCCATCAACAGCTTAATCTCCCCCTGATGCGAGTGAATGCGTCGTTGGCTACGTACGCAGTCAAACACCACCAGCGACAGCAAAAGCAGCCAGAGCGGCGTGTAGCTCAACGGCCACGGCATCAGCAGCACGAAAGCCGCCACCAGGCCGTGGAGCAACAAAGAGAGCCACTGTGAGCGCCAGGAGACGCGTAAATCAGATTGCCACAGGACCACGTTCCCGATTCCGTGTTTGAATGAGTTGGACCATGCGCTCAAGGTTAGCGTCATCAGGCTTGCCGTGGTTCATCAACCAGTTGAAGAGATCAGGATCGTCGCATTCGAGAAGACGAATGAAGACCGCTTTGTCTTCATCGCTGAGCGTGTCGTACTCGTGCTCAAAGAACGGCATGATGGAGATATCGAGTTCGCGCATACCGCGGCGGCATGCCCAGTGGATACGGGCTTTATTATTGATGTCCATAATTTCCTTCCAGCATTACGTTGTGACTAGTTTAACGTGTTTTTTGCCGTTACCTTACTGGAATATCACGTTTCACGCGTCATATTCCGAAAAAACCCCTGAAATATGAAAGGGATTATTTTTCTTTCGAGCCGCTTCGCAGAACGCACAGAGGGCACAAAACGCCCTGCAAAAGCGCTTGCAATGGCAGGCATCTCTTTTACCATGAGTGAATAAGTGCGTTCGCAACTCTATTCAGGACATCAATATGGCTTTTACTCCGTTTCCTCCACGTCAGCCTGGCGTCTCTGCCCGCTTACCGCTGACGCTGATGACGCTCGATGATTGGGCGCTGGCGACCGTGACCGGTGCCGACAGTGAAAAATACCTGCAGGGTCAGGTAACGGCAGACGTGGCGCAATTGACTGAGCATCAGCATCTGCTGGTCGCCCACTGTGATGCGAAAGGCAAAATGTGGAGCAACCTGCGCTTGTTCCATCGTCAGGACGGTTTTGCGTTTATTGAGCGCCGCAGCGTACGTGAAGCGCAGCTGATCCAGCTGAAAAAATACGCCGTCTTCTCGAAGGTAGTGATTGCGCCAAACGATGACGCCGTGCTGCTGGGCGTAGCCGGTTTCCAGGCTCGCGCCGCGCTGGCTAACCTGTTCGCGGCACTGCCCAATGCAGAGAAACCGTGCCTGCAGGACGGTGAGACCTCTCTGCTGTGGTTTGCCCACCCGGAAGAACGCTTCCTACTGGTGACCGATGCCGCAACCGCTGAACGCATCACCGAAGCCCTGCGCGGCGAAGCCCAGCTTAACAACAGCCAGCAGTGGCTGGCGCTGGATATCGAAGCCGGTCTGCCGGTGATTGATGAAGTGAACAGCGCGCAGTTTATTCCGCAGGCGACGAACCTGCAGGCGCTGGGCGGCATCAGCTTCAAAAAAGGGTGCTATACCGGGCAGGAGATGGTCGCTCGCGCCAAATTCCGCGGGGCCAACAAGCGTGCGCTATGGACGCTGGCAGGCAAAGCCGCTCGCGTACCGGAAGCCGGTGAAGACCTTGAACTCAAGATGGGTGACAACTGGCGACGTACCGGCACCGTGCTGGCCGCCGTACAGCTGGAAGATGGTCAGATACTGGTGCAGGTCGTGATGAACAACGATATGGAAGCCGACAGCGTGTTCCGCGTGCGCGACGATGCCAATACGTTGAGCATTAAGCCGCTGCCGTATTCGTTAGACGAAGAGTAATTTGTAGGCCTGATAAGCGTAGCGCCATCAGGCCGTTCGGCGCAGGCTGCCGGATGGCGGCGTTGCCTTATCCGCCCTACAAAACGCAGCCCGGGCGAGGCGTTTACGCAGACCCCGGGGTTGCACCAAATCTATGCGTGTTGCCCCACGTACAGATAAATAGCCAGAAAATGACAGGCACTGCCGCCCAGCACAAACGCATGCCAGATAGCATGGTTGTAGGGTATGCGCTTACAGACGTAGAAAATCACCCCCAGCGAATAAACCACCCCGCCGACAGCCAGCAGCGTCACGCCGCCAATCGCCAGCTTCACCGCCAGTTGATAGACCACAATCAGCGACAGCCAGCCCATCGTAAGATAGGTCACCAGCGACAAAATTTTAAAGCGGTGCGCAATGGTCAGCTTAAACAGGATCCCCAGCAGCGCCAGGCTCCAGATAACAATCATCAGCCCTTTCGCCAGCGGCGAGTCCAGCCCCACCAGCAGGAATGGCGTATAGGTGCCGGCAATCAGCAGGTAGATAGCGCAGTGGTCGAATTTTTTCAGCCACACCTTGGCCCGCTGTGACGGAATGGCGTGATACAGCGTGGAGGCCAGAAACAGCAGGATCATGCTGCCGCCGTACAGGCTGTAGCTGGTGATCGCTGTGGCGTTGGCGTTAGCGTCAACGGCCTGAACCAGCAGTAAAACCAGCCCGACAATCCCCAGGACAAAGCCAACGCCGTGGCTGATGCTATTGGCAATTTCCTCTGCCAGAGAATATCCCTGCTTGATGAGTGGTTTCTTATCCATTACGCGCTCCGGGCGAACGACAAATTAAGCAAACACCCTAGCGTAACTGAGAATGGTTCCAGTGAACACATGTAAGCTAAAATAAAAAAATGAATTTTTATAAACTCAAAATAATCAGTGAGTTAACAAATTCATTCAGCTAACAGGTGTACACGTTTTCATTCAACACATTTAAATTCAATAACATAAAACAGGTTCTCGCCCGGATAGATATCCGCAATCACCTTTTTCAGCTCCGGCAGACCCATGTTTTCCTGCTCCGCATGACGCTCGGTCAACGTATCCATCGTGACGGTAGAGGTTGCCACCACGCGGATGGTGCAGAAGTAGCCATCATCTTCATAGCGGCCCACGCGCAGCACGTCCCCAACCTTAAAGTGTGACTCTGCGGCATCGCGCAGGGTGATCGTTTTGCGTCCGGCGAGAATGTCGTCCTGAAAGCGTTGAAAAAAGGTAATGTCGTTTGGCTGCATGTTATCATTCCCATCAGGTCATTATTTTTACGAGTATCCATCACCGTGAGCATGTTCTCCCACGCCGCCGTTGCTAGCCTCAATAATCTTGAGATGATGGTCTATCACTACGTCATTAAAAATCGCGACACGGTGATGTACATGACCATCCGTGAACTGGCCGACGCGGCGGGTGTCTCCACCACCACGGTGATGCGCTTTTGTAAAAAGCTCAACTGCGAAGGTTACTCGGAGTTCCGCGTACGCTTCAAATTATATTTAGAGCAGGATGAACCGCAGCAGGCCAATTTTGGCGCCAGCGAAATTATCAGCTTTTTCAAAAGCGTTAATAATGATGAGTTTGATAAACTGCTGGATGATGCGGTAGATATTATTCTCTCTTCCGAACGTATTATTTTTGTCGGTGCAGGAACCTCCGGCTCGCTGGCAAAATATGGCGCACGATTCTTCTCAAATATTGGTAAATTCAGTAACCATATTGATGACCCTTATTTCCCGGTCACCAATGACATGGCGAAAAACGCGTTAGCGATCGTGCTTTCGGTGTCGGGTGAAACTGAAGAGATCCTACGCTTTGCCGGGCAGTTCAGCCTGCATCGCTGCAAGGTCATGTCCATCACCAGCCACGAACACTCACGGCTGGCAAAGCTTGCTGACTTCAACCTCTCCTGGCATGTGCCGCAAACCCGTATTGCCGGCGTTTACGATATTACAACGCAGATCCCGGTTATCTATATTCTGGAATCGTTAGGCCGTAAACTGGCGAAGAAATTAGCATAAAAATACAGGGTGTTTTTTCGATGTAACATATTCCCTGGAGTGGGATTTGTTATATCGTGACATTTATTGCCTCTTTGTTAGACTCATATTTATTAAGCCCAATAACTGAGCATAGCAAAGATGAAAAAACTGACCTTACCGAAAGACTTTTTATGGGGTGGCGCGGTTGCTGCCCACCAGGTTGAAGGTGGCTGGAATAAAGGCGGCAAAGGCCCCAGCATCTGTGACGTGCTAACCGGCGGTGCCCACGGCGTACCACGTGAAATTACCCAGCAGGTCGAGCCGGGCAAATACTACCCGAACCATGAAGCTATCGACTTCCACGGCCACTACAAAGAAGACATCAAGCTGTTCGCCGAAATGGGCTTTAAGTGCTTCCGTACCTCTATCGCCTGGACCCGCATTTTCCCGAAAGGTGACGAAACTCAGCCAAATGAAGAAGGGCTGAAATTCTACGATGACATGTTCGATGAACTGCTGAAGTACAACATCGAGCCGGTGATTACCCTCTCCCACTTCGAAATGCCGCTGCATCTGGTGCAGGAGTACGGTGGCTGGACCAACCGCAAAGTCGTTGATTTCTTTGTTCGTTTCTCGGAAGTGGTCTTTGAGCGCTACAAGCATAAGGTCAAATACTGGATGACCTTCAACGAAATCAACAACCAGCGAAACTGGCGCGCACCGCTGTTCGGCTACTGCTGCTCTGGCGTGGTTTACACCGAGCATGAAAACCCTGAAGAAACCATGTACCAGGTGCTGCACCACCAGTTCGTGGCCAGCGCCCTGGCGGTGAAAGCCGCTCGTCGTATCAACCCAGAGATGAAAGTCGGCTGCATGCTGGCGATGGTGGCGCTCTATCCGTTCTCCTGCAAACCGGAAGACGTCATGTTCGCCCAGGAGTCGATGCGTGAACGCTACGTCTTTACCGACGTGCAGCTGCGCGGCTACTACCCAAGCTACGTGCTGAACGAGTGGGAGCGCCGTGGTTTCAATATCAAGATGGAAGCAGGTGACGATGCAATTCTGCGTGAAGGCACCTGTGACTACCTCGGCTTCAGCTACTACATGACCAACGCCGTGAAGGCGGAAGGCGGCAGCGGTGACGCGATCTCCGGCTTTGAAGGCAGCGTACCGAACCCGCACGTGAAAGCGTCAGACTGGGGCTGGCAGATTGACCCGGTTGGCCTGCGCTACTCGCTGTGCGAGCTGTACGAGCGCTACCAGAAGCCGCTGTTTATCGTGGAAAATGGCTTTGGCGCGTACGACAAAGTCGAAGCCGACGGCAGCATCAACGACGACTACCGCATTGATTATCTGCGTGCACACGTCGAAGAGATGATGAAAGCGGTCACCTACGATGGCGTGGATCTGATGGGCTATACGCCGTGGGGCTGCATCGACTGCGTGTCGTTCACCACCGGGCAGTACAGCAAGCGCTATGGCTTTATCTATGTGAACAAGCACGACGACGGCACGGGCGATATGTCGCGTTCACGTAAGAAGAGTTTTGAGTGGTATAAAGCGGTGATTGCCAGCAACGGCGAGAGTTTGTAAGTTCGTTTCCCCTCACCCCGGCCCTCTCCCCAAAGGGGCGAGGGAGAAAACCGGTCTGTCCCCTCTCCCCCACGGGGAGAGGGTTAGGGTGAGGGGGCAACGCCGTACTACTTCCCACCCGCCAACTCAATAAAACTCCCGGTCACATACGACGCCTTCTCGCTCAGCAGCCAGACAATCGCCTGCGCCACCTCTTCCGGCTGGCCACCGCGCTGCATTGGCAGCACGGCCTTCACTCGGTCAACGCGCCCCGGCTCACCGCCATCAGCATGCATCTCGGTATAGATAAATCCCGGCCTGACGCCGTTCACCCGAATACCCTGCGCCGCCACTTCCAGCGACAGCCCGGTGGTCAGCGTATCAATCGCCCCTTTCGAGGCGGCATAATCCACGTATTCACCCGGCGAGCCCAGGCGAGCCGCCGCCGAGGAGACGTTGACAATCGCGCCACCCTTCCCACCGTGCGGTATCGCCATCCGTTTTACCGCTTCCCGGCAGCAGAGAAAGTAGCCGGTCACGTTGGTAGTCAACACCCGGTTGATACGCTCGGCGGTTAACGCCTCCACGCGGCTTTGGGTGAACAGCACGCCCGCGTTGTTGACCAGCGCCGCTAGCGGTTCGCCCTGCTGGTCGAGACGGGCAAACATCGCTTCCACCTGCGCTTCATCGCCAATATCCGCCTGAACGGCAAAGGCCTTACCGCCATGAGCAATAATCGTGTTTACCACGTCGCTGGCGGCGGCTTCGTTACGGTGATAGTTCACCGCCACCGTATAGCCTTCCTGCGCCAGCTGTAGCGCCGTCGCCCGACCAATTCCTCGGCTTGCGCCGGTTACTAATGCTATTGCCATTCGCGTCTCCCAAAAAATAAAGGCGCCGAAGCGCCTTTAAAAGATAGCCTGATCAGATGATTACTGATATTCGCTCATCGGTACGCAGGAACAGAACAGGTTACGGTCGCCGTAAACGTCGTCGAGACGTTTCACCGTCGGCCAGTACTTGTTCGCCATACCTGCCGGGAAGACGGCGATTTCGCGGCTATAGCCGTGGTTCCACTCCGCCACCAGTTCATTCTGGGTGTGCGGGGAGTTAACCAGCGGGTTATCTTCAAGCGTCCATTCGCCCGCTTTCACGCGATCGATTTCGCTGCGGATCGCCAGCATCGCGTCAATAAAGCGGTCCAGCTCGGCTTTACCTTCTGATTCCGTTGGCTCGACCATCAGGGTACCTGCTACCGGGAAGGACATAGTTGGCGCGTGGAAACCGTAGTCAATCAGGCGCTTAGCAATATCCAGCTCGCTGATGCCGGTCTCTTCTTTCAGCGGACGAATATCCAGAATACATTCGTGCGCCACGTGGCCATCACGCCCGGTGTAGAGCACCGGGTAAGCCTCTTTCAGGCGAGTCGCAATGTAGTTAGCGTTGAGGATCGCCACCTGACTTGCCTGCTTCAGGCCTTCTGCGCCCATCATGCGGATGTACATCCAGCTGATTGGCAGAATGGAGGCGCTGCCGAACGGTGCCGCGGAAACCGCACCCTGACGAGTCAGCATACCTTCAATGTGCACCACGCTGTGGCCCGGAACAAACGGTGCCAGGTGCGATTTCACACCGATAGGACCCATACCTGGGCCGCCGCCGCCGTGTGGAATGCAGAAGGTTTTATGCAGGTTGAGGTGCGAAACGTCCGCACCGATGAAACCAGGGGAAGTAATACCAACCTGGGCGTTCATGTTCGCGCCGTCGAGGTAAACCTGTCCGCCGAACTGGTGAACGATTTCGCACACTTCACGGATAGTCTCTTCGTACACGCCGTGGGTGGACGGATAGGTCACCATGATGCAGGAAAGGTTGTCAGCATGCTGCTCCGCTTTCGCGCGCAGATCCGCCAGATCGATGTTGCCGTTCTTATCGCAGGCCACAACCACCACCTGCATCCCCGCCATCTGCGCGGAAGCTGGGTTGGTACCGTGCGCTGAGCTTGGGATCAGACAGATATCACGATGACCGTCGTTGCGGCTTTCGTGGTAGTGACGAATCGCCAGCAGGCCCGCATATTCACCCTGCGCGCCGGAGTTCGGCTGCATGCAGAGCGCGTCATAGCCAGTCAGTTTCACCAGCCACTCGGAGAGCTGACCGATCATCTGATGGTAGCCTTCCGCCTGGTCAACCGGGCAGAACGGGTGCAGTTCAGCAAATTCCGGCCAGGTGATAGGGATCATCTCCGCCGCAGCGTTGAGCTTCATGGTGCAGGACCCCAGCGGGATCATCGCCTGGTTCAGCGCCAGATCTTTACGCTCCAGCGAGTGCATGTAGCGCATCATTTCGGTTTCGCTGTGATAGCGGTTAAACACCGGATGACTCAGGATCGCGTCGTCACGCAGCATCGCCTGCGGGATAGAGCGGCTATCGAGCGCCACGTCTTTATCCAGCGCGTCGATGTCCAGACCGTGATTGTCGCCGAGAATCACGCTAAACAGCGCCAGCACATCTTCACGGGTGGTGGTTTCGTTCAGGGTGATACCGACAGCGTTAAGGATATCGCTGCGCAGGTTGATTTCCGCTGTCTGAGCGCGCGCCAGTACGGTTGCTTTGTCTGCCACTTCCACACACAGGGTGTCAAAGTAGTGCGCATGACGCAGCTTTTGGCCTTTCTGCTGCAAACCCGCTGCCAGAATATCGGTCAGGCGGTGAATGCGGTTCGCAATACGCTTCAGGCCAGCCGGGCCATGGAAGACGGCGTACAAGCTGGCGATGTTGGCCAGCAGTACCTGCGAGGTACAGATGTTGGAGTTCGCTTTCTCGCGGCGAATGTGCTGCTCGCGGGTCTGCATCGCCATGCGCAGCGCGGTATTGCCAGCGGCATCTTTCGATACGCCGATAATACGGCCCGGCATGGCGCGTTTGAATTCATCTTTGGCGGCAAAGAAGGCCGCGTGCGGGCCGCCGTAGCCCATCGGGACGCCGAAACGCTGGGCAGAGCCGAAGACAATGTCCGCGCCCTGCTTGCCCGGTGCGGTTAACAGCACCAGCGCCATGAAATCGCCGGCAACGCTGACGACGACTTTACGGGATTTCAGCTCAGCAATCAGCTGGCTGTAGTCGTGAACTTCACCGGTGGTCCCAACCTGCTGGAGCAGCACGCCGAAGACGTCCTGATGCTCCAGCGCTTTGTCAGCGTCGTCAACAATCACGTCAAAGCCGAAGGTTTCCGCTCGGGTACGGACCACATCCAGGGTTTGCGGATGCACGTCGGCCGCCACGAAGAAGCGGTTAGCATTCTTCAGCTTACTGACGCGCTTCGCCATTGCCATTGCTTCAGCGGCAGCAGTAGCTTCATCCAGCAGAGAAGCGGAGGCCATATCGAGACCGGTCAGATCCAGCGTAACCTGCTGGAAGTTGAGCAGCGCTTCCAGACGACCCTGAGACACTTCTGGCTGATACGGGGTGTACGCGGTGTACCAGCCAGGGTTTTCCAGCATGTTGCGCTGGATAACCGGCGGCAGCTGTACCGGGGTGTAACCCATGCCAATGTACGACTTAAAGCGCTTGTTGCGACCGGCAATCACCTTCAGCTCCGCCAGAGCGGCGAACTCGGTGGTAGCCTCGCCTACCTGCGGAGGCGTAGCAAGCTGGATATCTTTCGGCACGATCTGCGCAATCAGTGCGTTTAATGAATCCGCGCCAACTGTTTTGAGCATCTCTTGCTGCTGCTGGGCATCCGGCCCGATGTGACGTTCAATAAACGCGCCACGGTTTTCAAGCTGGCTTAAAGTCTGTGTCATGAGCGATGGTTCCTGAAACGTGCGGTGATTTTAAGATTTCCTCTTCGAAGAAGAGGTTTGGGGCGACGGCGTAAACTCGCCCTCACCCCGGCCCTCTCCCACAGGGAGAGGGAGCAAATCCTTATTCGTCTTCTAGCAGGGCTTCGTATGCGGTCGCATCCAGCAGCGCGGCAACTTCCGCTTCGTCACTGGCTTTGATCTTAAAGATCCAGCCGCCCGCGTACGGTTCGCTGTTCACCAGCTCCGGCGAGTCGCCCAGTTCGTCGTTCACAGCAACGATTTCGCCGCTGATCGGGGCATAGATGTCGGATGCCGCTTTAACGGACTCCGCCACGGCACAGTCGTCGCCCGCGCTAACGGTCGCGCCGACTTCCGGCAGGTCAACGAAGACCATGTCACCCAGTAATTCCTGCGCGTGCTCGGTGATACCAACGGTGTAGCTACCGTCAGCTTCTTTGCGCAGCCATTCGTGTTCTTTGCTGTATTTCAGTTCTGCTGGTACGTTGCTCATCAAAAAATCTCCAGAATAAAAAGGGCTTACGCGACGGCCTTGCCGTTACGCACAAAAATAGGTTTTGTGACTTTGACCGGCATTTCACGGTTGCGGATCTGCACGATCGCCGTCTCGCCAATCCCAGCCGGGACGCGAGCCAGCGCAATACTATGGCCTAAGGTTGGCGAGAAAGTCCCGCTGGTGATCACACCTTCGCACGCGTTGCCGCGGGCATCGGTAAAGCGTACCGGCAGTTCACCGCGCAGGACGCCTTTTTCGGTCATCACCAGGCCGACCAGCTGCTCGGTACCTTTCTCACGCTCCAGTTCCAGCACGTCGCGACCGATAAAGTTGCGATCGGCCGGTTCCCAGGCGATGGTCCAGCCCATATTGGCCGCCAGCGGGGAGATGCTTTCGTCCATCTCCTGGCCGTAGAGATTCATCCCTGCTTCCAGACGCAGCGTATCGCGCGCGCCCAGACCGCAAGGCTTCACACCTGCCTGAACCAGTTTCTGCCAGAAATCGGCGGCCTGCTCTTTTGGCAGGGCAATTTCATAACCCGCTTCGCCGGTATAACCGGTGGTCGCGATAAAGAAGTCACCCGCCTGCACGCCAAAGAACGGCTTCATACCTTCAACGGCGTGACGCTGCTCGTCGGTGAACAGGGTGTTGGCTTTTGCCTGCGCGTTCGGCCCCTGTACGGCAATCAGCGACAGGTCATCACGGACGGTGATGTCGATGGCATAAGGTTCAGCGTGTTGGGTAATCCAGGAGAGGTCTTTTTCGCGGGTGGCGGAGTTAACGACGAGGCGGAAATAATCTTCGGTAAGGTAGTAAACGATCAGGTCATCAATCACGCCGCCCGACGCATTTAGCATACCGCTGTAAAGCGCTTTGCCGGGCTTGGTGAGCTTGGCAACGTCGTTTGCCAGCAGATAGCGTAGAAACTCTCGGGTCCGCGGCCCGTGGAGATCGACGATGGTCATATGCGACACATCGAACATCCCGGCATCGGTACGCACCGCGTGGTGCTCATCAATCTGCGAACCATAGTGCAGCGGCATCATCCAGCCGTGGAAATCCACCATACGCGCGCCACATAACACGTGCTGGTCATACAAAGGCGTTTGTTGAGCCATCATGTCCTCGTTGAATATATCGCACCACAAAACCAAACGCCGACGCCCATTCGGGCACCGACGCAAACGTTCTCTTTTCCCTGAACTTACCACCGAACATCGTGGTAAACCATCCTGAAAAAGGGGGCATCACATTAGCTTATGACCAAAAGCCGCGAAAAAGCATACAGAAGGATCGACTGGAAAAAAGCGAAACACACCCCATTTTATTAACAACAACGGTTAACAATTCAGCATAAGATAATATTTTATGCGTAAAACAGGGCTGTTTTTCCGTAACATGAAAACGCATGGATTAATAAAACTAATGCGAAAAATGGCGTGAAATTAGAATTTTTCAAATGAGGAGGGAGACTCCCGGTAGTACCACCGGGAGTAAAAGTGTGAGCGACTTAACGAAGCCACTCAGGCAGGTCATTCAGGCCCATTGCCTGACGAATCAGCTGCGGCTTCACACCGGGTAGCGTATCGGCCAGCGCCAGGCCGAGATCGCGCAGCAGTTTTTTCGCCGGGTTTTCGCCAGCAAACAGCTCGCGGAAGCCCTGCATCCCCGCCAGCATCAGCGCGGCGCTGTGTTTACGGCTGCGCTCGTAGCGACGCAGATAGAAATGCTGACCAATGTCTTTGCCCTGCGTATGCAAACGACGCAATTCTTCAATCAGTTCGGCGGCATCCATAAAGCCCAGGTTAACACCCTGCCCGGCCAAAGGATGGATAGTGTGCGCCGCATCGCCGACCAGCGCCAGACGATGGGCGGCAAACTGACGCGCATAGCGCCCGGTCAACGGGTACACCTGACGCTCGCTTTCGACCTTGCACAACCCCAGGCGATTATCAAAGGCGATATTCAGTTTCTGGTTAAATTCAGCGTCATCGGCCTGCTGCATCCGTTCGGCTTCCTGTGGCGACAGCGACCAGACAATCGAACAAAGATGCGGGTCGGAGAGCGGCAGGAAGGCCAGAATACCTTCACCGTGGAAGCTCTGGCGCGCCACCGCGTCATGCGGCTCTTCGGTGCGTACGGTCGCCACCAGCGCGTGGTGACGATAGTCCCAAAAGGTCAGCGGAATATCCGCTTTACTGCGCAGCCAGGAGTTCGCGCCGTCCGCGCCCACGACCAGACGCGCTGTCAGCATATTGCCGTCTTTCAGCGTCAGAAACGCCTCGTTTTCACCCCAGACCACCTGCTGCAGTTCAGCGGGCGCCATCAGTGTGATATCGGAACTGCGCTCCGCTTTCTGCCACAGCGCGTGGTGGATCACCGCGTTTTCAACAATATGGCCGAGATGGCTGTAACCCATGCTGCGATCATCAAACGTAATGCGACCGAAGCTGTCTTTATCCCACACTTCCATGCCGTGATAACAGCTGGCGCGCTGGGCAGTGATTGCCGACCAGACATCCAGCTTGGTGAGCAGCTTTTCGCTGCCCGCATTGATGGCGGAGACGCGTAGCGCAGGTGGCGCATCGGCGGCAAGCGCCTGCGGCAGCGACTGCTCCAGCACAGCAACCCGCAGGCCGCTGCCCTGTAAACCGCAGGCTACCGCCAGCCCAACCATTCCACCGCCTACGATGGCAACATCAACACTTTGCACATTAACTCCTTAAACTGCTGATTAGCGGGCGACCCAGCCCAGCGTCCGCTGCGCCAGCACATCGCGTGCAGGGGTAAATAATTCCATCGTCATCAGGCCCGCGTTACGCCCGGCCACCAGCGGCGCCCAGCGGTTGGCGAACAGATGCACCAGCCCGTCGGTGACGCCAATCGTGGCGGCTTTATCTTGTGCACGCTGGCGCTGGTAATGACACAGCAGCGAATAGTCGCCGATATCCTGATTGGCCTCATGCGCGTCTGCCAGATGTTCCGCCAACGTCATGACGTCTCGCATGCCGAGGTTAAAACCTTGTCCGGCAATCGGGTGCAGCGTCTGCGCCGCGTTGCCCACCAGCGCCAGGCGGTGCGATACCGTCCGGGTTGCGGTGGTCAGCGATAACGGATAGACGCTGCGCGTTCCTGCCTGAGTAATACGTCCCAGACGCCAGCCGAATGCTTGCTGTAGCTCACGGCAAAACTCCGCGTCTGACCAATTGAGCACATCGTCATGGCGCGCCAGAGGGTGACACCACACCAGCGAACAGCGGTTCTGCGACATTGGCAACATGGCGATAGGGCCATGCTCGGTAAAGCGTTCGAACGCCCGCCCCTGATGCGGCACGGCGGTGGAGACGTTGGCAATCACCGCCACCTGATGATACGGCTCCTGCTGCCAGGCAATGCCGCACTGCTCGCCGAGCGTGGAGCGCGAGCCGTCGGCGGCAACCAGCAATTTGCCGTGCAGCGTTTCGCCGTTATCCAGCGTCACGCTCACGCCATCGGCCTGGCGCTCAACCAGCGACACCCGCGAAGGACAATGCAACGTGACGCCGCGCGCATGGCGCAGCAGGCCGAACAGCCGCTGGCCCACGTCGTGCAGCTCGACCACATTGCCAAGCGCAGATAGCCGATAATCTTGTGCATCCAGGGTGACAAAACCTGCGTGGCCGCGGTCGCTGACGTGAACGGTGGTAATTGGCGTCGCACAGTCGGCAATCGCCTGCCACAGCTTGATCTTCGCCAGCTGTTGGCAGGTACCTGCCGCCAGCGCAATTGCCCGGCCATCAAAACCCGGATGTTCGGCGGCGTGAATATCCGCCGCCTCTATCAGGTGCACCGGAAGACGGCCCGCCGTCAGCTGCGAAATAGCCAGCGCCAGCGTGGCGCCGGTCATGCCGCCGCCGACAATAATCACGCTCATAGCTGACGTGCCGCTGCCATCAATGCTTCAATGGCATCAGCATCCTTCACGACGCTCGCGGTAAGGTTCTCGTTACCGTCTTCGGTAATAAGAATATCGTCTTCGATACGAATACCGATACCGCGATATTCCGCCGGCACATCCGCGTCTGGCGCGATGTACAGGCCCGGTTCAACGGTCAGTACCATCCCCGGCTCAAGTACGCGGGAGCGGTCTGCGCCGTAAACGCCAACGTCATGCACATCCAGCCCCAGCCAGTGGCTCAGGCCATGCATAAAGTACGGACGGTGGGCGTTGTCGGTAATCAGTTGATCAACTTCCCCTTTAAGGATCCCCAGACCATGCAGGCCGGTCACCATGATGCGTACCACTTCACCGGTCACTTCCTGAATGGAGGTGCCTGGACGATACAGCTCAAGGGATTTGTACAGCGAGGCGAGCACGATATCGTAGATAGCGCGCTGTGCCGGGGTAAATTTGCCATTCACCGGGAAAGTTCGGGTGATATCGCCCGCGTAGCCTTTGTATTCACAGCCTGCGTCAATCAGTACCAGTTCGCCATCGCGCAGCTCAGATTCGTTCTCGGTGTAGTGCAGAATGCAGCCGTTTTCGCCGCCACCCACAATGGTGTTGTACGACGGGTAGCGCGCGCCGTGGCGAGAGAATTCGTGAAGAATCTCCCCTTCCAGCTGATATTCAAACATCCCCGGACGGCATTTTTCCATCGCGCGAGTATGGGCCAGCGCAGAAATTTCGCCCGCGCGGCGCAGGATTTCAATCTCTTCACTGTCTTTGAACAGACGCATTTCATGCACCATTGGACGCCAGTCGATCATCGCATCCGGCGCAGTAAGATTCTGGCGCGAACCTTTGCGCAGCTTGTCCAGCGCGGTGAAGACGATGTCATCGGCAAAAGCGTATTCGCCCTGCGCGTGGTAGATAACGTCCAGGCCGTTCAGCAACTGGAACAGCTGCTGATTGATTTCGCTGAACGCCAGCGCGCGGTCAACGCCCAGTTTTTCCGGGGCGGCGTCCTGGCCCAGACGACGGCCAAACCAAATTTCAGCCGTCAGGTCGCGAACGCGGTTGAACAGCACGCTGTGGTTATGAGTGTCATCGCTTTTAATCAGCACCAGCAAGGCTTCAGGCTCGTTAAAGCCGGTGAAGTACCAGAAATCGCTATTCTGGCGATAGGGATACTCAGAATCCGCGCTGCGAGTCACCTCTGGCGCGGCAAAAATCAGCGCCGCGCTGCCTGGTTTCATTTGCGCCAGTAATGCCTGGCGGCGGCGGAGAAACGCTTGCTGTGTCATGACATCTCCTTTCAATCCCTTAGCGCTCCGTTTACCGGCCTTGCGCAGCAAGCGGAGCGGGCGTTGTGATTAGTGTAATGTTGGCTTTTGCACTTCAGGCGCGGTCGGCTGCGGATGGGTGAACGTATCGTGGCACAGCAGCGCCGCTACGCGAACGTATTCGATAATTTCTTCCAGCGACATCTCCAGCTCTTCCTGATCTTCATCTTCTTCATAGCCAAGTTGCGCAATATTTCGAAGATCGTCAATGGCTTCGCCAGTTTCATCTCTCACTTTATCGAGTTTTGGCTGTACCATGCCCAGACCCAGCAGGAAATGGTTTACCCAACCAGAGAGCGCATCGGCGCGGTCGAACACGCTGACGTCGTCGCCTTCAGGCAGATAAAGCTGAAAAAGGAAGCCGTCGTCTTCCAGTGCATCGCTGGTTGCCGCATGCATGGAGCGCAGCGACTCGGCAAGCTCGTGACCGAACGCCAGACCTTCGTTGGTCAGGTCGTGAACCAGCGGCTGCCAGGAGCTGTCCTTGTTTCCGCCGCAGAGCAATCCACTCAGCAGACCGTGCATTTCTGCAGGCGTCAGGCCTACCCCTTGTTGGTTCAACAGCTGGTTCATCACGGTGTAACCCGGCATTTCGTTCTGTATAGACATGCGCATTCGTCATTGTTGGGTGGAATTCATGATATGCTACCACTTTGGACCCTGGAGATACCAGAAAAGGGCTTGTATCTTCATACCAGGGTAGCTATAGTGTCGCCCCTTCACATCCTGAGAGTGAAGGACGCGCAGTCAATCAGCAGGAAGGTGGCATGTCTGCACAACCCGTCGATATCCAAATTTTTGGCCGTTCACTGCGAGTGAATTGCCCGCCTGAACAAAGAGATGCTTTGAATCAGGCAGCGGACGATCTGAATCAGCGGTTGCAAGATCTGAAAGAACGCACTAGAGTCACAAATACTGAGCAGCTGGTTTTCATCGCCGCGTTGAACATCAGCTATGAGTTAACTCAGGAAAGGGCAAAGACGCGCGACTATGCTTCCAGCATGGAACAGCGCATTCGGATGCTGCAACAGACCATTGAACAAGCATTGCTTGACCAGGGTCGCATATCCGATAAGTCAGCCCCAAAGTTTGAATAACACTTTGCAGTTTACTATGGTAGAGTGACTGTGAAGACAAAATTTCTCTGAGATGTTCGCAAGCGGGCCAGTCCCCTGAGCCGATATTTCATACCACAAGAATGTGGCGCTCCACGGTTGGTGAGCATGCTCGGTTCGTCCGAGAAGCCTTAAAACTGTGACGACGCATTCACCTTGAACCAAGGGTTCAAGGGTTACAGCCTGCGGCGGCATCTCGGAGATTCCCCTTCTACCTACCGGTCTTATGACGCATCCATCTGAGCAACAAAACCCCCGACAGCACATTCGCCAGTTAATCCGGCAACGTCGTCGTGCGCTCACGCCCCAACAGCAAACGCTTTACGGTGAACACGCCGCAGAACGGATGATGGCCTGGCCTCCCGTGGTGATGGCAAAAACCGTCGCGCTGTTCTTATCCTTTGACGGTGAGCTTGATACCCAACCCCTGATTGAACAGCTCTGGCGAGCCGGTAAGCGCGTCTACCTACCCGTACTGCACCCGTTTAGTCCTGGGAATCTGCTGTTTCTGCATTACCATCCGCACAGCGAACTGGTGATGAACCGCCTGAAAATCCGCGAGCCGAAGCTTGATGTCCGCGACGTGCTGCCGCTGGCAAATCTCGACGTGCTGATAACACCGCTGGTTGCCTTTGATGAACAGGGCCAACGGCTGGGCATGGGCGGTGGCTTTTACGACCGCACGTTGCAGAACTGGCAGCAGCACGGCATTCAGCCCGTCGGCTATGCGCACGACTGTCAGTTGGTCGACGTCTTACCGGTTGAAGAGTGGGATATTCCCCTCCCCGCCGTGGTCACGCCGTCGAAAGTGTGGCAGTGGTAGGCATTTTCTGTCGATTGACATCGATTCTTTTTTGACCTAAATTCCTCGGTAAAGGGTGAGGGAGGCGAACCTCCCTCCTGCGTAAATCTTGTTAATATGCTGGCGTAGCGATGATTAACAAAATCAGCAGTATGATGACGAGTCTCATCATTATCCCTTTCCTTTTAGAGCCCCTGCTTCGGTAGGGGCTTTTCCGTTTCAGCCCTATGCTGAACCCCTATCGTAAAATCCTTATCCCCACACACAATGCGCGGCAGAACCTTTAATCACCGTTTGCGGCGAGGCTCGTCAATGCCATGTATGGGTTGCAATACGGAAACAGAAAAACAAACGGGCAGACCAATGGCCTGCCCGTTTGGATAGAAAAGATAAAGATTAGTACAGCAGACGTGCGCGGACGGTGCCCGGAATCGCCTTCATGCTCAGCAGCGCTTTCTCCGCTACATCCTCTTCCGCTTCAATATCGATAACCACATAGCCCATCTGTGGCGTCGTTTGCAGGTACTGCGCGGCAATGTTGACACCCTGTTCAGCAAAGATCTGGTTGAGCGCAGTCAGCACGCCAGGACGGTTTTCGTGGATGTGCAGCAGACGACGACCGCCGTGCAGCGGCAGCGACACTTCCGGGAAGTTGACCGCAGAGAGCGTAGAGCCGTTGTCAGAGTACTTAATCAGTTTGCCCGCCACTTCCAGGCCGATATTCTCCTGCGCTTCCTGGGTAGAGCCGCCGATGTGCGGCGTCAGGATAACGTTGTCGAACTCACACAGCGGCGAGGTGAACGGCTCGCTGTTGGTAGCAGGTTCGGTTGGGAAGACGTCGATAGCCGCCCCGGCCAGGTGCTTACGCGCCAGTGCATCACACAACGCAGGGATTTCAACAACCGTGCCGCGTGAGGCGTTAATCAACAGCGCGCCTGGTTTCATCAGCGCCAGTTCTTCTGCGCCCATCATGTTCTTGGTTGACGCATTTTCCGGCACGTGCAGGCTGACCACATCGCTCATGTTCAGCAGGTCAGAAAGATGCTGCACCTGAGTCGCGTTACCTAGTGGGAGCTTGTTTTCAATATCGTAGAAGAAGACATGCATCCCCAGCGATTCCGCCAGAATGCCGAGCTGGGTACCGATGTGGCCGTAGCCAATGATGCCCAGCTTTTTGCCGCGTGCTTCATAAGAGCCCGCCGCCAGTTTGTTCCATACGCCACGGTGCGCTTTGGCGTTCGCTTCCGGGATACCACGAAGCAGCAGCAGCAGTTCACCGATCACCAGTTCCGCCACGGAGCGAGTATTAGAGAACGGCGCGTTAAATACCGGTACGCCGCGCTTGGCCGCCGCCACCAGGTCAACCTGGTTAGTGCCGATACAGAAGCACCCTACCGCCACCAGCTTCTCAGCGGCAGCAAAAACCTCTTCCGTCAGATGAGTACGGGAACGCAGGCCGATGAAATGGGCATCACGGATCGACTCTTTCAGCTGTTCGCTATCCAGCGCACCCTTGTGAAACTCGATGTTGGTGTAGCCTGCCGCACGCAGACTATCCACCGCCTTCTGGTGCACGCCTTCAACCAGCAGAAATTTAATTTTCTCTTTTTCCAGTGATACCTTAGCCATTTCCCCGTCCTGTCTTTGTTTTACTGATGTTGTGGTGAACGAAAGTTCACCTAAGCAACATATCAAAAAAAATTATTGCGGCAATATGAACGTTTGCGTCGGGGTGATGAGGAAATGTCATGCAGCGGGAAATGCCAGCATAAAATGCTAAGTGAAAAGATAAACGTGGGATGTTAATAATGTGTGACGCAAAAATGTGACACAAGTCACCGAATTTAGCCCACATAAAAAAAATGGGGGAAATTGTATTTTCCCCCCGGCCAGATCATTTCACGATGGTTTTCACGCCGTCGGCGGTACCAATCAGCGCGACGTCCGCGCCACGGTTCGCGAACAGCCCCACGGTGACCACACCAGGAATGCCGTTAATCGCGTTTTCCAGCGCGATGGCATCGAGGATTTCCAGGCCGTGCACGTCAAGGATCACGTTGCCGTTATCGGTCACAACGCCCTGACGATACTCAGGACGACCGCCCAGTTTCACCAGCTCACGCGCCACGGCGCTACGAGCCATAGGGATCACTTCAACCGGCAGCGGGAAGTTACCCAGGATATCAACCTGCTTGGAAGCATCAGCGATACAGATAAATTTGTCCGCGACGGAGGCAATGATTTTTTCGCGCGTCAGCGCTGCACCGCCGCCTTTGATCATCTGCATGTGGCCGTTGATCTCATCTGCACCGTCAACGTAGATGCCTAAACGGTCGACTTCATTCAGATCGAAAACGGTAATGCCGAGGCTTTTCAGCTTCTCGGTAGAGGCATCTGAGCTTGATACCGCCCCTTCGATTTGTCCTTTCATCGTGCCCAGCGCGTCAATAAAGTGCGCCGCGGTAGACCCCGTGCCCACACCGACAATCGTACCCGGCTGTACGTATTGAAGTGCTGCCCAGCCTACTGCTTTTTTCAGTTCATCCTGCGTCATGATCGTTTCGCCTGTGGTGTCATCAACTGCCGCGCATTATAGAACATAACCCTGGAACAATTCGAGCAACCGGGAAACCTCAGGCCGAGTGCGATGAAGCAGGTGCCCAACACGTGATGTTCATCACAGTAAACTGCAAACCATTTTCGTCTGTATATCGGGTAAATTTATGTCATAGTGCAGATAACACCTATAGGGGAGTACCTCAAAGCAATGAAACGTCCGGACTACAGAACACTACAGGCGCTGGATGCCGTTATCAGGGAACGTGGGTTTGAACGCGCCGCGCAGAAACTGTGCATCACTCAGTCCGCCGTTTCCCAACGCATTAAGCAGCTGGAGAACATGTTCGGTCAGCCGCTGCTGGTGCGAACCGTGCCGCCGCGCCCAACGGAACAGGGGCAGAAGCTGCTGGCGCTGCTGCGTCAGGTTGAGCTGCTGGAAGAGGAGTGGCTTGGCGATGAGCAAACCGGCTCCACGCCGCTGCTGCTGTCGCTGGCGGTCAACGCCGACAGTCTGGCAACCTGGCTGCTGCCGGCGCTAGCCGACGTGTTGGCCAACTCCCCTATCCGTTTGAATTTGCAAGTAGAAGATGAAACCCGTACCCAGGAGCGCCTGCGTCGCGGTGAAGTGGTTGGTGCGGTGAGTATTCAGCCACAAGCGCTGCCAAGCTGTCTGGTCGATCAGCTCGGGGCGCTCGACTATCTGTTTGTGGGGTCAAAAGCGTTCGCTGAACGCTATTTCCCTAACGGGGTGACCCGCTCTGCGCTGCTAAAGGCCCCCGCCGTGGCCTTCGATCATCTGGACGATATGCATCAGGCTTTTTTACAGCAAAACTTCGATCTGCCGCCGGGCAGCGTGCCGTGCCATATCGTGAACTCGTCAGAAGCGTTTGTACAGTTGGCTCGTCAGGGGACGACCTGCTGTATGATCCCGCATTTACAGATCGAGAAAGAGCTGGCAAGCGGGGAGCTGATTGACTTGACGCCTGGACTGTTCCAGCGTCGGATGCTGTACTGGCACCGGTTTGCGCCGGAGAGTCGGATGATGCGGAAGGTGACGGATGCGTTGCTGGCTTATGGCCATAAGGTACTGCGTCAGGATTAAATTTTTTCCTTAACTAAGCGGGCACAGGGAGCGACCAAGCACAGCCCCCTGCACCCTACCTGTTATTTTGCAGCAGGCGCTGGAGTTGCGGCTGGAGCCGCAGGAGCAGCAGCTTGCTCAGGCTGGAGTTGGAACACCACATCCACCTGGTCATCAAACTGGATCGTCGCCTGCTCGTAAGTTTCCTGCGCCGAAACTGGCGCTGCATCCGCCTTCATCATCCGCACCATCGGGCTCGGCTGATAGTTAGAGACGTGGTAACGCACGCTATATACCGGCCCCAGTTTGCTATGGAAGCCTGCTGCCAGCGACTGCGCCTGATGAATCGCATCTTCAATAGCCGCTTTACGCGCTTTATCTTTATAGGCATCAGGCTGAGCCACGCCCAGCGACACGGAACGGATTTCGTTCAGCCCGGCCTTCAGTGCGCCATCCAGCAATGAGTTCAGTTTATCCAACTGACGCAGCGTCACCTCCACGGTGCGCACCGCACGATAGCCTTTCAGCACGCTTTTACCGTTCTGATAGTCATAATCCGGCTGGGTACGCAGGTTCGCGGAGCTGATATCTTTTTTCGCTACGCCGTTCTGCTCGAGGAAGGAGAGATATTGCGCGACACGCTGGTCGGCCTGTTTTTTCGCGCTCGCGGCATCTTTGGCAGCAATATTGACTTCGATGGCAAGCGTCGCGATATCCGGAACCGCATCCACACTCGCCGTACCCGATGTCACAATATGTGGGCTGTCTGGCAATTCATTTGCCTGTACCGCCATTGCGCTAAACCCAACTACTGCAGCCAGAGCCATCACTTTAAACTTCACTGTTGTATCTCCTTGGTTATCACCCGACAACGGGGTCTTGCCTGCAAGCTTAGCCGTTGCCAGGGGAAAGTCCATCAGATGAGACCTAGTTCAGCAACGCATGCAGATGTCCGACACCTTCTTTTGCCAGCTGAAATGCAATAAACCACATCACGACGCCGACAACCAGGTTAATAATACGCTGTGCTTTAGCGGTACGTAAACGTGGAGCAAGCCAGGCTGCCAGCAGTGCTAACGCGAAGAACCACAGGAAAGAGGCGCTAACCGTGCCCAGCGCAAACCAGCGTTTTGGCTCCTCCGCCAGTTGGCCGCCGAGGCTGCCCAGTACCACAAAGGTATCCAGATAGACGTGCGGGTTAAGCCAGGTCACCGCCAGCATGGTGGCGATAATTTTCCAGCGCCCCTGCTTCATCACTTCAGCAGTCGCTAGCTCAATATTGCTGCCCATCGCGGTTTTCAGCGCCCCAAATCCATACCACAGCAGGAACGCGACGCCGCCCCAGGTCACCAGCGCCAGCAGCCATGGCGAAGCCGTCAGCAGCGCGCTACCGCCAAAGATCCCGGCGCAGATCAACAGCAGATCGCTAACGGCGCAAAGTAAGGCGATCATCAGGTGATATTGACGACGGATCCCCTGGTTCATGACGAAAGCATTTTGCGGCCCCAACGGTAGGATCATCGCAGCACCGAGCATAAGCCCTTGAAAATAGTAAGATATCACGATAGTTTTCTTCAGATAGTTCAGGAATGGCGCTGACTATAACGCGATAAGATCATTAGCGGAAATTGATATTTTTAATCAGTAATAAGTTTATCTAATTATTTTTAACGTACGCGGACCAATATAGGCCAGATAAGACGTTTACGTCGCCCATAAAAAAGCCGGGCATCAGCCCGGCCTTATTACTGCTTAGAAGCGGTTACTGCTGAGCAGCGTTACCCGGCTTCATATGCACGTCTAGCTGCGGGTAAGGAAAGCTAATGCCGTTGGCATCGAACTCACGCTTAATTTGCTCCAGCACGTCCCAGTAGACATTTTGCAGGTCGCCGCTCAGGCTCCAGGCGCGCACAACAAAATTCACTGAAGACGGCGCCAGTTCATTTAAGCGCACGGTAATATCGCGGTCTTTGAGAATGCGGTTATCCGCTTCAAGAATACGGGTCAGGATCTGCTTAACCTTATCAATATCCGCATCGTAAGAGACGCCAATAATGAACTCATTACGGCGCGCAGGCTCACGAGAGAAGTTGATAATATTGCCGGCAATAATTTTACCGTTCGGAATCACGATAATTTTACCGTCCACGGTACGCATGGTGGTCGAGAAGATCTGCACGTTGAGCACGGTACCAGCAACGCCGCCGAGATCAACGTATTCACCCGCGCGGAACGGACGGAACATCACCAGCAATACGCCAGCAGCCAGGTTGGAGAGCGAGCCCTGCAGCGCCAGACCAACGGCTAAACCGGCTGCACCCAGTACGGCAATCACTGAGGCGGTCTGCACGCCGACACGACCCAGTGCGGCAATCAGCGTGAAGGCGATAATCGCATAGCGTACCAGCGCGGAGAGGAAATCCGCTACGGTGGCATCAATTTTACGCGCCAGCATCAGCCGGTTGACGGTGCCAGAGACAACCCTCGCCACAATCATACCGACGATAAGGATGGCAATCGCCGCGACGATATTGACGGCGTAGCTCAGCAGGAGTTCCTGGTTGCGCACCAGCCAGGAGCCAGCGTCATTTATGCTATCGACAACGTTTAAATCTTCCATTCAATATTCCTTATGGATACCCGGATGGGAAACTAAAAACGACCCGTAAAAGTACAGGCAGGTATAAAGGGTAAACAAAAAATCAGTATTTTGCCAAGCCGATCACATTTTTATACCAGCCCATCATATTGAAAAGGCAATAAAAAAGCCCGCTATGCAGCGGGCTTTTGGTCAAGAATCAGGTTTATCTTACAGAACGTCTTTCGCGTTCAGTTCGGTGAAAGCCTGTTCCAGACGAGCGATCATGGACGCCTGAGCTGCACGCAGCCATACACGTGGATCGTAGTATTTCTTGTTCGGCTGGTCTTCGCCTTTCGGGTTGCCCAGCTGGCCCTGCAGGTAAGCTTCGTTGGTTTTGTAGTACTGCAGGATACCGTCCCAGGTTGCCCATTGGGTGTCGGTATCGATGTTCATTTTCACTACGCCGTAGCTTACGGAGTCTTTGATTTCCTGAGCAGAAGAACCGGAACCGCCGTGGAAGACGAAGTTCAGGCTGTTGTGCGGCAGGTTGTGTTTCTTAGAAACGTATTCCTGAGAATCACGCAGGATAGTTGGGGTCAGAACCACGTTACCTGGTTTGTACACGCCGTGTACGTTACCGAAGGAAGCTGCGATGGTGAAACGTGGGCTGATTTTGCTCAGTTCGGTATAAGCGTAATCAACGTCTTCTGGCTGAGTGTACAGTGCAGAAGCGTCCATGTGGCTGTTGTCCACGCCGTCTTCTTCACCGCCGGTGCAACCCAGTTCGATTTCCAGAGTCATGCCCATTTTGGACATGCGCGCCAGGTATTTGGAGCAGATTTCGATGTTTTCGTGCAGGGACTCTTCGGACAGGTCGATCATGTGGGAAGAGAACAGTGGCTTACCGGTAGCCGCGAAGTGTTTTTCACCCGCGTCCAGCAGACCGTCGATCCACGGCAGCAGTTTCTTAGCGCAGTGGTCAGTGTGCAGGATTACTGGAACACCGTAGTGTTCAGCCATCTGGTGTACGTGGTGCGCACCGGAGATAGCACCCAGGATTGCAGCGCCCTGAGGAACGTCAGTTTTCACGCCTTTACCTGCGATGAACGCAGCGCCACCGTTGGAGAACTGAACGATAACCGGTGCTTTAACTTTTGCAGCGGTTTCCAGAACGGCGTTGATGGAGTCAGTACCAACGCAGTTAACTGCTGGCAGAGCGAAGTTGTTTTCTTTTGCTACCTGGAAAACTTTCTGTACGTCATCACCGGTGATAACACCTGGTTTTACGAAATCAAAAATTTTAGACATGTTACGTAGTCCTGTATCTTCGGCCGTTAGAAAAGGTGCGAGCTCTATAAAGCGCGCTGAAAATGGGGCAGGTTTCCCTGCCCTTGAATGGCTTACTTCTTAGCGCGCTCTTCGAGCATTGCTACTGCTGGCAGTACTTTGCCTTCCACGAATTCGAGGAATGCACCGCCACCAGTGGAGATGTAGGAAATTTTGTCAGCGATACCGAACAGGTCGATAGCTGCCAGGGTGTCGCCGCCGCCTGCGATGGAGAACGCATCGCTGTCTGCGATAGCGTTAGCAACGATTTCAGTACCTTTGCGGAAGTTCGGGAATTCGAACACGCCAACTGGGCCGTTCCACAGGATGGTTTTTGCGTTTTTCAGGATCTCTGCCAGTTTCTCTGCAGACGCGTCACCCAGGTCCAGAATCTGCTCTTCATCTTTGATGTCGTTTACAGATTTCAGGGTTGCAGCCGCAGTTTCAGAGAACTCGGTCGCTACGCGAACGTCAGTTGGGACTGGGATATCGCAGGTCGTCAGCAGACGTTTAGCTTCTTCAACCAGGTCAGCTTCGTACAGGGATTTACCCACGTTGTGGCCTTGAGCAGCAACGAAGGTGTTCGCGATACCACCGCCAACGATCAGCTGGTCAGCGATTTTAGACAGGGAGTCCAGAACGGTCAGTTTGGTAGAAACTTTAGAACCACCAACGATAGCCACCATTGGGCGAGCTGGTTCTTTCAGTGCTTTACCCAGCGCGTCCAGTTCAGCGGCCAGCAGCGGGCCTGCGCACGCAACGTCAGCAAATTTGCCGATACCGTGGGTGGAAGCCTGTGCACGGTGTGCAGTACCGAATGCGTCCATCACGAATACGTCGCACAGTGCAGCGTATTTTTTGGACAGTGCTTCGTCGTCTTTCTTCTCGCCTTTGTTGAAGCGAACGTTTTCCAGAACAACCAGCTCACCGGCAGCAACTTCAACGCCGTCCAGGTAATCTTTAACCAGACGAACCGGAGCAGACAGTTTGTCTTTCAGGTAATTAACAACCGGCAGCAGAGAGAATTCTTCATTGTACTCGCCTTCGGTCGGACGACCCAGGTGAGAAGTCACCATCACTTTCGCACCCTGTTTCAGCGCCAGCTCGATAGTTGGCAGTGAAGCACGGATACGTGCGTCGCTGGTTACTTTCCCTTCTTTAACTGGTACGTTCAGGTCCGCACGGATGAAAACGCGTTTACCAGCCAGATCCAGATCGGTCATCTTAATTACAGACATGGTGAATCCTCTCGTTGATACTTAAAGTTTTGTCGACGCTTAAGCGTCGAGCCTGAAACCAATAGCGGCCATTGCTAACGTGGTGTCGAGCATTCGGTTAGCAAAGCCCCATTCGTTATCACACCAGACCAGCGTTTTGATCAGATGCGCCCCACTCACCCGCGTCTGCGTGCCATCGACAATGGCGCTGTGCGGATCGTGGTTAAAATCAGTTGAGACCAACGGTAATTCCGTATAGTCAACTATACCATGAAATGCACCCTGTGCTGCTTTTTGCAGCAACTGGTTGACTTCATTTGCTTTTACTGGCTTTTTCACCGTCACGCTCAGGTCAATTGCCGTCACGTTAATGGTCGGTACTCGCACCGCAATCGCCTCGAAGCGGTCACCAAACTGCGGGAATATACGGGCAATGCCCGCGGCAAGTTTAGTATCTACCGGAATAATCGACTGGCTAGCCGCACGCGTACGGCGTAAATCGGGATGGTAGGCGTCAATCACCTGCTGGTCATGCATCGCGGAGTGGATGGTCGTGACCGTACCCGATTCAATGCCATAGGCATCATCCAACAATTTGATGACGGGGATTATACAATTCGTAGTACAGGAGGCGTTGGACACGATACGGTGTTCGGCGCACAGCTCATGTTCGTTAACGCCAAACACGACGGTGGCGTCGAGATCGTTGCTGCCAGGATGTGAAAAGAGCACCTTCTTCGCGCCGGCGGCAATATGGGCTTCGCCGTCATGGCGGCTGCCATATACGCCGGTACAGTCTAGCACGACATCAACCGATAGCTCTTTCCAGGGCAGCGCTTCAATAGTGCGCTCATGCAGAAGACGGATGGCGTCATCGCCGACGAAAAGCTGTTCACGCTCCTGGCGAACATCCCAGGCAAAGCGCCCGTGGCTGGTGTCATATTTCAACAAGTGCGCGATGCCCGCAGCATCTGCCAGTTCGTTGATTGCCACCACGGTGATTTCCGCACGGCGTCCGGATTCATACAAAGCACGAACCACGTTACGTCCAATGCGACCGAAGCCATTAATCGCTACGCGTACGGTCATAGGTCTCCTGCAAGGTTGTCCCGATGCAAAGTGGCAAACAGAGTAATGCAGCCAAACGCTTTGGGAAACCTCACCCGCCACAAACAGTGACTGATTGGTTAAATGTCGAACAATTTATCGACTGAAACGCTTCAGCTAGAATAAGCGAAACAAGGAATAAAAGGAATGATTGTCCAGATGGATTGACCATTTATCTGATGTTCGTCACATTTTCACTGGAATAATCATTCCGGGATCTTAGTCTGCTAAGGGGATGCTCCAGCGAATTTATTCATGACATTATTCCTACGTCCCCCCAATAAATTCCGAATTTAACGCTCCGCACTGGCAGGTTCTGTTTCCACTATGTCATTGTTCTGGTTTGCTCAAGGATGATACCCATGAAAAAACCTGAACTAAAAATGGCGCAAAATCCCCGCCAGTTAGCCGCACTGACTATTGGCGGGGTGGTGATTTTATTCCTGTTGTTTCTCTCTTATTACACCATTAACGAAGGTGAGCGCGGCATTCTGCTCCGCTACGGTAAGATTGTGAAAGTGGCCGACCCTGGTTTAGGGTTTAAGCTCCCTTTTATTGAGACCGTCGAGAAGATCTCCACGCGTAACCAGGCCGTCGTTTATAAGGGGCTTCAGGCCTACAGTCGCGACCAGCAACCCGCGCAAATGACCGTTTCGGTCAGTTTTCACATCCCACCATCTGAAGCCGGAAAGGTGTATGCCACCTACAACACCCTGGATGCGTTAAAAGAGCGCCTTATTGTCCGCCAACTTCCTACGCAACTGGAAAACGTCTTTGGTCAATACACTGCAATCAGTGCGGTACAGGATCGCACGAAGCTGGTTGCCGATATGCAAAACGCGATGAAAAAAGCCATCGTCGGCCCTGTCGTGATCGACAGCGTGCAGATTGAAAGCATCGATTTCTCCGATGCCTATGAGAAATCCATCGAAGACAGGATGAAAGCCGAGGTGGCTATCGCCACGCGTAAACAGAATCTGGAAACCGAAAAAATTCAGGCGCAAATTGCCATTACGCAAGCACAAGCGGCGGCAGAAAGTAGCCTGGCAGCAGCCAAAGCCGAAGCGGAGAAGATTCGCCTGAAGGGTGCGGCAGAAGCGGAAGCTATTCGCCTGCGCGGTCAAGCACTGCGGGATAACCCGGGCCTTGTTGCGCTTACCACTGCAGAGCGCTGGGATGGACAATTACCTACCACGATGCTCCCCAACGGCACCGTCCCCTTTATCGCGACCAAATAATTCATCGCGCCAAAGAGCGTTTGAAGCATAAAAAAAGGGCCGCTTCGCGGCCCTTTTCATCTTTCACTACGGATTACAGCAGTGATTTCGCTTTCGCGAGAACGTTCTCAACGGTGAAGCCGAACTCTTTGAACAGCAGATCCGCTGGCGCAGACTCACCGAAGGTGGTCATGCCGACGATGGCGCCGTTCAGGCCTACGTATTTGAACCAGTAGTCCGCGATACCCGCTTCGATAGCGACGCGTGCAGAGACCGCTTTCGGCAGTACGGATTCACGGTAAGCCGCGTCCTGCTTGTCGAATGCGTCGGTGGACGGCATGGAAACCACGCGCGCTTTCACGCCTTCTGCGGTCAGTTTTTCGTAAGCAGCAACAGCCAGCTCAACTTCGGAACCGGTCGCAATCAGGATGATTTGCGGCTGACCGTCGCTGTCTTTCAGTACGTAACCACCACGAGCCACGTTCGCCAGCTGCGCTTCAGTACGTTCCTGCTGTGCCAGGTTCTGACGGGAGAGGATCAGCGCGGTTGGGCCGTCGTGACGCTCTACGCCATATTTCCACGCAATCGCGGATTCAACCTGGTCACATGGGCGCCAGGTGCTCATGTTCGGGGTCACGCGCAGGGAAGCGATCTGCTCTACCGGCTGGTGAGTTGGGCCATCTTCGCCCAGACCGATGGAGTCGTGGGTGTAGACCATCACCTGGCGTTTCTTCATCAGCGCAGCCATACGCACCGCGTTACGGGCATATTCAACGAACATCAGGAAGGTAGAGGTGTACGGCAGGAAACCACCGTGCAGCGAGATACCGTTGGCAATCGCGGTCATACCGAATTCACGCACGCCGTAATGGATATAGTTACCCGCGGTGTCTTCGTTAATCGCTTTTGAGCCGGACCAGATAGTCAGGTTCGAAGGCGCCAGGTCAGCGGAGCCGCCGAGGAATTCTGGCAGCAGAGGACCGAAGGCTTCGATAGCGTTCTGGGAAGCTTTACGGCTGGCGATTTTCGCCGGGTTAGCCTGCAGCTTAGCGATGAATTCGTTTGCTTTCGCGTCGAAGTCAGACGGCATGTCACCTTTCATACGACGGGTGAATTCTGCAGCTTCCTGCGGGAAAGCTTTAGCGTAAGCGGCGAACTTGTCGTTCCATGCGGCTTCTTTCGCCTGGCCTGCGGCTTTCGCATCCCACTGCGCGTAGATGTCAGCCGGGATTTCAAACGGACCGTATTTCCAGCCCAGTTTTTCGCGGGTCAGCGCCACTTCGGCTTCGCCCAGCGGCGCACCGTGGGAGTCGTGGGTGCCAGCTTTGTTTGGCGAACCGAAACCGATAACGGTTTTGCACATCAGCAGGGATGGCTTGTCGGTGACTTTACGCGCTTCTTCTACTGCACGTTTAATCGCTTCTGGATCGTGACCATCGATGCCACGGATCACGTGCCAGTGGTAGGCTTCGAAACGTTTTGCAGTGTCATCGGTGAACCAGCCTTCAACGTGGCCGTCGATGGAGATGCCGTTGTCATCATAGAACGCGATCAGTTTGCCCAGCTTCAGGGTACCGGCCAGGGAGCACACTTCGTGAGAAATGCCTTCCATCATGCAGCCATCGCCCATGAACGCATAGGTGAAGTGGTCAACGATGTCGTGACCAGGGCGGTTGAACTGCGCCGCCAGCGTTTTTTCAGCAATCGCCATACCTACGGCGTTCGCAATGCCCTGGCCCAGTGGGCCGGTAGTGGTTTCAACACCAGCGGTGTAACCCACTTCCGGGTGGCCTGGGGTTTTGGAGTGCAGCTGACGGAAGTTTTTCAGTTCTTCGATCGGCAGATCGTAACCGGTGAGGTGCAGCAGGCTGTAAATCAGCATGGAGCCGTGGCCGTTAGACAGCACAAAGCGGTCACGGTCAGCCCAGGACGGATTCTGCGGGTTATGGTTCAGAAAATCACGCCACAGGACTTCGGCAATGTCAGCCATACCCATTGGGGCACCCGGGTGACCGGAATTGGCTTTCTGTACTGCGTCCATGCTCAGCGCACGAATAGCATTAGCAAGCTCTTTACGTGAGGACATTTTGACTCCAGTTCGGACTGTTGAAGGCAACCCTAACGTCACGAGAGGCGCACGTTACGGGCTTTGCCAGAAAAAAGTGTCAACAATGTAACCTATGCGACAAAGCATGTACATGGAGCATCCTTTTGCTACTTCAGAAATCTCTGGAACAGAGGTTAACAAGATGTAATCCCCTCGCCCGTAAGCCGCGATATTCTTTATACTTAGCCTAACTCTGGCGTCGCAGTTCCAGGGCATTTTCAGATAAACGACTTTGGAAGCAATCTCATGAAAAAACGGGCGATGGTTCTGGCGTTTGGCGCAACTTTACTGCTGAGCGGCTGCCAGAATATGGATTCAAATGGTTTATTAAGCTCAAGTACCGGTGCCTTGCAGGCATTTTCATTGAGCGATCAGCAGGTTCAGGCGCTGAGCGACCAGGCCTGTAAGGATATGGACAGTAAGGCTACCATTGCGCCGGCAAACAGCGCTTATGTACAGCGGCTCAATAAGATTGCGGCGGCGCTCGGCGATAACATTAACGGCCAGCCGGTGAACTACAAAGTCTACGTGGCGAAAGATGTCAACGCCTTCGCCATGGCCAACGGCTGCATTCGCGTGTATAGCGGCCTGATGGATCTGATGAATGATAATGAAGTCGAAGCGGTTGTCGGCCACGAAATGGGCCACGTTGCGCTCGGTCACGTGAAGAAAGGGATGCAGGTGGCGATTGGCACTAACGCCCTGCGCGCAGCGGCGGCTTCCGCTGGCGGCATCGTCGGCAGCCTGTCGCAGTCGCAGCTTGGCGATCTTGGCGAGAAGCTGGTGAACTCGCAGTTCTCCCAGCGTCAGGAGTCAGAGGCGGACGACTACTCTTATGACCTGCTGCGCAAACGCGGGATCAACCCGACAGGGCTTGCCACCAGCTTTGAGAAACTCTCTAAACTTGAGGATGGCCGTCAAAGCTCCATGTTTGACGATCACCCGGCTTCGCAGGAGCGCGCCCAGCATATTCGCGATCGCCTGCAGGCAGACGGCATTAAATAATTATTTCGGGGGCAATATTGCCCCCTTGCTTTGATAAGCAAAAAATATTAATAATGGCTAAACGGCATTAATTGATAATTTAAGCGCACAAACCGTTAAATATACGTAGATGTCGACCTGGTCAAATATATAAGCTAACTCCGTAACGCTCGAACATTTATCCTGGGTATTAAACAAAAAATATACTATTTACCTTTAAGTAAGTTCTTTTACCTTATTTTTAAATAGTCCATAGCCATTCATCAAACCCAGTCACTACGCACCCTGCAGAGCACCTCCCCGCGACACATCCATTCATACAATGATTGCTTTCGACACTTTTTCAGGCGACTATCCGAATTGTAAAAACACAATTCGACCGTCAGATAAACAGAGAAGTTCCCTCCGTGAAAAATAAATTAACGTTAATTGCTTTAAGTATTATTGCCTCTGCGCCGGCTTTTGCGAGCCAACAATCCGACAGCCAGGGTTTTATTGATGACAGCCATCTGGATCTCTTTTTGCGTAACGCCTATATCAAACGCGACTATCGCGATGGGCTGCATGATAAGAGCGAATGGGGCCAGGGCTTTATCGCGACCTTTGAATCCGGCTTCACCCAGGGCCCTATCGGCTTCGGCGTAGACGGTATCGCCCAGTACGGCGTGCGTCTGGACGGCGGGCGCGGTAACAGCGGCGCTGGCGGCATCGACTTTTTCGCCCAGGATAACGACGGCCGTGCGAAATCTGACTTAGCCAAATTCGGCGCCACCGCCAAAATGCGCTTCTCCAATACCGTGCTGAGCTACGGTAACCAGCGCCCAACGCTGCCAATTCTCTACGCCGACGATTCTCGCCTGCTGTATGAAACCTTCACCGGGACCATGCTGACCTCTAAAGAGATCGCCGGTCTGGAAGTGAACGCCGGTTACTTCACCGACGAGCAGCGTAAAAGCGACGATAGCCACAACAGCGGTCTGAAGAGCATCACCTTCGGCGGCGCGAGCTACCAGTTTAACGACCAACTGAGCGGCGCGCTGTACGCCTCCCATGTCGAAGACGTGCTGAACAAGCAGTACCTCGGCCTGAACTATGCTCAGCCGCTGGCGGCAGACCAGAAGCTGGTCTTCGACTTCAACGGCTATAACTCTCGCCTGGAGCAGGAATATGCCGACTCGCTGGATACCGGTCGCAGCAACAGCATCTGGAGCCTGGCCACCAGCTACATCTGGGATATTCACACCTTCAAAATTGCCTATCAGCAGAGCAGCGGCAGTACCGGATACAACTACGGCGGTTACCAGAACCAGGGCGGCGTTGGTGACGGCGGCAATACCATCTGGCTGGCGAACTCTTACTGGTCTGATTTCAACGGTGAAGATGAGCGTTCATGGCAGGCGTCCTACGCGCTGGACTTTGGCGGGCTGGGTTTACCGGGGCTGAGCTGGACCACGGCGTACGTTCGCGGCGATAACATCAAAACGGCGGAAACCAACAACGGTAAAGAGCACGAGTGGTTTAACCAGGTGCAGTACCAGGTCCAGAACGGCCCGGCGAAAGATCTGAAGTTTAAGGTTCGCTATTCGGTGCTGCGCGTTTCCAGCAACGCCAGCGACTATAACGTCAGCGGTAATGAAGTACGCGTTTACGTCGAGTACCCGTTTAACGCGTTTTAATGCTTTCCCCTCACCCTAACCCTCTCCCCAAAGGGGAGAGGGAACCGTCCAGCGCCCTATTTTCTCCCTCATGGGCAGAGGGCCGGGGTGAGGGGATATCACCTCAGTACAGCGTCTTCTGCGGCGGGCCCGCAAATTTCAGCGCGCCAATCTGTCCCATTTTGACTTCGATAACTGACGGACCCGGCATCGCCAGCGCTTCAGTCATCACAGCGTTAAAATCCTCTGCGCGATCCACGCTCCAGGCCTGTAAACCTATCGCTTGCGCCAGCAGCGTAAAGTCCGGCGTATGCAGCTCGTTGTAATACTGCCGACCGCCAAAATATTTATCCTGAATCCCGCGCATCACCCCGTAGCCACCGTCGTTCATGATAAGCAGCGTCACGTTGGCTTTCTCCTGCGCCAGCGTCGCCAGCTCCCCCAAACTCAGGCTCAGGCCACCGTCACCGACCAGCCCCACCACTTTGCGCTGCGGATTAGCAATCGCCGTACCGATAGCCATCGGCAACCCCATACCAATCGCCCCCGCCAGGGAGTGAATGTTCATCAGCGGGCCGTTTGCGCGAAACAGTCGGCTTCCCCACAGACTGCCTGAAACGGTAATGTCACGCACCAGCAGGCCATCTTCCGGCAGCGCATTGGCGATAGCATCGTTCAGCTTCGCATATTCACCGCACTGTGCGCGCAAATCCTGTTCTGCCTTGGCAACGGCACTACTTACCAGCGCATCCCACTGTGCATTCCCCCATTCACGCCCCTGTACTTTTTCAGCCAACGCAGAGAGCAGCGCAGAACAGTCGGCAATAATAGTGTTGTCCATCAAGTAATTACGACTAGCTGCCGCCGGGTCAATGTCAATCTGTACCCGAGGGTGCGGCAGCTCCAGCGTCCAGGAACGCGTTTCATTGCTACGCAGACGCGACCCCGCTACCAGCGTAAAGTCGCAGGCCGAGATCACCGCTTCAATAGATGGCGAGTTATGGAAAGCACGCAGGCTCGCACGATGGCTATCCGGCAGCACACCGCGCGCGTGGGTACTGGAGATAACCGTCACCCCAGCATCAGCAAGTTTTCTCACCGCGCCTGCGCTGGCCAACGCCCCGCCGCCCAGCCACAGCAGCGGCAGCTTCGCCTGCTTAAGCTGCGCCCACAGCGCCTCTACCGTCCGGCTATCCACGCTTGCCGTCGACTGCACGTTAACCGGCGAAGTCACCAGCGAGGCCGGAATTTTAGCGCTTTGAATATCAATCGGAATTTCAACCGATACTGGCCCGCACGGCGGCGTCTGGGCCTCCTGAATCGCTTTATGTAGAATCGCTATCGCCTGGTTGGCGTTGCTGATGCGATAAGCCCGCTTTGAACTCGCCTTCAGGAACGTCAACTGATCGCGGGTCTCGTGGATAAATCCGGTATCCGCATCCAGCCACGCCTTTTCGACCTGGCCGGTTAAATGCAGCATCGGCGTACAGGCGTTCATCGCTTCTACCAGCGCACCAACCGCGTTACCCGCGCCCGCACCGGTGCTGGTCAACGCGACGCCAAGCCCGGAAAAACGACCATGAGCATCAGCCATGGTGACTGAACCTGCTTCGCCGCGCGCCGGTACAAAGCGGATATTTCCGCGCTGCCCCACTGCATCGGCAATCGGCAGGTTATGAATAGAGATGACGCCGTAAATGGCCTCAACGTGATACTGCTCCAGCGTTCTGGCGATGGCGTCGCCGACGGTTATCATTTCGCTCATTGCACACCCTTTCTTAGTCGCACCAGTGGTTGACGCTATTACCCGTCGCCAGATAAATGCTCTTTTGTTGCATCCAGGCTTTCAGCCCCTGAATACCCTTTTCGCGGCCCAGACCGCTCTCTTTAAAACCGCCAAACGGGGTTGAAATGGAGAAAACTTTGTAGGTGTTAATCCACACCGTACCGGCTTCAAGCTGCTCGCTCAGGCGCAGCGCGCGCCCGGTATCCCGCGTCCAGATACCCGCCGCCAGCCCGTACACCGAATCGTTAGCGTCACGAATCAGCGTCTCTTCATCTCGGAAGGCCATCGCCACCAGCACCGGTCCGAAGATCTCCTCCTGGCAGGCGCGATCGCTGTTCTTCAGCCCTTCGATGATCGTCGGCAAAACGAAACTGCCCGCCGACAGCGCAGGATCCGCTGGGATCTCGCCACCGCACAGCACACGCCCACCCTCTCGCTTCGCCAGTTCGACGTACTCCAGTACGTGCTGACGATGCGCATCATTAATCAGCGGCCCGACGTGCGTATCGCGGCTAAAGGGATGCCCGACTCGCAGACCACGCGTCAGCTCCAGCAGACGCGCCATCAGCGGGGCATAAACCTGCTCATGAATAAACAACCGCGAGCCCGCAATACACGCCTGCCCTGCCGAGCTAAAAATGCCGTAGCAGATACCGCGCGCCGCCTGCTCAATGTCGGCATCTTCCAGCACGATGGTCGGTGATTTTCCCCCCAGCTCCAGCGAGGTCGGGATAAGCTTTTCTGCCGCCACGTGGGCCAGATGGCGACCGGTGGTAGTCCCACCGGTAAACGAAATTTTGCGCACCTTCGGATGGCGCGCCAGCGCGTCACCAATGACCGAACCTTTGCCCGGCAGCACGCTCAGCAGGCCAGCGGGTAAACCCGCTCGCTCGAAGATCCTCGCCAGTTCCAGCGCCATCAACGGTGTGGCTTCGGCAGGTTTGAGGATCACCGCGTTTCCCGCGGCAATCGCCGGTGCCACTTTCTGCATTTCGCTGGCAATCGGCGAGTTCCACGGCGTAATCGCCGCCACCACGCCGATAGCTTCATAGCGACTGAGCGTCAGCAGTTCTGGCTGCCTTGGTGTCGGCAGTTCGCCTTCAAGCAGTTCGCAAGCAGCGGCAAAGTAGCGGGCGGTTGCCGCTGCGCTCATCACCAGGCCGCGTGCTTCCGCCAGCGGTTTGCCGTTGTCACAACTCTGCATGCGCGCCAGGTCATCGAGGCGGCTTTCAATGTCATCGGCCACTTTGTGCAGGATCTTCGCGCGCTGATGCGGCAGCATGTTGCGCCAGGTCGGTTCACGCCATGCTTTGTCTGCGTATTCGATAGCGTCATTCAGATCCTCAAGGCTCGCCGCGTGTAGCGTGGCATTGAGAGAGCCATCTGCGGGGAAAGTGCTCTGCATCACCTCGCCGCCGCCGTGGCGCCAGTGGCCACCGACAAATATCGTTAATTCATCCATTTGAGCCTCTCAGCGTTGTGCCAGCTCTCGGCAGGCGCGCACTGCGCTTAACGCTGCCAGGGTGGACGTTTTTGGGTTGCTGGCCAGCGGCAGTCCGCTCAGCTCCAGATGAAACTCACCAAACATCCCTTCAACGTGCAGGGTATGGGTGTTACGTTTCGTGGCCGGGTCGACCATCAGTTGAACGCGGGTCTCGTCCATCCCCACACCGCCGAGCGCAACGGTGGCGGCCACGTTGGCATTGGCCGGGAATAGCCGTGCTGCTTCACGCGCACTGCCTTCAAAGAACACCTGTGCTTCCGAGACCGCACTGAGATCGATAAGCTGCTCGGCATAGCTGCCACGCCAGCTGGCAGGGCTTTTGCGCGAGCGGTAGGTAACGCGCTCAAGCCCACCCTCTTTCGCTGCCGCCAGTCCGTCTATTCCGGCCACCGCGCCGGAAAGCAGCGTTAGCGTGCCGCCCGCATTTTTCAGGCGCTGTTCAAGCGCGCTATCTGCCAGCGCACCGGTGGAGATCACCGCCAAATGCCAGCCACGCGCCAGTACCGCTTCGCCAAACTGCACAACGGCCTGCTGGCTTGCACACTCCAGCACCAGATCCGGCGTATCAGTACAGTCGACCGGGGACGTCAGCGCCGTTACCACATCGCCAAACTGCTCACGAATAGCTGCGTGATGGGGCTCACGCGCCACAATCCAACCAATGGCAACCTGCGACGGAAGACGCTCAATCACCGCCTGCGCCATCGCGCCGTAGCCAATTAACATGATCTTTTTCATGAGGCTTCCTTACAGATGACGGCAAAAGCCGCCGGAGACATCCAGCGCCGCGCCGGTGGTAAAGGAGGCCAGCGGTGATGCCAGGAATAACAGCGCCTGTGCGGGCTCCTGCGGCTTGCCAAGGCGGGCCATCGGAATACCGCGTTTGCGAGCGATATCCGCCGTCCATTCAGGCCAGCTCTGGTTCTTATCGCTGCGGTTGGCAAACCGACGCTGCCACTGCCCGGATTCCACCATGCCGAGCAGAATGGAGTTCACCCGAATGCCTTTTTCCACCAGATCTTTCGACAGCGTCAGGGTCATGTTGAGCAGCGCCGCACGCGCCGCCGAGGTGGCAATCATGTGTTCTTCCGGCTGAAGCGCCAGCAGCGAGTTCACGCAGGTAATCGACGCGATATCGGACTGTTCAAGCTGCGGTAAAAACGCTTGCACCGGATTGATCACGCCGAACAGCTTGAGTTCCGCTTCATGCAGCCACGCCTCGCGCGGGGTATCGGCAAAGTGCGCCACGTAGCCCTGACCTGCGTTATTAATCAACATGTCTGCCGGGCCAAAATGGTCTTTCACCGCATTCGCAAACGCCTGCACCTCTTCGGCTTTCAGCACGTCGCAGCGCCATGAAAACACCTCACCTTCGGGATATTCGTTTTGCAGCGCCGCGTGAGCGCTGGCGAGACGGTCGGGGTCGCGCCCGCAGAAAGCCACTTTCGCCCCTTCCCCCATCAACAGGCGCAGCGTTTCAAAACCGATACCTGAAGACCCGCCGGTGACCACCGCAACGCGCCCTTCAATTTGTGCATTCATCGCGCACCTCTTGTTCAATTCGTAAAAGCAGTTGATTAAAAAACGCTTCGTTATCGAGATAGCTTGCGTGCCCGGCCAGTGGAATCGCGGTGAACGGCATGCCGTAACGCATCGCCAGGCCGCGCACTAACTCGGGCTGAGTGATAGCATCCTGCTCGCCACACCAGACCTCGAACTGACCACCGTAGCGCTCAAGCCAGCCGTGAATATCGTCGTGCGCCAGCATCCAGGCGGCGGCGAGATAGCCCTCAACGCGCAGTCGGCGCATGCCCGCGGCGACGCTCGCGATATCCGCTTCACGCGCGGCGGGATGCAGCAGCTTCGCCGCCCGGGTTTGCGCCAGCACGTTCCCGCCCAGCGCAATTTGCTGTTCGCGGCTGCGCCAGACCTGTTCACGCTGTTCGGACGTGCTCTGGCCGTAGCCCTGTGCGGCATCGGCCAGCACCAGGTGCAGCACGCGGTTGGGGTATTTCGCCGCAAAGGCGCTGGCCACCAGCGCACCAAGCGAATGCCCCACCAGCACCGCCTGCTCGACGCCCGCACTATCGAGCAAAGCAGCCAGTGCATCGGCGTAATCGCCCGCGTTGGCGCGCGCGACATCAAGCATCGGACTTTCGCCATAACCGGGCATATCCCAGGCCAGTACGCGGAAGCCCTTCAGCGCCATCTGCTTATGCCATGAGGCCGCGCTGGAGCTGATGCCGTGCAGCAGCATCAGTGGAATACCGCTACCCTGTTCACGAAAATCCGTCATAGCGTCTCCTTAGTTCCGCTTCACTTTTGCCAGCGGATGATCGGCCGGGTAGGTCGGGGTTTCCGGCTTCTTCGTTCCCAGCATGACGCACATCAGCGCCTCTTCTTCGCCGTGGTTAAACAGCCCGCGGTAAATACCTGCGGGAACGGAAATCAGGTCACGTTCTCGCAGGATCGTTTCGATATAGCTATCACCGTCCTGAATCATCAGCGTGATCTGGCCTTTCAGCATGAAGAACACTTCTTCCACGTCATCGTGCAGGTGCAGTGGCCCTTCGCATTTTGACGGCAGCACCATGGTGGAGAAGGTGAAGTGCTCGGCCGCCACGGTGTTGGTGTCGCTCACCACGCCGGTCGCCCCGGTGCCGATATAGCGCATCTGCGCCCGGCGGTATTTCGGGTCATAGTCGGCCTGGAATTTCAGCGCGTTCCAGTCGTACTTACGGCCTTCAAAACGGGCGATGCGTGATTCGCCCCACTCTCCCATCGTCAGGTTGTCAGGTTTAATGCCCGGTTTTGCGGTTACGGTTGAATCTGTCATGACACTCTCCTCAGTAACGTCTCAGCAGCGGCAGTAACAGGACGCAGCCCACCGCCGCCATCACCGCCAGAAAAATCAGCCCGGAATCCATGCTGTGGGTAAAGGCAATGAGCGCCCCCATCACCGCAGGCGACAGCGCCCCGGCAAAGTTTCCCAGCCCGTTGAAGATGCCGCCGGCAGTCGCACTCACCCGTGGATGGGTCGCCTTCGCCAGCAGCGCGAAAATATTCGGGGCGCCGGTCCCCCACATAAAGGTGCTAAAGCTCATCGCTGCGATAATCGCCAGCGGGGTGTCCAAGTGCATCACCACCGCCAGACCCACGCCCGCCCCCGCCATTGAGATAAAGCAGGCCGCCGCGCGTTTATCGACGCGGTCCGACAACCAGGCGCCAATCACTTCCCCAGCCAGCATGGCGATGAACGGCATCGACGACAGCCAGCCAGCGTGTTCCAGGTGAATACCTTTTCCCTTAATCAGGTAGCCCGGCAGCCAGCCGTTAATACCCCACAAGTAGGTCAGAAAGGCGATATTGAAGATGCAGATAATCCAGAAATGCAGGCTGACAAACAGCTCGCGCCGCGCCTCGCGCCGCTCTTCCTGTGTCGCCTGTGCGGTCGCTGGCTTGACGTCCAGCCGAATCCCCCGCAGACCAATACGCACAAAAATCAACACCGGTACGGTCAGCAGCGCCATCACGAAGAACGTGCTCTGCCAGCCAAACGTATTCAGTAGCCATATGGACAGCGGGAAGCCAATCGCTGCGCCAACCGGCGTGCCGAGCAGCCACAACATGGTGGCACGCGCCTGCAGATGCTGAGGGAAGTTGTGGCGCACAATGGCAAAGGCCAGTGGGAACAGTGGCCCCTCGGCAACACCAAGCAGGATGCGCAGCACGATCATCAGGGTGTAGTTATGGGTAAAGCCCATCGCCACCATCAGCACACACCACACCGCCATCATCCCGGTGAGCAGTCGCAGCGGGGCAATTTTGTCGCCCAGCCCGCTGAGAAATACCGAAGAAAAACCGTAGCTCAGCAAAAAGGCGCTCATCAGAATGCCGAGGCGGGTGGTATCAAAATCAATGCCCATCGCCTGTTGAAAATGTCCGTCAGAAAAGAGCGCAGCAATGCTGATTTTGTCGAAAAATGCCAGCAGCACGCAGGACAGCAGCGATAGAGGAATCGCCCAGCGAACGGCTTTTTCAGGCGTACAGGTCCCCTCACCGCTCGCCGGTACAGGCGCGGTGTTTGTCTCGAATGTGGCCATTTATCCCCCCTGAGGGTGCGCGTTGGTTATCGCAATGACATCAGTGAAAAGGTTGGGTCAGCGAGCGGAACGTCTGACAGATCCCGTCCTGCGGCCATCCAGCGTTTCGCCAGCTTCACGGTGCGCGCATCGTTAAACGCCACCAGCTGTGTTAGCCGCCCGTTGTCATCCAGCGAGAAAAAGAGCGCGTTTTCACGGACGACCGTTTTGCTGCCCGACTGCGGTATCCCAAGGATCTGGATGTTGTGCTGGTATTGATCCGACCACAGCCAGGGCGCTTCGTCATACCCGGCGGCGTCGGCATTGAGCATCGCTTTTGCCGTCACCACTGCCTGATTCTGCGCAAAGGCCCACGACTGAATGCACAGACCATACTGGTGATGTTCGGCCACGTCGCCCGCGGCAAAAATAGCCGGGTCCGATGTTCGTCCCTGCGCATCAACGACGATCCCGCGGTTGATATTCAGACCGGCGCCAGCAGCCAGCTCGAGGTTGAGACTGACACCAATCCCCACCACCACCGCATCAAAGGTTTCACGCTGTCCATCACAGTGGATTGTCGGCAGACCGTGGTTATCTTCAAGCTCCAGCGCCCCACAGCCGGTACGAATATCCACACCCTGTTCGCGATGCATATCCGCCAGACGCGCAGAGACTTCGGCACTCACCGAACGCATACAGAGCGCAGGCTGCTGCTCAAACAGCGTGACCGCCACGCCGCTTTTACGCGCAGAAGCCGCAATCTCAAGCCCAATCCAGCCGCCACCGACTATCGCCAGCGTTTTGCAAGCAGTCAGGCGCCCCTTCAGCTGCTGCGCATCCTGCCAGTGGCGCAGAGTGTACACCTGCGGATGTGCTGCCCACGCGCTACCCGGCACGCGCGCCCGGCCGCCGGTGGCAATCAACAGCTGGTCATAATGAAGCGAATCACCGTTGCTTAAGGCGACCGTTTTCGTTTCACGATGAATGGCCTCGGCCCGTAGCGGGCGATACCAGTTCAGATTCAGCGCCTGCTGCACGTCATCACTAAACAAACGCGGTAGCGTGGCATCCGGCTCCAGCAGCGTGGCTTTAGAGAGCGGCGGACGCTCGTAGAAATCCCAGGCTTCTTCCGCTACCACACAAATCTCACCGTCAAAGCCTTCGTCACGCAGGGTTTTCGCCGCCCAGCCGCCCGCCTGGCCACCACCGATAATCACAATGCGCGACGTCATACGACCTCCGTCTTCTTCTGCTGACGGCGCGTGTCGTGATCGATGCCACCTTCCACCGCCCACTCGGTAAAGGAGACCAGCGAATGCTCCAGCTCACGCGGTTGCCAGTTTTCCGTCAGGTAGTCGTCGTTGGTGTAGTACTCAAACGCACCGCCGGTTGGGCTGTTGACGTACCAGAAGTAGGCCGACGATACCGGATGGCGGCCCGGCCCGATAAAGGTGCTCCAGGCGTTTTTGTTCATGGCGATACCGCCACCGATCACTTCGTGGATATCGCGCACGGTAAAGGCCACGTGGTTGAGGCCACGTTTGCGATTCGGCAATTGCAGTAAGAAGAGATTATGGTGGCCGCCGCGTGGGCCGCAGCGCAGGAACACCGCGCGGTTGATATAGCGGTCGGACACCTGGAACCCCAGCACATCGCGATAGAACGCTTCTACCGCCGCCAGTTCCTCAACGAAAAACACCACGTGGCCTACGTTGATAGGCTCAGCGCTGCTGTAGACCGGACTTGGTGTATCAATGCGGCGAGCATCGCCCCACTGGTTAATCGGCTCAACGTTCAGCTCAACCGGCACTTGCTGGGTCACCTGCACCCGTAAAGTCATCCCGTTCGGGTCACGGCACTCCAGGGCACCGTCCACTTCGCGAAAGCCCGGCTGCTGGGCGAGTTTTGGCCTTAATGCTTCCAGCTCCTGCGCGCTGGCGACCGCCCAGGTCATGCGGCGTAAGGTATTACCCGCTTCAAACGCCGGAGGAAGATCCGGGCTTTCCGTCGGGTTCAGCTCGACGCGAGCGCCGCTCAGGGTAGTAAAATGCTGGCCGTTGGCATCGCCCTTCAGGCCAAAGTCGCGCATAAATTTGGCGCAGTGCGTCAGGTCGTCGACGCCAAATTCCAGCTTTTCAATTCCGATTACGCTCATCGTTCGTTGCCTCATTTACCGTTCATCACCCGAATTTGGGCGTAAAACATGCCCGACGCCGTCAAGCGCCTGGAGTTAATTACTTGATTTAGCTCGCTTTAGAGAGATACCCCAAGAAGCCGGAAATTTTATCCGCCGCCAGGCTTACCTCGCTTTGCAGCCGCTCGCGATCGCTTTGTGGGATCTCTTCCGATGGCACCAGGATACTCACCACCGCAGCCACTTTGCCGCTGCGGTCGTACACCGGATAGACGATGGAAGAGATACCGTGGCGGAAGAACGACTCACCGATAACGTAGCCACGCGCTTTATCCTGCTGCACCATCTGCCATAACGCTTCCCGCTCCTGCAGCTGGCCCGGCGTATTGCCCGGCAAACGCTCGTTCGGGAACAACTGTTCAAAATCAGCGCGGCTCAGGTCGGTCAACAGCATACGGCCCAGTGAGGTACAGTGGACTGGCAAACGGGTACCGATGCTCACCTGGTTGATACGCGAACCGGCGGCGCTGACGCGGGCAATATAGATAATGTCGCGCCCGTCGCGGATCGCCAGATGACTGCTGCACTGGCTGGTATCACGCAGTTGCTCAATCACCGGCTGCCCCACCTGCGCCACATCCAGCGACGCGATATATTCAAAGCCCAGACGCAACACGTTCATGCCCAGCGAGAAGGTATTGGTGCGAGTATTGCGCTCCAGAAACCCCATGTATTCAAGCGTCTGCACCACCCGATAGGCGGTTGCCTTTGGCATATCCACCAGCCGGTGTAGCTCGGCAAACGTCATTTCGCGATGCTGCTCGCCGAAGGCCAGCAGCAACTGCAATCCACGCTCGAGCCCCGGTACCAGATATTTCACTTCCTGACCGTCTGCCATCTCGACTCCGACATTCAGTTAAAGACAAAGCCGCCGTTGACCGGCACCAGTTGTCCGGTAATAAACCGCGACAGATCGCTGAGCAGCCATACCACGCTGCCGGTGACATCTTCCGGCTGCTGTGCGCCGGTCAGCGCACGACCGTTTTCATACAGCTGATGGCGCTCCGCTGGAACGTATTCCGTCGCCTCGACGCGCGTCAGTCCCGGTGCAATCGCATTAATACGAATCCGTTTTTCACCCAGTTCACGGGCCATAGAGCGGGTCATCGCAATCACCGCGCCTTTGCTGGCGACGTAAGCCATCAGCCGCGGCGCGCCCCACAGCGCCGTATCGGACGCGACGTTGACGATCCCCGCCCCTTCACGCAGCAGCGGCACCGCCGCACGGGTCACAAGCCAGGTGCCCTTCACGTTAACGGTCATGACGCGATCCCAAAGATCCGGATCGTAGTCGATCATGTTTTTCCCGCCGACGCCGGTGGCCATCGCCGCGTTGTTCACCAGACCATCGATTGGCCCCGCCGCGCCAACGGCGCTGAATACCGTGTCGATTGACTCGGCATTCGCCAGATCAATAACGTGTGATTCGATCGCGTAGCCCTGTTCGCTCAGGCGGTGGGCGCTTTCGGCCAGTTCGCCTTCAAGGATGTCGCACATGACCACCGCCGCACCTTGCTCGGCGCAGGCCTGAGCGAAGTGATAACCCAGCCCACGCGCAGCACCGGTAACGACAATACGCTTACCGTTCAGCAGGCCATTCATCAGGCCGCTCCCTGCTGCTGCTCGCGAACGGCCAACTGCTCTTTCGCCGCTTTTTGCATCATGCGACGCAAACGGGAAAGGCCAACGTCATGCTGGTAAAGATACTCATGATCGCGTGCATCCGGCGCCATGCACTCCAGTACCACCCGGTCCTGCTCGAGCACTTCCCAGTGCAGTTTTTCCAGACGATTGCGGTACATGAAGCGCCACATATCACGCTGCCAGCCTTGCACACGACGGATACGCCAGAAGAAGACGCGGCAGTTATCGTTGTCTTCCGGCACGACCATGCCGACGATAAAGAAGTGACCACCCGGCCCAAAACGCTTCTTATAAGGAATAGAAAGACGCATCCACAGCGCGCCGCTGTTGCCAAGCTCAACCCAGTCGAAGTTGACGCCGGTCTGGCCTTTTTTCTCAAAAACAAAGCCCGTTTTGGTCGGCTGCAGCACCATGTCCGCCTTGCGGTCGCCTTCTGCCATCGAGTGCGATGACGAGTGAAGGTAGGTGCCATGCATCGGGTCCATGACGTTTTCCAGCGCGTACTGGTAGTTGCACTTCCACGCGGCGGTGCACAGGAAGTTGCTATAGTTTTCGGTATCGGCCAGCTCAGCCGGGAAGCTTAATTCATCCGGCTGCTGGTCGGCGGTGACGCCGAACCACAGGAAAATGGCGCCGTGTGCTTCCTGCACGTTGTAACTGCGCACGCACTGCTGACCGACCAGCGGGCATTTATCGACGGCAGGGACATCTTTCACTTCGCCGTTGCCAGCGACTTCCACGCCGTGATACCAACAGGCAATGCGGTCGCCGAGGTTCCAGCCCATCGACAGACGCGCACCGCGGTGCGGACAACGGTCTTCCAGCGCCTGGACCTGACCGTCCTTGTTACGCCAGACCACAATCTGCTCGCCAAGGCGGGTGATCCCCACCGGAGCGGACTGCACTTCCCAACTGGACAGTACCGGATACCAAAGGCCGCGCAGGCCTTTGTCGAGATAATGTTGTACGGTTGTCGTCATCATCTGGCCCTCAGTAGCCGTTAACCTGTAAGAATGCTTCAAAGCTGGCGTCGCTCCACGGCTCGCCCTGCTGGTCGTGCATTTTGATGGCGTTAAGCCCGTTCACCAGCTCAGTCAGCGTTTCAGCCCCTTGCTCGAACAGTTCTTCCAGCGTGGCGATAAGCTTCAACTCCCAGTTTTCTGGAATACGGCTGCGGGTCTGCCAAATCAGATTGCTGTAGTCGCCCGGTTTATGGATGGCGCCGTTTCCCCCTTCTGCCGGTGGGGCAAACTGACGGCTTTCCGGCAGCGCGGGGTTAAAGTCCAGGGTGTCACTCATGCCACGGTCTCCTCGATAAACGTAATCTGGATTTGGTTTTCAAATACCCGAACCGGGTAGCGATTGAGGTTACGGCCGCCAGGGCCATGCAGGCATTGCCCGGTTTTGACATCAAAAACCGCCTCGTGCAGCGGGCACTCCACTTTGCCGTCCTCGACAAAACCCTGGCTCAACAGCGCATAGGCATGCGGGCATACGTCTTCCAGTGCGTAGTACTCACCGTCAATCAAATAAACGCCGATCTCTTTACCTTCGACGTTGCCGCTAAAAGGGAAATCTTCCTGCACTTGCTCTGCATCACACACGCCTATCCAGCTCATCGCGATCCTCCAGGCTTTTGTTTCATATATGAAACTCTGTTTCTTATTTAATACGGTCAATATAAAAGCGATGAATGTTTCGTCAAGCGTCAATGTGACGAATTTGTTAATCAATAGGTATTTAATTAGCTAAGTGTGCAAACGATCACGAAAAAATGCAGCTATATGAAATCTTCATCATCAGGCAAGTGATAAATACATTTTATTGATGGCCTGTTATTTTTAATAAAAGATATTGACTTTTGATGTAACTGCCCTCTAAAAAATTATATGCCGAGACAATCTTATTGTTTCACCAGTGAAACACATTGTTATTTTATCCTTAAAATACAATGTGTTTCATATATGAACCATTTTAGCTACGTGATAGTTTCACGGATAAAAATATAAACTTAAAAATCTATTAAGGCGGAAGTGATGACGGCAAGATGGCAAGGAACAATCGCAATACTGTTGTTAATAATTATTTCTTACGTTGATCGCGTAAATATCTCGGTGATGATTCTTAACCCTGATTTTGCCGCTCATTTTCAGTTAAATGAAAACAGAATGTTGCAAGGAATGTTAATGACATTCTTTCTTCTGGGTTATGGATTATCCGCCTTACTATTAACTCCAGTTATTGAAAGCCGTTGGCATTACCGGCAGGGGCTGCTGGGCAGCATCGCCGTTTGGGCGGTGGTGTGCGCCGTGTCACCGCTGCTCGGCTCATTGATGGGCATGTTGATTGCGAGGGTAATTCTGGGCATTGCCGAAGGGCCGCTGTTCTCGCTCAAGACTCGTTTCATCAGCGATAACTTTAACGCTGATGAAATTGGCAAACCCAATGCCGTTACCGCATTGGGGGTTTCGCTAGGGCTGGCGGTGGGCTTTCCGCTGGTCACCTGGCTGATGGCAACTCTAGGCTGGATGGGCTCTTTTTACGCGCTGGCGATACTCAATCTGGTGCTGGGCGGCGGGCTCATCTGGCGTTTTCTTCCGGCACCACGTGCCGTGACAACGCGAACAAAGCCGGGTATCAAAGAGACATTTACTCTGGCTTTAAGAACGCCCCTGCTTGGCTGGATCCTGCTGGTCGAGATTGCCACCCTCAGTTATCTGTGGGGCAGCAGCGCCTGGCTTCCCGCCTGGCTACGCGATGAGCACCATTTTTCACTGCATGCCACCGGTTTTCTGGCCGCCATTCCGTTCTTACTGAGCCTCGGCTCCAAATTCCTCGGCGGCGTGCTGCTCGACAAAATGCGCCCGGAACAAGCGCCGGTGCTGTTTGTCATCGGCGGACTGTTGACCGCACTCTCCGTGCTGGCACTGATGCTCAGCCACCAGCCAGCCTGGCTGGCGCTGTTTATGCTATCGGCAAACGTCTTCTGGGGATTACAGGGGGCGGCAATTCCTGCCGTCGTGCAGCATTACGCCGCGCGTGAGGCGGTAGGGAGCGCCTATGGGATCATTAACGGTATTGGTAATATCTGTGCGGCGTTTATTCCGCTGCTGATGGGTATCGTGATGAAGTCGGTGGGATCGGTTAGCTCGGGGTTTTCCGTTCTGGTGGCATCGCAGATGGTGACGCTACTTGCCGGAGGAGTGCTGCTGCTGCGCATGCGTCGCGCAGCAGCAGTGGGCGTTTAACGCTTATTCGCCTTTTTTCGCCGCCTGGATGTACAGCATTTCCAGCGCCAGGGTCGCCGCCGCCAGTGCGGTGATCTCGGACTGGTCATAGGCCGGAGCCACTTCAACCACGTCCATCCCGACGATGTTCAGATCCTTCAGGCCGCGCACCAGTTTAATGGCGCGATCGGAAGTCAGACCGCCGATAACTGGCGTACCGGTACCCGGTGCAAATGCCGGATCCAGGCAGTCGATGTCAAAGGTCAGGTAGACCGGCATATCGCCAACGATCTGCTTAACCTGCGCGATGATGTCGTCCACGGTACGATCGTTCACCTGACCGGCGTCCAGCACGGTGAAGCCGTTGTCTTTGTCGAACTCGGTACGGATACCAATCTGTACGGAATGGTTCGGGTCGATCAGACCTTCGTTCGGCGCGGTGAAGAACATGGTGCCGTGGTCAAACTCACAGCCGTTGGCGTAGGTATCGGTGTGGGCATCGAAGTGCACCAGCGCCATTTTGCCAAAATGCTTCGCGTGCGCGCGCAGCAACGGCAGCGTGACGAAGTGGTCGCCGCCGAAGGAGAGCATGCGTTTACCGGCCGCCAGCAGTTTTTCCGCGTGCGCCTGCAGCTTTTCACTCATCTCACGGGCATCGCCGAAAGCGTAAACCAGGTCACCGCAGTCCACGACGTTCAGGCGTTCGCGCATGTCGAAGTTCCACGGGAAGCGGTTGTGTTCCCAGGCCAGGTTGGTAGAAACCTGACGAATGGCCGCCGGGCCGTGGCGACCACCGGCGCGACCTGAGGTCGCCATATCAAACGGTACGCCAGTAATGACCCAATCCGCGTCGCTGTCGTACGGCATGAAGTTCATCGGCAGACGAAGGAAACCAAACGCGTTGGAAACCAGGGAGTTATCGTATTGATGACCTAAGGTGCTCATGTGCTGACCTCTTTTAAAATCACTGTAAAAAAAATCCCCTCCGCGTCGTTAGGCCCGACGAGGAAGGGATTGATTTGGTAACTGCATATTTGCGGCAAATTATCGCCGTTAATTTGTACGGATTCAAGCCTGTCGACTATCGTGCGGCTTGTCCCCTCACCACGGCCCTCTCCCAGAGGGAGAGGGGGAACGGCAGACCGCACCGCTCGGTTCCCTCGCCCCTTTGGGGAGAGGGTTAGGGTAAGGGGGCCCCGTAAATTTACTCGTCTTCCAGATAAGTATAGCCGTACAGACCGGCTTCAAACTCTTCCAGGAACTGCTGCTGCAGCTCGGCGTCGAGATCGGTGTTTTTCACCTGGTCACGGAACTGCGTCAGCAGAGTGTTTGGATCCAGCTGCACGTATTGCAGCATGTCCGCCACCGTATCGCCTTCATCGGACAGCTCAACTTCCACGCTGCCGTCAGGGAAGACAAACACGTCAACCGCTTCGGTATCACCGAACAGGTTGTGCATGTTGCCAAGGATCTCCTGATACGCCCCTACCATAAAGAAGCCCAGCATCGGCGGGTTCTCCGGGTCGTATTCCGGCATCGGCATAGTGGTCGCGATCCCGTCACCGTCGACGTAGTGGTCGATAGCACCATCGGAGTCGCAGGTGATATCCAGCAGCACCGCGCGGCGCTCTGGCACCTGGTTCAGCCCTTCCAGTGGCATCACCGGGAACAGCTGATCGATACCCCACGCGTCCGGCATCGACTGGAACAGCGAGAAGTTGACGTAAATCTTATCCGCCATACGCTCCTGCAGCTCGTCGATAATCGGACGGTGCGCGCGGTTGCTCGGGTCGAGCTGTTTCTGCACTTCGTGACACATGTTCAGGTAGAGCTGCTCGGCCCACGCGCGCTCGTGCAGGCTAAAGGAGCCTGAAGAGTAGCCGACGTGAATATCATGCAGGTCCATCTGGCTGTCGTGCAGCCATTCGCGCAGCGAGCGGCGGTTGCCCGGCTCGTGCATCTCTTGCCAGGTTTCCCACATGCTTTGCAGCGCGCGTGGCGCATCGTCAGCAGGCGGGGTCGCTTCGGTATGTTCGCTACGCTCAACGCCGATAATGTTAGATACCAGCACCGTATGGTGCGCGGTCACCGCACGACCGGACTCGGTAATCACCGTCGGGTGCGGCAGGCCGTGCTCTTCACACGCATCGCCAATCGCCCAGATGATGTTGTTGGCGTATTCGTTCAGACCGTAGTTCACGGAGCAGTCAGACTGCGAGCGGGTACCTTCGTAGTCCACGCCCAGGCCACCGCCCACGTCGAAGCACTGAATGTTCACGCCAAGCTTGTGCAGCTCAACGTAGAAACGGGCGGATTCACGCACGCCGGTAGCGATATCGCGAATGTTCGCCATCTGCGAACCGAGGTGGAAGTGCAGCAGCTGGATGCTGTCCAGACGACCGCGCTCACGCAGGATTTCCACCAGTTGCAGAACCTGGTTTGCCGCCAGGCCGAATTTGGATTTTTCACCGCCAGAAGACTGCCATTTACCGGAGCCCTGAGAGGCCAGACGCGCACGCACGCCAAGGCGTGGCACCACGTTCAGGCGCTCGGCTTCTTCCAGCACGATGGCAATTTCGGACATCTTTTCGATAACCAGATAGACCTTGTGGCCCATCTTCTCACCGACCAGCGCCAGACGAATGTATTCGCGATCTTTATAGCCGTTGCAGACGATCACGCTACGGGTCATGCCCGCGTGCGCCAGCACGGCCATCAGTTCAGCTTTGGAACCGGCTTCCAGCCCCAGCGGTTCGCCGGAGTGGATCAACGACTCAATCACGCGGCGATGCTGGTTTACTTTGATGGGGTAAACCAGGAAGTAGTCGCCGTTGTAGCCGTAAGATTCACGCGCGCGTTTGAACGCCGCGTTAATCGAACGCAGACGATGCTGCAGGATCTGCGGGAAGCAGAACAGCGCAGGCAGACGTTGCCCCTGTGCTTCACGGGCTTTTACCAACTCGGCGAGGTCAACGCGTGCTTCCGGTACATCCGGGTCTGGGCAGACGCTGATGTGGCCAAGCTCGTTGACGTCGTAGTAGTTATTGCCCCACCAGGCAATGTTGTATGTGCGTAGCATTTTGCTGGCTTCCTGGGAGCTCATCGCAACCTCCTGCATGGAACGTAGTACACCGCGTTCGCCTGCTGACGAATGCGAATCGAATGAAATGTCGTCAGACATAGCGAACCTCAATTATTTATAACAAGTGTAAAACAGTTAACTACTATCGCAGCGTGACGTTGCGATAACAACCCATATACAGCCTGAATAGGCAGCAGAACATGCTGACGCTCCGACTGTGCGACCGGTTTCTTATTCATATCATTATAAAACAAGCACCTGAACACATTATGACGGTTCAGAGAAACCACGAGAAAACTCTTGTTGTGACAAGAGCGCCCTTGTTCAGTGTTCCGTTACCTACCGGCTCGGGAGTCCTGAGTAGCGCCGAAATGGGTATAACATCGGCTGGTATGCAAAGCAGAATGGGGGGTTGCGGGGAACATAGTCGCGCCAGGACGGCACGGTAGAATCAGCAGAATACAACGGTTCATTATCTCGTATCACCTCCACGGCCGCCCCGAAAGACGAACCTCAAGCCAAAGCAAAAAGTCTTAGCCCGGCTGGAAGTGGCAACACGAAAAATGACGTGTGCTTTTTTGTATGAGCCGCGCGCGGCGTTTTATACCGATAACCCACCTAAAATGCAAAATATAAATGTGCAGCTTGCCGCCGGTGTCAGGAAAAATTTCCAATCTCAGTTGCAGCAGAATGCGAGCTATCTCAAAAAAAACTGGCAATGAGGTGAAGAACTGACCTAAAATAGCCGTCCAGATGTTAATCCATCTATACCGATTAACACTCAGACTGCCAGTGACGGCAACCATTAAGTCCGTGGTATAATCTTCCATCGTGATTATTCAAAACAACAGTTTGAGCTAACCAAATTCTCATTGGGTGATATTAAATATGGCAAAACACCTTTTTACGTCCGAGTCTGTATCTGAAGGGCATCCTGACAAAATCGCTGACCAAATTTCCGACGCCGTGCTGGACGCCATCCTTGAACAGGATCCGAAAGCGCGCGTAGCGTGTGAAACCTACGTCAAAACCGGTATGGTGCTGGTCGGTGGTGAAATCACCACCAGCGCATGGGTTGATATCGAAGAGATCACCCGTAATACCGTTCGCGAAATTGGCTATGTGCATTCTGATATGGGCTTTGATGCCAATTCTTGTGCCGTACTGAGCGCTATCGGTAAGCAGTCTCCGGACATCAACCAGGGCGTTGACCGTGCCGATCCGCTGGAACAGGGCGCGGGCGACCAGGGTCTGATGTTTGGTTACGCCACCAACGAAACTGACGTGCTGATGCCAGCGCCAATCACCTACGCACACCGTCTGGTGCAGCGTCAGGCTGAAGTGCGTAAAAATGGCACCCTGCCTTGGCTGCGTCCGGATGCAAAAAGCCAGGTCACCTTCCAGTACGACGACGGTAAAGTTGTGGGTATCGATGCGGTCGTTCTGTCTACTCAGCACGCCGACAGCATCGATCAGAAATCACTGCAGGAAGCCGTGATGGAAGAGATCATCAAGCCGGTTCTGCCTACCGAGTGGCTGAACACATCAACCAAATTCTTTATCAACCCAACCGGTCGTTTCGTTATCGGCGGCCCAATGGGTGACTGTGGCCTGACCGGTCGTAAAATCATCGTGGATACCTACGGCGGCATGGCTCGTCACGGTGGCGGTGCATTCTCCGGTAAAGATCCTTCTAAAGTTGACCGTTCTGCAGCCTACGCAGCGCGCTATGTGGCGAAAAACATCGTTGCCGCAGGCCTGGCTGACCGCTGTGAAATTCAGGTTTCCTACGCTATCGGCGTGGCTGAACCGACTTCCATCATGGTGGAAACCTTCGGTACCGAGAAAGTGCCTGCTGAACAGCTGATTGGTCTGGTTCGCGAGTTCTTCGACCTGCGTCCATACGGCCTGATCCAGATGCTGGACCTGCTGCACCCGATCTACAAAGAGACGGCAGCTTACGGTCACTTCGGTCGCGAAACCTTCCCATGGGAAAAAACCGACAAAGCAGCTCAGCTGCGCGAAGCCGCTGGCCTGAAATAAGGTTTAGCCGTTTTGATGAAAGCCAGCCTTGTGCTGGCTTTTTTTATGCCCGTTGTAAGCCGGGGAAATACCGGTACTACAGTATTCATCTCTTTTACGTAACAATTTACAGTTCCACACAATTTAGTGAAAGCGATTACATTAATACCACCTTGCTATACAAGGCCTGCATTAGCACCATGAAACAGCTTTTCATAATAATGCTTCATGTTTCAGTAAAGTCTCATAATCGATCTTTTTAATTTATCTGAAACGCAATTAACGTCATGATTAAATTGACATTTAACCAGGTAGTAACTTACCAACCAGTGTAACCGATTACACAGTCGTGATTGTAATCACATTTTTTTACGACATACTCTCCTACCCTAAGCATCGATAGAATCAATGACTCAATTGGAGAGCATCATGCCTAACAATAAAAAACAGGGTCGCTCGAACAAGACAATGACCTTCTTTGTCTGCTTCTTAGCGGCGCTGGCCGGACTGCTGTTTGGCCTTGATATCGGCGTTATTGCCGGTGCACTGCCCTTTATTACCACCGATTTCCAGCTCAGCCCGCATACGCAGGAGTGGGTGGTCAGTTCCATGATGTTCGGCGCAGCAGTCGGGGCAGTCGGCAGCGGCTGGCTCTCCTTCAAGCTGGGCCGTAAGAAAAGCCTGATGATTGGTGCGATCCTGTTCGTCGCCGGTTCCCTGTTCTCCGCCGCCGCGCCAAACGTAGAAATACTGCTACTTTCCCGCGTGTTGCTGGGTCTGGCTGTCGGTGTGGCCTCCTACACCGCCCCGCTGTACCTGTCTGAAATCGCGCCGGAGAAAATCCGCGGCAGTATGATTTCCATGTACCAGTTGATGATTACCATCGGTATTCTCGGTGCGTACCTGTCCGATACCGCCTTTAGCTATAGCGGCGCATGGCGCTGGATGCTGGGCGTTATCATCATTCCAGCGGTCCTGCTGCTGATTGGCGTATTCTTCCTGCCGGACAGCCCGCGCTGGTTTGCCGCTAAGCGTCGCTTTAACGATGCCGAGCGCGTGCTGATGCGTCTGCGTGATACCAGCGCAGAAGCCAAACGCGAGCTGGATGAAATCCGTGAAAGCCTGAAGGTGAAACAGAGCGGCTGGGCACTGTTCAAAGAGAACAGCAACTTCCGTCGCGCGGTGTTCCTCGGCGTGCTGCTGCAGGTCATGCAACAGTTCACCGGCATGAACGTCATCATGTATTACGCACCAAAAATCTTCGAACTGGCGGGCTACACCAACACTACCGAACAGATGTGGGGGACCGTTATCGTTGGCCTGACCAACGTACTGGCGACCTTTATCGCAATTGGTCTGGTTGACCGCTGGGGCCGTAAACCTACCCTTATCCTCGGCTTTATCGTCATGGCCGTTGGTATGGGCGTGCTGGGTTCCATGATGCACATCGGTATCCACTCCGCCGTTGCCCAGTACTTCGCCGTGCTGATGCTGCTGATGTTTATCGTTGGCTTCGCCATGAGCGCCGGTCCGCTGATTTGGGTACTGTGCTCTGAAATCCAGCCGCTGAAAGGCCGTGATTTCGGTATCACCTGCTCTACCGCCACCAACTGGATTGCGAACATGATCGTCGGGGCAACCTTCCTGACCATGCTGAACTCACTCGGCAGCGCCAATACCTTCTGGGTATACGGTGGTCTGAACGTACTGTTCATCTTCCTGACCCTGTGGCTGATTCCGGAAACCAAAAACGTCTCTCTGGAACACATTGAACGTAACCTGATGCAGGGCCGTCCGCTGCGTGAAATTGGCGCTCGCGACTAACCGTCATCCCGCTTCCTCCCGCCTGGGAGGAAGCTTCCTCTTGCACCACCCCGCTTCACGCTCTATCCTCAGCCGTTATGAAAACCCCTCGAATTCCTATCGCCGTCCAGCAAAACGTCATGCGCAGCCTGCGGGAAAAACTCGCTCAGGCCAACCTGGCGCTGGGGCGTAACTACCCTGAACCAAAGCTGGTCTATCAGCAGCGCGGCACCTCTGCCGGTACCGCCTGGCTTCAGCAGTATGAAATTCGCCTCAATCCCGTGTTGTTACAGGAAAATCAGCAGGCGTTTATTGATGAAGTGGTGCCGCACGAGCTGGCGCACCTGCTGGTCTGGAAACACTTTGGCCGCGTCGCGCCGCACGGCAAAGAGTGGAAGTGGATGATGGAGAACGTGCTCGGCGTTCCGGCGCGGCGTACTCATCAGTTCGAGCTGGAGTCCGTACGCAAAAATACCTTCCCCTATCGCTGCCGCTGCCAGCAGCACCAGCTTACCGTTCGCCGCCATAACCGCGTGGTGCGCGGTGAAGCCACCTACCGCTGCGTCTACTGTGGCGAACCATTAGTTGCCGAAATGTAACTAACGGAAATATCTGGAAGTTTTCTGACCTGGCTGATTGCATCTGACAACCACATTCGTTACGTTGCGGGCTCGTTTTGAGATGGAGTTCGTGATGTACCGTAATTTGTCTTTTGCCGTGGCGTTTGTCGCGGCGGCTCTCTCTGGGCAGGCGCTCGCTGAAGGTATTAACAGTTTTTCCCAGGCGAAAAGCGCGGGCGTAAAAGTGAATAGCGACGTTCCCGGCGATTTCTACTGCGGCTGTAAAATTAACTGGCAGGGTAAGAAAGGCGTTATCGATCTGGAATCCTGCGGCTATAAAGTGCGTAAAAATGAGAATCGCGCCAGCCGCGTCGAATGGGAGCACGTTGTGCCAGCGTGGCAGTTTGGCCATCAGCGCCAGTGCTGGCAGGATGGCGGCCGGAAGAACTGCGCCAAAGATCCGGAATACCGTAAGATGGAAAGCGATATGCATAACCTGCAGCCCGCCGTCGGCGAGGTGAACGGCGATCGCGGCAACTTTATGTACGGGCAGTGGAACGGCGGCGAAGGTCAGTACGGCCAGTGCGCGATGAAGGTCGACTTTAAAGAGAAAGTCGCTGAACCACCGGAGCGTTCACGCGGCGCCATCGCCCGCATCTACTTCTATATGCGCGACCGTTATCAGCTGAATCTCTCCCGCCAGCAAACCCAGCTTTTCAACGCCTGGGACAAAATGTATCCCGTTAGCCAATGGGAGTGCGAACGCGACCAGCGCATCGCCAAAATTCAGGGCAACCATAATCCATATGTGCTGCAGGCTTGCCAGGCGCAAAAGAGCTAACCTACACTAGCGGCAATTGTTATTTTGCCCTGCCCTCTCCCAGGCGGAGAGGGCGTAGCCACAGATGGAATTCAGACTATGCGCATCCCTCGCATCTATCACCCAGAATCACTCACCGTCGGCACGCAGGTTGCCCTTTGCGAAGATGCGGCGAACCACGTCGGGCGCGTTTTGCGTATGGGCAAAGGCCAGGCCATTCAGCTGTTTGACGGCAGCAATCACGTCTTTGAGGCCGTTATCACCGATGCCGGTAAAAAGAATGTGACGGTTGAAATCCAGAGCAGCACCCTCGACGATCGCGAATCCCCTATCCATATTCACTTAGGCCAGGTGATGTCGCGCGGCGATAAAATGGAATTCACCATCCAGAAATCGATTGAACTGGGTGTAAGCCTCATTACGCCACTTTTTTCCGAGCGCTGCGGCGTTAAACTGGATGCCGAGCGTCTGAATAAGAAGATTCAGCAGTGGCAAAAAATCGCGATTGCCGCCTGTGAGCAGTGTGGTCGCAACCAGGTTCCGGAGATTCGCCCGGCGATGGACGTTGAGGCATGGTGCGCCGAGCAGGATGATGCGCTGAAGCTCAACCTGCATCCGCGCGCCAGCGCCAGCATCAACACGCTGCCGTTGCCGGTGGAGCGCGTACGCCTGCTGATTGGCCCGGAAGGCGGCCTGTCGGCGGATGAAATTGCCATGACCGCACGCTACCAGTTTACTGATATTCTGTTGGGGCCTCGCGTTTTGCGCACAGAGACTACCGCACTCACCGCCATCACCGCACTGCAGGTGCGCTTTGGTGACTTGGGTTAAAGGAGAACAATAATGATCAAGCTCGGCATCGTGATGGATCCCATCGCAAGCATCAACATCAAGAAAGACACCAGCTTCGCTATGCTGCTGGAAGCACAGCGTCGCGGCTATGAACTCCACTATATGGAGATGAACGATCTTTATCTGATCAATGGCGAATCCCACGCCCGTACGCGTCTTCTGAGCGTTGAGCAGAACTACGATAAATGGTACGAGTTCGGCAGCGAGCAGGATATTAAACTCGCCGACCTCGACGTTATCCTGATGCGTAAAGATCCGCCGTTTGACACCGAATTTATCTACGCCACCTACATTCTGGAGCGTGCGGAAGAGAAAGGAACGCTGATCGTCAACAAGCCGCAAAGCCTGCGCGACTGTAACGAGAAGCTGTTTACCGCCTGGTTCTCCGATCTGACGCCAGAAACGCTGGTCACCCGTAACAAAGCCCAGTTGAAAGCGTTCTGGGAAAAGCACGGCGACATCATCATGAAGCCGCTGGACGGCATGGGCGGCGCCTCTATCTTCCGCGTGAAGGAAGGGGATCCGAACATTGGCGTTATCGCCGAGACCCTGACCGAACTGGGCAGTCGTTACTGCATGGCGCAGAACTATCTGCCAGCCATCAAAGACGGCGATAAGCGCGTGCTGGTCATCGATGGCGAGCCGGTGCCTTACTGCCTGGCACGTATCCCACAGGGCGGCGAAACCCGTGGCAACCTGGCCGCCGGTGGTCGTGGTGAACCACGTCCGCTGAGCGAAAGCGACTGGGCCATCGCCCGTAAAGTTGGCCCGACGCTGAAAGCCAAGGGGCTTATCTTCGTTGGCCTCGACATCATCGGCGATCGTCTGACGGAAATTAACGTCACCAGCCCTACCTGCGTGCGCGAAATCGAAGCGGAATATCCGATTTCTATCACCGGAATGCTGATGGACGCGATTGAAAAACGCCTGCAAAAATAAGCTATTGCCCTTAAACGGCGGGAGGGAACCCGCCGCCAATCAGGCTTTTCGCCCCCACCGTAAACGGGCAAGCCTGGTGACAGCCGTGTACTTTCCCCGCATACTGGGCATTGCTGCGTATTGAAACAGGACAAGAACCTCTGATAATGAATTTACAGCATCATTTCCTTATTGCTATGCCATCCCTTCAGGATCCTATCTTCCGCCGTTCCGTGGTTTACATCTGCGAATACAACGACGATGGCGCGATGGGCATCATCATTAATAAACCACTGGAAAATTTGCAGATCGACGGCATCCTCGAGAAGCTGAAGATCACCGCTGAGCCGCGCGATCCCGCCATTCGGCTGGATAAGCCCGTTATGCTGGGCGGTCCGCTGGCCGAAGATCGCGGCTTTATTCTGCACACGCCGCCAGCGTCGTTCTCCTCAAGCATCCGTATCTCCGACAACACCATCGTCACCACCTCTCGCGACGTACTGGAAACGCTAGGTACCGCCCGTCAGCCGAATGACGTATTGGTTGCGCTGGGCTATGCCTCCTGGGAGAAAGGACAGCTAGAGCAAGAGATCCTCGATAACGCCTGGCTGACCGCGCCTGCGGATCTCAATATTCTGTTTAAAACGCCGATTGGCGAGCGCTGGAAAGAAGCGGCTAAGCTTATTGGTATCAATATTCTGACCATGTCTGGCGCTGCGGGGCACGCATAATGAGTAGTGGAACACTGCTGGCTTTTGATTTCGGTACGCGCAGCATCGGCGTGGCCATTGGTCAACGCATTACCGGAACGGCGCGCCCTCTGGCCGCGCTGAAAGCGCAGGACGGCACGCCGGACTGGAATCTGATTGCTCGCCTGCTGAAAGAGTGGCAGCCGGAAACGGTAATCGTTGGTTTACCGCTCAATATGGACGGCACCGAGCAGCCGCTGACCGCCCGCGCGCGTAATTTTGCCAACAAAATCCACGGCCGCTTTGGCGTTGCGATTACGCTGCATGATGAAAGATTAAGCACCGTTGAGGCTCGTGCAGGGCTGTTTGAACACGGGGGATTTCGCGCGCTGGACAAAGGTAGCGTCGACTCAGCGTCTGCGGTGGTGATTCTGGAAAGTTATTTCGACCAGGGTTTCTAGCGCGGCCGCCCCCGGGAAATCAATTCCCGGGAACAGACCTGTGATACGCGGCTGAGGCTCATCGCACAGCCCACGCATTGGCCATCTGATGTCAGGATATTAGTGACGCAGATTTTCGTTTGCCCAGCTTACCGCCTGAGTTCTGTTTTTCACGCTGAGTTTGCGGAAAACATTATACAGGTGCGTACGCACGGTATTTTCACTGATGAACAATGCGCGAGCAATATCCATATTGGTCGCACCGTGGCGTAATTCATTCAGAATTTCGCATTCACGTTCAGTCAGTGGAACACTATCATGAGTTTCTTCTGTATGTTCAACAGCATACATTGCCGGGTGCATCACGCTCAATTCAGCCGTCTGCTCGCCGTTTAAGACCGCTTTGACGCCCTCAATTAAGCGCGATTCCTCGTCGTCGTGACGGAAAACGCCGTACAAAGCTGGCCATTGTGCCATTTCGTATAATTCGTACTTCTGTGCGCTGTTAATAATAAGCAGGCGCGGAGAGTCGAACTGGGTACGAATAATATCGCGCCAGATACCGTTCAACTTCTTGTTAGAAACAGCGATGTCGAACAACACCACGGTGCCTTTGCTCAGGCGCTGCATCAGCGGTTTGTTGATGTTATGTACATCGACAGAAACTGACAGTAATTCAGCAAGGTAGTTGGCAAATGCGTTGGCTTGTACTGACGGATGGGTGATAAGAATAATCTTGCGGGAATTAGATGCACTCTCTGTTACTTCAAACATTTTGAAACTCTCCATAGTCTATTTCCACCATCATGGTGTTTTATAAGTCAAAGCAAAGGTAAACCTAATACCATTAATAATAAGGATTACTCACGAAGTGAAATAATATTTCATAAGATTAGTCCTAATTACATAAATAGAATAGAACGAAGAGCTAAGAAGTGTCAAAAGAATATCAACCTTTTTTTGTAAGTCTACGCAACATAATGTAATTGAACCATTACAAATAACTCATCCTAATGGCTTAGAGATTATTACTCTATTAGAATAAAAATCGTAGTAAGTTATAAAAATGTTTTGCGCATTATCACGTAGAAACCACAAAATAATACATTAGCGCAACAGGATAAATAATTATATTTACAAATGCTATTTAAAATATAATCACTTAAGATGCGCTTATTAAAAAACAGGAATTACATCACATTATTAATGTATACATTGTGGTAGGGAAAATGTTTCAGCGCCGAGGCCGATTTATCTGCCGATTGCCAGCGTGAAAAGTATACTCCCTTCACAACGTTATAGCATCCCGGCTTTCACGCGTTGCTGATAGCTCTGGCTGAAGGTCTGCATCCCATTCTGGAGACCGGTCTGCATCACCCCTGCCAGCTGGTGTGTCTTCCCTTCGCGGATCAGGTTACTCACGGCAGGGGTGTTGATCAGCATTTCAAACAAGGCCACCCGCCCGCCATGATTATCCGGCTGTAGCTTTTGCGACAGCACCGCACACAAGCTGCTAGCCAGTTGGTGACGCACCGGATCTTTTTCCTGCGCGGGGAAAACGTCAATAAGGCGTTCAATGGCCTGCGCCGCCCCCCGCGTATGCAGGGTTGCCAGCACCAGGTGCCCGGTTTCTGCCGCCGTCAGCGCAAGGCGAATAGTGTCGCTATCGCGCAGCTCACCCAACAGGATAACGTCAGGATCCTGACGCAGCGCTGCCCGTAGCGCCCCGGAAAATGAAGCCGTGTGAGCCCCGACTTCGCGCTGATGAATTAAGCAGCTAGCGCTTTCGTGTACAAACTCCACCGGGTCTTCGAGTGTCACAATATGCCCCTCAAGTTGATGGTTGAGGTGATCAACCATCGCCGCAAGGGTAGTCGATTTGCCGCTGCCCGTCGCTCCCGTCACCAGGATAAGCCCGCTCTCTTCCCGTAGCAGCTCCGCTAACGCCACCGGCGTATGCAGCGCCGCAAGCGTTGGACACGCGACAGGAAGCAGTCTCAGCACCAGAGAGATGCCCTGGCTGTGCGTAAAGGCGCTGGCACGCAGGCGCGGGCAACCCGTCAGCGAGAGCGCAAAATCCAGCTGATGCCGCTGCTGCCATTCGCGCGTTTGCGCTTCATTGAGCCAGCTCGCCAGCAGCATTTGCGGGTCCGGCGAGGAAAACGGCGCGATCAAAAGCTTTCCGGCCTGGCGCCAGCGTGCCGTCCTGCTGCTACATAGGTGTAGATCCGATACGTTATGCTTTACACTAAGCGACACCATTTCTTGTATATCCATAGACCCACCAGCACATATGAACGATATTGCGCATAACCTGGCACAGGTCAGGGAGAAAATCTCAGCGGCAGCAGTACGTTGCGGCCGTGATTCAGAAGAAGTTACGCTGCTTGCAGTCAGTAAAACCAAACCTGCGAGCGCCGTCGAAGAAGCGGTCGCTGCCGGGCAGCGGGCATTTGGCGAAAACTATGTTCAGGAAGGGGTGGAAAAGATCCTCCACTTTCGGGAAAAAGGCGTTACTTCACTGCAATGGCACTTTATCGGCCCGTTGCAGTCCAACAAAAGTCGTCTGGTTGCCGAGCATTTCGATTGGTGTCATACCGTCGATCGCCTGAAGATCGCCACCAGGCTGAGCGAACAGCGCCCGGCAGAGATGCCGCCGCTTAACGTGCTGATTCAAATCAACATCAGCGATGAACAGAGTAAATCCGGCATTCCGCTGGACGCGCTGGATGCCCTGGCCGCCGACATTGCCGCGCTGCCAAATGTCCGCCTGCGCGGCCTGATGGCTATTCCGGCCCCGGAAACCGAGTACGATCGGCAGTTTGCCGTCGCTCACCAGATGGCAGCCGCCTTTGCGCGGTTGAAAGCAGACTACCCTACCGTCGACACATTATCTTTGGGCATGTCTGACGATATGGAAGCCGCCATCGCGGCGGGTAGTACAATGGTACGCATTGGCACCGCGATTTTCGGTGCGCGTGATTACACAAAAAAATAAGGAACCTCAAGGAACGCCATGAAGACGTTGACCTTCCTGCTCGCTACAGTTCTCGAACTGTACACAATGGTGCTACTGCTGCGCGTCTGGATGCAGTGGGCGCGCTGTGATTTCTACAACCCGTTCTCTCAGTTCGTAGTGAAGATAACCCAGCCTATCGTTGGGCCGTTGCGCCGTATTATTCCGCCAATGGGGCCGCTGGACAGCTCTTCGTTGCTGCTGGCGTTTATCCTGTGCTTTATCAAGGCTATCGTGCTGTTTATGGTAGTGACCTTCCAGCCGATTATCTGGATCTCAGCGGTACTGATTCTGCTCAAGACCATTGGCCTGCTGATCTTCTGGGTACTGCTGCTAATGGCTATCATGAGCTGGGTCAGCCAGGGTCGCAGCCCGGTTGAATTCGTGCTGATGCAGCTTGCTGAGCCGCTGCTGCGCCCAATCCGCCGCCTGCTGCCGTCCATGGGGGGGATCGACTTCTCTCCAATGGTGCTGGTTCTGCTGCTGTACGTGATTAATATGGGCATCGCAGAAGTCCTGCAGGCCACCGGCAATATGCTGCTGCCAGGACTGTGGATGGCGCTATGAGTGCCGTCACGCCCTGCGATGACGGGCTGGTTCTGCGGCTGTACATTCAGCCAAAGGCCAGCCGTGACGCGATTGTCGGGGAGCATGGCGACGAATTAAAAGTCGCCATCACCGCCCCACCCGTTGATGGGCAGGCTAATGCCCATCTGGTTAAGTATCTCGCCAAACAGTTTAAGGTCGCCAAAAGCCAGGTCATCGTTGAGAAAGGCGAACTGGGGCGGCATAAACAGGTTAAAATTATTCATCCGCAACATATTCCTGCGGGCATTGCAGCCCTGACAAATTAGGATATCCCATGCAAAAAGTTGTCCTCGCTACCGGTAACGCCGGTAAAGTGCGCGAGCTCGCCTCGCTGCTCGCTGATTTTGGTCTTGATATCGTCGCCCAGACCGAGCTTGGCGTGGAATCCGCTGAGGAGACCGGGCTGACCTTTATTGAGAATGCGATCCTCAAAGCGCGCCATGCCGCTCAGGTAACCGGCTTACCGGCAATTGCCGACGACTCCGGCCTGGCTGTCGATGTATTAGGTGGCGCCCCAGGTATCTACTCCGCCCGCTATTCCGGCGTGGACGCGACCGACCAGCAGAACCTCGAAAAGCTGCTGGTGACGCTGAAGGACGTTCCGGACGACCAGCGTCAGGCACAGTTCCACTGCGTACTGGTGTACCTGCGTCACGCCGAAGATCCCACGCCGCTGGTCTGCCACGGCCGTTGGCCTGGCGTCATTACCCGCGCCCCAGCGGGTGAAGGCGGTTTTGGCTACGATCCTATCTTCTTCGTCCCGTCGGAAGGCAAAACCGCCGCCGAACTCACGCGCGAAGAGAAGATTGCCATCTCCCACCGCGGTCAGGCGCTGAAGCAGTTACTGGAAGCGATGCGCAATGGTTAATCTGCCTCCGCTGAGTCTCTACATTCATATCCCGTGGTGCGTGCAGAAATGCCCGTACTGCGACTTTAACTCGCACGCGCTTAAGGGCGAAGTGCCGCACGACGACTACGTACAGCATCTGCTGAGCGATTTGGATGCTGATGTCGCCTGGGCGCAGGGACGTGAAGTAAAGACCATCTTTATCGGCGGCGGTACGCCGAGCCTGCTTTCAGGCCCGGCGATGCAAACCTTGCTCGACGGCGTGCGTGCGCGACTGAAGCTGGCAAGCGACGCGGAAATCACGATGGAAGCCAACCCCGGCACCGTAGAAGCAGACCGCTTTGTGGAGTATCAGCGTGCGGGGGTGAACCGCATCTCCATCGGCGTGCAGAGCTTTAGCGACAGCAAGCTGCAGCGGCTGGGACGTATTCACGGGCCAGAAGAGGCGAAGCGCGCTGCGCGTCTGGCGAGCGGGCTGGGGCTACGCAGCTTCAACCTCGACCTGATGCACGGGTTGCCGGATCAATCGCTGGAAGAGGCGCTGAGCGACCTGCGTCAGGCGATTGAGCTTTCACCGCCGCATCTCTCCTGGTATCAGCTGACCATTGAGCCTAATACGCTGTTCGGTTCTCGCCCACCGGTGCTGCCGGACGATGATTCGCTGTGGGATATCTTCGAACAGGGCCACCAGCTTCTGACCGCCGCAGGCTATCAGCAGTATGAAACCTCGGCTTACGCCAAACCGGGCTACCAGTGCCAGCACAACCTCAACTACTGGCGCTTTGGCGACTATCTCGGTATCGGCTGCGGCGCGCACGGTAAGGTGACCTTCCCGGATGGGCGCATTCTGCGTACGGCGAAGACCCGCCACCCGCGCGGTTATATGGAAGGGCGCTATCTGGAACGTCAGCATGACGTCGAAAACGCGGACAAACCGTTCGAGTTCTTTATGAACCGTTTTCGCCTGCTGGAGCCAGCACCACGTGCGGAATTCAGCGCCTACACCGGCCTCGATGAAAGCGTGATCCGCCCGCAGCTTGATGAAGCACTGGCGCAGAACTACCTGACCGAGTGCGAGGCGTACTGGCAGATCACCGAGCACGGCAAGCTGTTCTTGAATTCACTGCTGGAATTATTCCTCAGCGAATAATGCAACTTATATATTTGCCGTTATTAATAACGGCAAATATATTCCTCGCTTATTCCGAGTTATCTAAACTAATATTAACGAATAATTTTCACGTAAATATTTCAATAAAATATTAATAACCAGCAATGGATATTAAATAAATATAATCCAGCACACAAAAATCGCATTTAATGTATAGCCAGGTTAAAAATGTGAGAGCGTTATCGTGAAGTTGTCTGACAACCAGGATAATATGTCATACAGAAATACAGACTATCCCTACAGATATAAACCACGATAATTAATGTGCATGGAGCCTATTAATGAAACCTCTCTCTTTTAGCAAAACGCTGATGTGCGCTTCTCTGCTCGCGTTACTTTCCACTGGGGCAACCGCCGCAGAAAAAGTGACGCTTAAGCTCGCGCATAATCTCGAGCGCAGCCACGTTGTTCACCAGGCTTTCGAGGAAATGGCGAAAGAAGTTAAGCAGCTGTCTGACGGCAAAATGACGCTCCGCATCTACCCAAGCAGCCAGATGGGCAGCGCGCGTGAAACCATGGAGCTGTTGCAAAATGGGGCGCTGGATTTAACTAAAGGCTCTGCCAGCGATCTGGAATCATTTGATAACGTATACGCCATTTATAATCTGCCATTCCTGTTTAAAGACCAATCCCACTTTAATAAGGTTGTCTTTGGCGAAGTCGGTAAAGAAATTATGGAGTCCACAAAGGAAAAAGGATTCTTTGCACTTTCGGCTTATGTTGCTGGTACCCGTAGTTTTTACGCAAAACAGCCTATTACCAAACCTGAAGATTTAAAAGGGCTGAAAATTCGCGTTCAGGCCAGCCCAACGACGATTAAAATGGTGGAGTTAATGGGTGGTTCACCAACGCCTATTTCGTTCGGCGAAGTGTATACCGCCATGCAGCAAGGTGTCGTCGATGGTGCGGAAAATAACGTGCCGTCGTGGGTACAAACGCGCCATATCGAAATTGCGAAAGTCTTCTCTGAAGATGAGCATGCCTCCATTCCAGACTTCCTGGTGATTTCAACAAAAACCTGGGACAAACTGACGCCGGAGCAGCAGCAGATTCTCGCTAAAGCAGCCAAAGCCTCAGAAGCCTATCAGCAGAAATTGTGGGATCAGGTCGATGCCGACACCCGCGCACAGGCTAAAGCGATGGGCGGGGAGATCGTCAAAGTCGACAAAGCGCCGTTCCGTGCCGCCGTTCAGCCGCTGTTTGATTATTTCAGCAAAGACCCAAAACAGGCCGCTCTGCTGGCCAAATTTGAAGCCGCCGCAGAATAATCCCTTCGCGGGCCAGCCCCTGGCCCGCCTTCACCAGGATAATAAACGATGATTTTTACCCGCACTAAACAGGCGGTGGACCGCACGATCGCCGCGTTCTCCGTCGCGGTCATGATCGCGCTGGTTATATGCGTCGTCTGGCAGGTTTTTAGCCGCTATGTGTTAAGCCAGCCCAGCACGCTCACCGACGAACTGGCACGCTTTCTGATGATCTGGGTTGGTCTGCTCGGGGCCGCCTATACCGTCGGCGCGCAGCGCCATCTGGCGATTGATTTACTGGCGATGACGCTGAAACCGCAGAAACAGAAGCTACTCAGTATCGTCATTAATCTGCTGATTTTTCTCTTTGCCGGTTCGGTGATTGTCACCGGCGGCCTGAAGCTTATCGATAAAACGCTCGCCACCTCGCAAGTATCTGCCGCGATGCAGATCCCGATGGGCTACGTCTACCTGATCCTGCCATTAACCGGTCTCATCATGATGTTTTACGCCTTATGGTTCATCGTTAACGGCTTACTGAGCCTGAAAAATTCCGCGCAAGGAGCGTGCTAATGGACGGGTATATTGCCTTAACGTTGTTTGGCGCTTTCTTTGTGCTGGTGTTTATCGGCGTGCCGATTTCGTTTTCCATCGGTATTGCCACCGTCGCCTCCATGCTATTGATGTTCCCATGGGATATCGCGGTGATTACCGTTTCCCAACGCCTGGCAAACGGGCTCGATAACTTCGCCCTGCTAGCGATCCCATTCTTTATTTTTGCCGGTACGCTGATGAACAGCGGCGGCATTGCGATACGGTTAATCAACCTCGCGCAGGTGATGGTTGGCCGCGTACCCGGCTCGCTGGGCCATGTCAACGTACTCGCCAATATGATGTTTGGATCCATTTCGGGTTCAGCAGTTGCGGCGGCAGCGGCAGTCGGCGGAACACTGCATCCGATCCAGAGTAAAAAAGGCTACGATCCGGCATTCTCTACGGCGGTTAACGTCTCTTCCTGCATCACCGGCTTGCTGATCCCGCCGTCGAACGTGCTCATTGTTTTCTCCCTTACCGCTGGCGGCGTTTCCGTCGCTTCGTTGTTTATGGCGGGTTACCTGCCCGGCATTTTGATGGGCCTGGCAATCATGATTGTCTGCGCGATTATCGCCAAACGCCGCGGCTATCCGGTGTCCGAGCGCCCAACCTGTGCGCAAGCGGCAAAAGCCTTCCTCGACGCGCTGCCAAGCCTGCTGCTGGTCTTTATCGTGATGGGTGGTATTCTCGGCGGGATTTTCACCGCCACCGAAGCGTCTGCCATTGCGGTGGTTTATACCTTTATCCTGTCAGTGCTTATCTACCGCGAGGTGAAATGGCGCGACCTGCCTAAGCTTATCCTTGAGTCGGTGGTCACCACTTCCATCGTTCTGCTGCTGATCGGCTTTTCCGTCGGCATGTCATGGGCAATGACCAACGCCGATATTCCTTATATGATCAGTGACACGTTGATGGGGATCTCAGACAACCCGCTGGTCATTCTGCTGCTGATCAACATCGTGCTGCTGATCGTCGGTATCTTTATGGACATGACGCCTGCGGTGCTGATCTTCACGCCAATCTTCCTGCCGATCGCCCAGGATCTGGGGATGGACCCGGTACATTTCGGGATCATGATGGTGGCAAACCTGTGCATCGGTTTGCTGACGCCGCCGGTAGGCAGCGCTCTGTTTGTCGGCTGCTCAATCTCAGGGGTGAAAATTCAGCAGCTCATCAAGCCGCTGCTTCCCTTCTACTTCGCTCTGCTGGTTGCACTGATGATGATTACCTATATCCCGCAGATTTCCCTGTTTATTCCGCAGATTCTGGGGCTGATGTAAGGTTTCACGCTCGTAAAAGGGAGGCTCGCCTCCCTTGTATCTTGTATTACGGAATCACGCCCTCTTTACGCAACTTCGCCGTCCCTTCTTGCCAGATCGTATAGTTACGCTCAAGGTCATCAATACTGAATGACACCCCCATCATCTGTTCATACAGCGCCTGACGCTCTTTCTGCAGCGGTGCCAGTTGTTTATCTTTTTCCGCTATGACGGCATTCAGCTTGTCCCGCATCTCGTTCTGCTGGCGGTAGTACTCTGCTTTTGTTTTCTCTAGCGCAACCTCGCGGGCTGCGTGAATAGGAGCGGCATCACAACCTGGTTTTTTCTGGCAGGCCGCCAGCGCAGGCTCATAAACGTTGAGATAATACTGAGACTCAAATTTGGCAAAGTTGTTTTTACGGTTAAGTTCATCCAACTGTTGGAATTGCGCTCGTTGAACCGCTCCACGATCGAGCGGCTTACCGTTTGCATCCGTTCCCCATGCACGTTTGATTCTCTCATCTTGCGCAGCGAGCTTTTGCTGTAGCGCCTCGTATTCTTTACGCTGTTTCTGAACGATTGTCTTACTGGCCGCAAACTGCGCATCTATTTTGGCAAACTGCGCCATATAGCCGCTGTCGTTAACCACCAGCACCGTTGAGAGATCCTCTTTCTCTTTAAATGGCCTGCCCGCGTTTTTGGCCGCCATCTGCATGGAGAAAAACTCAGTTTTCCAACCGGACGCTTTGGTTCCCACTGCTGTCATCATCGCCGAGAACTTGACCGGCAGGCCTTTGGTCCAGGTTCGTTCGTAGAAGAGGTAATCCCCCGCCATGCCAACCATGCTATAGAGGTTATCGGTTGCTGTCATATCGCCCTCCACCATATAGGTAGCGCGATTGCCTACCGATTCCAGCGGGCGAAGCGTCAACGCGTCCAGGCGCATTTCACCACCGGACTGCGCGGCAAACTGCTGCTTAATGACCTCATCAGTAGGCGTGTTGTCATCAGCGAAGGCATGAAGGGAGATACTGCTTAGCAGGAGCAGCCCGCATTTCCAGGCGAGTGTCATCGGCAAATTCCTTTTTATGAGTGAGGGTGCATCATACGGAATCTGCGAAGGGAAGAAGGATAAACGAAATCTGATTCTGGCTACCCGCGAAAAGCAGGCAGCCAGTGAAGAAAAGATTACTTCAGGGTGCCAACCAGCGCTTTACGGCTCTCTTCCAGCGACACCACGCGCCCACAAACGTCTTTACCGAAAGCCTGGAAATCAGCCTCCTGGTTTTTCCATTCGTTCTGAATGGCCGTTTGCAGACCGCCTAAACTCCCCAGCACGCCCTGAAGCGGGTTACCGCCGCCTTTCAGCACGGCCTTGGCGCCCATTTCGTTGATGCTGTCCTGGAGAATACCCCCCATCGCCTGATTCACCAGCTGTTGGCCATCGGCACGAACTTCATCGATAGCTTTATAGTGGAAAGTCAGACCGTCGGTGCGGTGTTCAATAATACGGTTCATTTGTGCTTTGAGCTGCGCGTCGAGCTTGGTCAAACGCCCGCGCATATTACTGTTCTCGCCCACTTCTTTGGCGATGATTTTATCCAGCGCTACGCGACCTTTTTCTACGCGACTACGAGCTCCGTCGTCAATCCACGGCAGCGCGCTGCGCAGTTCGGTCTGGTAATCTTTCGCCTGCTCGCGCTGGGCGGCACTCAGCGTATAGACCTTACCGTTGTAGGTCACATCGCCGGTTGGGGTAATCACCAGATTGCCATTTTCACCTTTCACCTGCACGGTTTTCGGGCTAAGCACAACATCATCGCGGGGGGTTACGCTGCACTGGTAGTCAGCATGGGCGGACATCGCCATGAAGGTTAAAACTGCCGTCAGCAGCGTTTTGCGCATCATCACTTTCCCTCAAAACAAATCGGGCCAGCGAATGCCGGCCCCGTATGCTTAATTAGTCCCACCAAACGTCGAAAAGTTCGCTGGTGCGGACCTCTTCGTACTTGCGGTCTTCCAGCCACTTACGGACCAGAGTCTGGTGTTCTTCGGTGCACTTACCGATTTCCTGGGTGCAAATCAGACCTTCCCAGGCCAGATAGCCGCTGCCATCAAAGGCCAGTTTGTTCGGCTCGATCACTTCATCGATAAACTGGTCAACTTGCTGATCGATCTGCTCTGCACTGGTGCCTTCCGGGAAGCGCCAGGCAACGGAGAAGCCAATTTCCTGAAACTCATCGATGTGCATCTTTTTACGCAAACGACGGCTACGATTCTTTGCCATTTTATTTCACCCTCTCGAACATTAAGTCCCATACGCCGTGGCCAAGACGATGGCCACGCTGTTCAAATTTGGTTACCGGGCGCGATTGTGGGCGCGGTACATAGTCTTTACTTTCAGACAGGTTCTGATATCCGTCAATGGAGGACATCACTTCCAGCATGTGTTCGGCATAGGCTTCCCAGTCGGTCGCCATGTGGAACACACCGCCCAGCTTCAGTTTGCTTTTTACCAGCTCGGCAAACGGGACCTGAACGATACGGCGTTTATTATGACGCGCTTTGTGCCATGGGTCAGGGAAAAAGAGCTGCACCATGTTCAGGGAGTTGTCCGGGATCATCTTGTGCAGCACTTCGACCGCATCGTGGCACATCACGCGCAGGTTATCGACACCTTCTTCGTGTGCGGATGCCAGGCAAGCGCCCACGCCCGGTGAGTGCACTTCGATACCGAGGAAGTTCTGCTCCGGGCGCGCTTTGGCCATGGCCACCAGCGAAGCGCCCATCCCAAAACCAATCTCCAGCGTGACCGGGGCTTCACGGCCAAACAGGGCGGCGAGGTCGACAGGCTCTTCGCTGAATTCAACGCCCATCACCGGCCAGTAGTTTTCCAGCGCGTGTTCCTGCCCTTTTGTCAGTCGCCCCTGGCGACGAACAAAACTACGAATGCGGCGCAGTGGGCGACCGTTTTCATCAAATTCCGGTGAAATGACGTCGTTCTTCATAAAAATTAAGTCTGCTTGTGAGAGTGTTCGGGAAACGGGCATTATCCAAAGTTAGTTGCCGGATGCAAGCACCGGAAAGTTCCTGTTTACAGCATAGTACCGCTGTGCTGCAATCTGGCCCCTGAATTGTACGATACTGGAAGCACAGCTTTGACCATGCAAGCGTCTCAATTTTCAGCCCAGGTGCTGGAGTGGTACGACAAATACGGGCGTAAAACCCTGCCCTGGCAAATTGAAAAGACGCCTTACAAAGTATGGCTGTCCGAGGTAATGCTGCAACAAACGCAGGTTACCACCGTCATCCCTTACTTTGAACGGTTTATGGCACGTTTTCCGACCGTGACCGATCTCGCCAACGCGCCGCTCGATGACGTGCTGCACCTGTGGACCGGGCTCGGCTACTACGCCCGCGCGCGTAACCTGCACAAGGCCGCGCAGCAGGTCGCCACGCTTCACCAGGGACGCTTCCCGGAAACCTTCGATGAAGTGGCCGCGCTGCCGGGCGTAGGGCGCTCCACCGCTGGGGCGATTTTGTCGCTGTCGCTCGGCAAACATTTCCCGATTCTCGACGGTAACGTCAAACGCGTGCTGGCACGCTGCTACGCCGTGGGCGGCTGGCCGGGTAAAAAGGACGTTGAGAAAAAACTGTGGGATATCAGCGAGCAGGTTACCCCTGCGGTTGGCGTCTCACGCTTTAACCAGGCGATGATGGATCTCGGCGCGATGGTCTGCACCCGCTCTAAGCCAAAGTGCTCACTGTGCCCGCTGGAGAGCGGCTGCATCGCCACAGCGAATAGCAGCTGGGCGCAGTATCCGGGCAAAAAGCCAAAACAGACGATCCCGGAACGCACCGGCTATTTCCTGATGATGCAGAATGACCGCGATGTCTTTCTACAACAGCGTCCGCCTAGCGGGCTGTGGGGCGGTCTATACTGTTTCCCGCAGTTTGAAACCGAAGAGGCGCTGCGAGGCTGGCTGGAGGCACGGCATATTCCTGCCGACACGCTGACCCAGCTAACCGCGTTCCGCCACACTTTCAGCCATTTCCATCTGGACATTGTGCCAATGTGGCTTACTGTGTCCTCATTCACGTCATGCATGGATGAAGACAGCGCTCTCTGGTATAACTTAGCGCAGCCGCCCTCCGTGGGGCTGGCCGCACCGGTTGAGCGCCTGTTGCAGCAGTTACGCGCCGATTCACTCGTTTAGCGAGCGGCGACATAAGAGGATTGATTATGAGCAGAACTATTTTTTGTACTTTCCTGCAGCGCGAAGCCGAAGGACAGGATTTCCAGCTCTATCCAGGCGATCTGGGGAAGCGTATCTATAACGAGATCTCGAAAGAGGCCTGGAAGCAGTGGCAGCAGAAGCAGACCATGCTCATCAATGAAAAGAAACTGAACATGATGAACCTGGAGCACCGTAAGCTGCTGGAAGAGGAAATGATCAATTTCCTGTTTGAAGGCAAAGATGTGCACATTGAAGGCTACACGCCGCCTGAAAAACAGTAAGGGCCCGACGGGCCTTTAAGACATCAACAACACGCGCTCCCGGAATAATGAAAAAATTACTCGCTCTGGCACTCATTGCGCCGCTGCTGGTCTCCTGTTCCTCAAAAAATAAAGGCGATACCTATAACGAGGCGTGGGTCAAAGACACCAACGGTTTTGACATTCTGATGGGGCAGTTCGCCCATAACATTGAAAACATCTGGGGCTTTAACGAAGTTCTGATAGCGGGTCCAAAAGACTACGTTAAGTATTCCGACGGCTACCAGACCCGTAGCCACATCAACTTCGACGACGGTACCATCACCGTAGAAACCATCGCTGGCACCGATCCCGCCGCGCGTCTGCGCCAGGCCATCGTCACCACGCTGTTAATGGGCGATGACCCCGGCTCGGTTGACCTTTACTCCGACGCCGATGATATCCAGATTTCCAAAGAGCCGTTCCTCTACGGCCAGGTGGTTGATAACACCGGCGAAGCCATTCGCTGGCAGTGGCGCGCCGAGCGCTTTGCCGACTACCTGCTGCAAACGCGGATGAAAAAACGCACCAGCGGCCTGCATATTATCTACAGCGTGACCATTAATCTGGTGCCAAATCACCTGGATAAGCGTGCGCATAAATATCTGGGCATGGTGCGTCAGGCGTCCCGTAAATACGGTGTCGACGAGTCATTGATTCTGGCGATTATGCAGACCGAATCCTCCTTCAACCCGTATGCGGTCAGTCGTTCCGACGCGATGGGGCTGATGCAGGTGGTGCAGCATACCGCCGGGAAAGACGTGTTCCGTTCGCAGGGCAAATCCGGCACGCCAAGCCGTAGCTACCTGTTCGACCCGGCCAGTAACATCGACACCGGTACCGCCTATCTGGCGATGCTAAGCAACGTCTATCTGGGTGGTATCGATAACCCAACGTCGCGTCGCTATGCGGTGATCACCGCCTATAACGGCGGCGCGGGCAGCGTGCTGCGCGTCTTCTCCAACGATAAAGTTCAGGCGGCGAATATTATCAACAGCATGGCCCCGGGCGACGTTTACCAGACCCTGACCACTCGCCACCCGTCTGCGGAGTCACGTCGCTATCTGTACAAGGTGAATACCGCGCAGAAGAGCTACCGTCGCAAGTAATAATTCTCACACTATCAGGCACTCTCATCCCGAACTCATTGGGGTGAGAGCTGCCTTCCCACCGACCTTCTCTATAAAAATGTTACTTTTGTCACTAAATCGTTTTGCAAAGTAAGAATAATTGCAAAATTTTGCGGTGCTTAACAATGTCTCGCTATTCACGTTGATAGAATCAGCGCAAATAACGCCTCTGAATGTTATCCAAGCAACACATCCCGCCAAATTTTGTGAGGAAAGTAACATGAATTTAAAGCTGCAGCTTAAGATACTGTCGTTCCTGCAGTTCTGTCTTTGGGGGAGCTGGCTCACCACGCTCGGCTCATACATGTTTGTTACGCTTAAATTCGACGGCGCATCTATCGGCGCGGTTTATAGTTCCCTCGGTATCGCTGCCGTCTTTATGCCAACGCTGCTCGGTATCGTGGCGGATAAGTGGATCAGCGCCAAATGGGTTTACGCCTTCTGTCACCTGGTTGGGGCCGGTACGCTGTTTATGGCGGCCGAGGTCACCACGCCGGGCGCGATGTTCTTCGTTATCCTGCTCAACTCGCTGGCCTATATGCCAACGCTGGGCCTGATTAACACCATCTCTTACTACCGCCTGAAGTCTGCCGGTATGGATATCGTTAACGATTTCCCACCGATTCGTATCTGGGGCACCATCGGCTTTATTCTGGCGATGTGGGCAGTGAGCTTCTCCGGCTTCGAACTGAGCCATATGCAGCTGTATATCGGTGCCGCGCTGTCGGTCGTGCTGGTGCTGTTTACCCTGACCCTGCCGCATATTCCGGTCTCTAACCAACAGCAGAAACAGAGCTGGACCAGCATGCTGGGGCTCGATGCGTTCGCGCTGTTTAAAAACAAGCGCATGGCGATTTTCTTTATCTTCTCCATGATGCTGGGCGCAGAACTGCAAATCACCAACATGTTCGGCAACACCTTCCTGCACAGCTTCGATAAAGATCCGCTGTTTGCTACCAGCTTTATCGTGCAGCACGCCTCGGTGATGATGTCGATTTCGCAGATTTCCGAAACCCTGTTCATCCTCACCATTCCGTTCTTCTTAAGCCGTTACGGCATCAAGAACGTGATGCTGATTAGTATCTTCGCGTGGATGCTGCGCTTCGGTCTGTTCGCCTACGGCGACCCAACGCCGTTCGGCACCGTGCTGCTGGTCCTGTCGATGATTGTTTACGGCTGCGCCTTCGACTTCTTCAACATCTCCGGTTCGGTGTTCGTTGAGAAAGAGGTTCGTCCGGAAATCCGCGCCAGTGCGCAGGGTATGTTCCTGATGATGACCAACGGCTTCGGCTGTATCCTCGGCGGTATGGCGAGCGGTAAGGTGGTTGAGATGTACACCGTGGACGGCATCACCGACTGGCAGAGCGTATGGCTGATTTTCGCCGGCTACTCTCTGGTTCTGGCGGTGGCGTTTGTTGGGCTGTTTAAATATAAACATGAACGTACTCCTGCCGGTGTACAGACGGTTGCCCACTAAGTTCTCCACCAACGCAGGCCGGATAAGGCCACGCCGCCATCAGGCAATCTGCTCCATTCTGCCTGATGGCGCTGCGCTTATCAGGCTTACACCAGCGGTAGCCCGGCCGAGCAAAGCGACGCCGGGACTGCTCGTTGCCTGAACCCGGCGTCGCTTTTGCTCGGCCGGGCTACTATATCCTTGATAGCACCCATCCTACTGACAGCAAATCTGCACTGCCGCCGGGGCTTAAATTCCGCGTTATCAGCGCGTTATCCATTGCTAACAGCGCGCTTTCATCCCAACCGTTCTCCAGTAAATTCTGGGCATAATCCTGCACGTAGCGCAGGCCGTTCATCCCGCCGCGCGAGACCAGATTACTGTCCGGGTTCACCGCCATTAAACGCAGCAGCAGCGCGTGCAGATGGCGGTGATTCCAGCCCGCCAGCGCCTTGCGTACCGTGGCGAATCCGCTCTCTGCTTCCCCGCGCGCACCGGTCAGGCCAAACTGATGGAACTGACGTTCGCCTGCGGTTGCCTGTGCTGAGCGCGCAGCCAGCTCTCGCTCAACCAAACCGCGGCAGATATCGCTCACTTCGCAACAAAGCCGCTGCGGGGTTATCTCCCCCAACCTTCCCGCAGCAAAGCAGAGCAACCCTAGCGCAAAAATACCGCCTTTATGGGTATTCACGCCGCCGGTTGCCGCATACATCGCCTGCTCGCAGGCGATGCCCATTGGGCGAATCATTCGCAACTGCTCGCTTGCGGGACGATGCGCGTGCTTATCGCCCAGCTCGGTAAACCGGGAGAACCACGGAACAATGGCGGCAATGCTGCGAACAAACAGCGCGTGGTCCATATCCCGGTGCGCGCCGTTGTTGTATTTATCCACCAGCCCCGGCTTTGGCGTCAGCTCAAGCTCCTGCCACAGCGCCTCTTCCGCCAGCGAAGCAATACTTGTGGCGTTGGATTTAGTCGCGAATAAACCAGTCATCAATCATCTTCTCCACACAGCCAACCACCTGTTCGAGCGGATGCCTACGAGAACGGGAACAGGCGTGCGCTGGTTCATCGCAAATCAGGCAGCGTCGCATATGGCTGCCCAGCGATAAGCGTCCCACGTGTCCAGCCCGCGGGCAGATAACGTCGAGATCCCACAGTCGCCCCAGCGGATGGCTCAGTTCCAGCGCCGCACAGTGGGCTTTGATTTCCGGTGCCTGATGCGCCACGCACCACATGGCTTCCGGACCGGTAGGCAGCCAGAGGACCTGACGATCCAGTACCTGCCAGCCATTTTGCCACAGCAGCTGATCGCACATCTGCAGCGCCACGCCCATGGTATTGCGATAGCGCAGGCTGTTTTTAACTGACCCCGGCGTCACCAGGGTCAGGGAAATAATCGGCTGTTGATAATGCGTTAGCCAGTCAGCCTGACGCGCCGCGCGGCTCTCTTTCGCCGCCAGCAGCACCTCCAGGCTGACACCCGTCTGCACGGGTGTCGCGGTGGTCATGATGTTACTCCTTCACCTGACGGACGGTGTCAATCACGCTGCCGTCACGATAGCGGATCACGCCGACAATTTTATCGGTAAACTCAATCGGCTTCGGCAGGCCGGTCAGTGAGACCGCCCGGTCGTAGAGAGTTTCGATATCCACCACCTTCAGCCCAGCCGCTACCAGCCGCTCACGGATCTCCGGACGCGCCGGATTCACCGCAATGCCGTGGTCAGTGACCAGCACGTCAATGCTCTCCCCAGGCGTCAGGCGTGTGGTCACCCGCTTCACCACCGTCGGAATGCGGCTACGCAGCAGCGGGGCCACCACGATGGTCAGATTCGCCGCCGCGGCAACATCACAGTGTCCGCCGGACGCGCCGCGCATCACGCCATCAGAACCGGTGATCACATTCACGTTAAAGTCGACGTCAATCTCCAGCGCGCTGAGGATAACCACATCAAGCTGGTCACAGCAGGCCGCTTTGCTGCCGGGGTTGGCGTAAACGTTAGTCGAGATCTCCACGTGGTTCGGGTTACGCGCCAACGACGCCGCCGCCTGACCATCAAAGCATTGGGTATCGAGCAGCTTTTCGATCAACCCTTTTTCATGCAGATCCACCAGGCTGCCGGTAATCCCGCCGAGCGCAAAGCGGGCGGTGACGCCGCTGCGCTCCATTTTCTCTTCCATAAAGCGGGTACAGGCGGTTGCCGCCGCGCCAGAGCCGGTCTGCATGGAGAAGCCCGGCTTGAAGTAGCCGGAGTGTTCAATCACCTCCGCCGCATCGCGGGCAATTTTCAGCTCACGCGGGTTACTGGTGACGCGCGCCGCGCCAACGCTGATTTTCGCCGGGTCGCCGACGCTCTCAACCTGCACAATGTAATCAACCTGATCCTGCACCAGGCTGGCGGGCATATTGGGGAACGGCGCCAGTTCTTCGGTCAGCACCACCACCTTGCGGGCAAAGTGCGCATCGACCATGGCGTAGCCCAGCGAACCGCAGCAGGACTTGCCGTGCGTGCCGTTGGCGTTGCCAAACTCGTCGCTGCACGGTACGCCGAGAAACGCGACGTCTATCTGCAATTCACCGTCCTGTAGCAGCTTCACGCGGCCGCCGTGTGAGTAGATTTGTACCGGCTCGTCCATCAACCCGTGGGAGATAGCATCCGCCAGCTTGCCGCGCATACCGGAGGTGTAGATGCGCGTAATCACGCCGCTTTCGATATGCTCAATCAGCGCATCGTTGCAGGTCATCAGCGAGCTTGAGGCCAGCGTCAGGTTCTTAAAGCCCATCTGCGCAAGCTTCGCCACCACGCTATTAATCACCCGGTCGCCTTCGCGAAACGCGTGATGGAACGAAATAGTCATGCCGTCTTTGAGGCCACAGCGCACCGCTGCCTGCTCTACCGAGTCGCACAGCTTGCGGTGATGTTTGGCCTCGATATCGCCCAGCCACGGCGTAGTACTGTGTGCCGTATCAAAAGGTTGAAGCGCCCGCAGATGGGGGAAATTTTCGTGAAGAAGTTCTGTCTGATTCATTGTTTTATCCTTAACGACGCACGCCGGAAGCCGCCGCGCGTTCCAGCACCCGCTGCGCGTGGTCAATAATCGGCGCATCCACCATTTTGCCGTTGAGCGACACGACGCCCAGCCCGTTGCGCTCGCCCTCTTCCGCGGCTTCAATCACCCGCTGCGCATGGTCAACTTCCTGCTGCGTTGGCGCGTAGGCGTTGTGTAAGAGGTCAATCTGTCGTGGGTTAATCAGTGATTTGCCGTTAAAGCCCATCTTGCGAATCAGCTCCACTTCCCGCAGGAACCCGGCTTCATCGTTAACGTCTGACCACACCACGTCGAAGGCATCAATATGCGCGGCGCGCGCGGCGTGCAGCACGGCGCAGCGGGCATAGAACAGTTCGGTACCGTCGCCGCGTTCGGTCTGCATGTCCATCACGTAGTCAAACGCCGCCAGCGCAATGCCGATAAGCCGCGGGGAGCTGCGGGCAATCGCCACGGCGTTAATCACGCCAATCGCCGATTCAATGGCCGCCATTACCCGGGTAGAGCCCACTTCGCGCCCGCACTCACGTTCAATGCGCTCAAGGTGGCCTTCCAGCTCGAAAATATCGTCCGGGGTATCGGTTTTCGGCAGGCGAATCACGTCAACGCCGCCACGAACCGCCGCTTCCAGATCCAGCAGGCCAAACGGTGTGCTGAGCGGGTTAATACGCACGACGGTTTCAATGTCCTGATACATCGGGTGCTGCAAGGCATGGAAAACCAGCAGGCGCGCGGTGTCTTTCTCACGCAGCGCCACCGCGTCTTCGAGGTCGAACATGATAGAGTCGGGGCGATAGATAAACGCGGTGGAGAGCATGGCGGCGTTTGCACCCGGCAGGAACAACATACTGCGGCGAAGTTTACTCATCACAGTTTCTCCCAGGCAATCTGCTGCGCGTCCGTTGCGCGCAGCACCGCGCTTTGCAGACGGGCGCGGATAACACAGTCCAGCGCACCTTTGTCTTCTACGATAACCAGCCCTTGCTGCACGCCCATCGTGCGCAGGGTCTCGGCTACGACCAGGCGAATCTGCTCGCCAAACTGCTTCATCACTTCACTGTGGATGACAATCTCCAGCTCGCCGTTGGCGGGGGCGATTTTCACCATCAGGTCGCTGGACTCCTGCGTTCCGGCCAGCGCCTCCCTTACGATTTTCATGATTTAGTCCTGATAGTTATGCGACTTCCGCACTGTAATGCACTTCTAAATGCGCGAAAGTGGATGCCGGGACAATGTCCCGGATTCGAGAAAATTGCTGTGTTTTCAGTAAGCGGCGCACTTCCGATGCCGAAATGGCGTTACCCGTGACCTTAATGCGCGGGATCTCCACCACCGTGATGTCGCCCTCAAGCAACGCGTGCAGCGTCTGGTTGTACTGTCGGGTGACATCGCAAAATGGCTCAGAGCCGATGAAACGATGGGTAATGCCCAGCGCCGGCGCGATGTTATTGCGAAATAACAGCACGTCGATTTCACTCCACGCCTGCTGCACTTTGCCGGTTTCTTTGAGGAAATAGGCCGGGAAGGTGGCGCGGGAGATGATGTACTGCGAGCCCTCATGCACCGTGACGTTGGGCAGATGCGCCACGCCCGCCCGCACCATTTCCAGACGAGCCTGGAACGGGAAGAACGACGCATCCTCGCGCACCACAAACAGGTGCAGCCAGTCGCACTGCGCCGCCGCCGTTTCCACCAGATGACGGTGGCCGAGAGTGAACGGGTTCGCATTCATCACGATAGCGCCCACCTTTTCCCCCGGCCTGCGTTTCTGGCTGAGCGCGCGGCAGTAACGCTGAATCCCCTGCGGGGTGTTTTCCATCAGCACCGCGTTGTTACCGCTTTGGGCAATGGGCCAGAAACCACTACGGGCAAAGCGCTCTTTGTTGCACGGACGCGTGCAGAGGAAAAGGTGGAAATGGCCCAAGGCCAGCGCCACGTTCTCCACTTCGGCCAGCAGACGGGCGCTCAGGTTGGCGCCGCGCTGGCGTTCATCAACCGCCACGCATTTGATAACGTTCGCCGCCAGACCCGCACAGCCCACCAGCGTTTCCCCGGACCAGGCTTCAACAAACAGCGAGATGTCGCTGTCCATGCCGAGACCGCTGTCGACCAGCAACGAACGAATCGAATCTAAACGTTCCGGATGTTCCGCTACCAGGGTGACCCGGAAATCGAAAGTGGGTTGCGTGTGCATCGTGCCGCCTTACTTAGTGCGCTGCCGTCAGCGTGTTCGCTGGCGCTTCCATGATGATGTTGCTGAGGTGGCCGATGTGCTCAATTTCCACCTCAATACGGTCGCCTTCCTGCATAAACAGCGGCGGGTTACGCTTTTTGCCGACGCCGCCAGGGGAGCCGGTGATGATCACATCGCCAGGGCTCAGGCGGGTGAAGGTGCTGATGTATTCAATCAGTTCCGCCACCTTGTGGATCATGCTGCTGGTGTTGTCGTCCTGCACCATGCGGCCGTTCAGCCAGGTGCGGATGGTAAGCTGGTGCGGGTCAGGAATTTCATCCGCCGTGGTCATCCATGGGCCGAATGCCCCGGTCTGACGCCAGTTTTTCCCGGCGGTAAACCACGTGTGCTGCCAGTCGCGGGCGGAGCCGTCCATGTAGCAGCTGTAGCCTGCTACATGGCGCAGCGCGTCTTCACGACTGATGTTCTCGCCCCCCTTACCGATAATCACCGCCAGCTCGCCTTCATAGTCAAACTCACGCGAATGACGCGGTTTCAATACCGGTGCGTTATGCGCCGTCTGGGAATCCGGGAAGCGGACGAACAACGTCGGCGCCGGGTTATGCTGGTCAAACTCTTTACGTTTTTCGGCGTAGTTCATGCCCACGCAGAGGATCTTTTCCGGGTGCTCAATCACCGGTAAAAAGGTCGCGGCGTCCATCGGTACATCCACCGCATCGTTGAGATAGCGCGTGGCGTCCGCCAGCCCGTTGCCCTCCAGCAGCGCCTTCAGGTCAGCGTAGCGGTCGCCCAGGCGGCGGCCTAAATCAATCATCCCCTGGGTCTTTACGATGCCGTAGCTGCGTACGCCCTGATAGATAAAGCTTGCGAGTTTCATTATTCAGTCCTGATTAAACGAGGAAGTTACCCAGTACCAGCAGCGAGATAGAGACGTTAATCGCCCCACCGATACGAGTTGCAATCTGTGCGAACGGCATCAGGCTCATACGGTTACCGGCGGTCAGAATGGCCACATCACCGGTACCGCCCTGTCCGCTCTGGCAGCAGGAGACGATGGCGACATCAATCGGGTGCATGCCGATTTTTTTACCGACGAAGAAGCCGGTGGCGACCAGCGCCGACACGGTGCTGACGATGACCAGCAGGTTGCTGATGGTGAAAGCGTTAACCAGCTCCTGCCACGGCGTGATAGCCACACCGACGGCAAACAGAATCGGGTAGGTCACGGAGGTCTGGAAGAATTTGTAAACCACCTGAGAACCTTCCAGCAGACGCGGAGAAGCCGCGTTGCACAGTTTCACCAGTACCGCCATAAACAGCATGCCAACCGGTGCCGGCAGGCCAATCAGTTTGTGGCCCAGCATCCCCAGCATATAAAGCAGTACTGCCAGCAGCGCACCGGAAGCGATGGTGGTAACGTCGGTTTTACCGGATACCGTTGGCTGCGAAGATTGCGTATCCGCGTTAGCGCGGTTTGGCATCAGTTGGCCTTCGCCGGTCAGGTGCGGGTAGCGTTTACCCAGTTGGTTAAGGCAGCCGGAGATGATGATGGCAGTCAGGCCGCCAAGCATGACCATCGGCAGTACGCGACCGAGCGCCACGCCCTGATCCATATGCAGCAAGGTGGCGTAACCAATAGACAACGGAATTGCCCCTTCACCTACGCCGCCCGCCATAATCGGCAGAATGATAAAGAAGAAGATCTGGAACGGTTCAAGACCCAGCGCCATCCCCACGCCCATGCCGACAATCATGCCGACGATTTCGCCGCACAGCATCGGGAAGAAGATGCGCAGGAAGCCCTGAATCAGCACCGTACGATTCATGCTCATGATGCTGCCGACGATAATGCAGCAGATGTAGAGATAAAGAATGTTGGTCGATTTATAGAATTTAGTGGTCGACTCCACCACCACGTCCGGCAGCAGGCCGTAGTACACCATTGCCGAAGGAATGAAGGTGGCGCAAATCGCCGCCGCACCCAGCTTGCCAACAATCGGCAGGCGCTTACCAAACTCGCCGCAGGCAAAACCAAAAAACGCCAGCGTTGCCACCATCACCACGATATCGCTCGGCAGCTTGCCGCCCAGACAATCAATCGCGATGAGTACCCCGGCCAGCAAAAACAGCGGCAGTGGAATAATGCCAACTTTCCAGGTATCCATAATATGCCACCAGCGTTCTTTAAGCGCCGGACGCTGAATTTCTATCGGGTCGTGGGTTACAGAGAATGAATCATCAGTTGTGCTCATAATGAAGCCCTTTTGGTTATTTTGTATTTTTAGCCTAAGGGCTTAAAGGCTTACTTTATGTGAGTGAAAGCATATTAAAACCGAAGTTTTAATGGCGCCTATGGTTTTAATGGTTTCTTTTATTTAATGTGATTAACGCCTTATTTATAAGCGTGGTTTTTATGGTTTCTATTCTAAATTGAACAAATAAATAACATTTATTAATTTAACCTTAATTAAACCCACTTTTCAGAAAATTCCCTGTCATGGCGCGGCTGTGCAAGGGATCACAAGTTTCCGGCAAACACGCTGGCATCATGAAAAAAGATGATATATTGGCAACTTCCCTTGCTGCCCTGCGTGAGAGTAATGAAAGTATCATTTCAGATTAAACTTTTTATTTCGCTGGTTGCCTTTTTCTCGGTGCTGTTTGTGCTATTGGGTAGCTATTATTATATCGACATGGGCAAGCAGCTCTATCAGGAGATGAGTGGCCGCGCCAAAATACAGGCGGAGGAAATTGCTATCATCCCAAGCTTGCGCAAACAGGTTGCCGATAAAAACATCCCGGCAATCCATGATTTTATGCAAAAGTTAGTCGCACGAAGCGACGCCAGTTTTATTGTTATTGGTGATAATGAAGGTCGGCATCTATTTCATTCCGTATTTAACGATCGCGTAGGCACTACGCTTGTCGGCGGCGATAACGAGGCCGTGTTGCAGGGTAAGAGCACCACTACCATTCGCCAGGGCGGGCTAGGCATCTCATTGCGCAGTAAAGCGCCAATTTTTGATGACAAGGGCCAGGTGGTTGGGATTGTCTCCGTCGGCTACCTCACCAGCTATCTCGACAGCATCACCGTCAACAAGGTGGTGAATATCCTGATTGCCGCCATCCTGCTTCTGCTGGCGCTGTTTATCTTCTCCTGGTTTTTCACCCGCAGTATTAAAAAACAGATTTTCTCCCTCGAACCGCGAGAGATAGGGCTACTGGTGCGTCAGCAGAAAGCCATGATGGAGTCTATCTACGAAGGCGTTATCGCCATTGACGACAACCTGCGCATCGAGGTGATTAACCAGGCGGCCAGAAAGCTGCTCGGCCTCAGCCTTCCGGCGCGCCGACTGCGGGGACAGCTGATTAGCGACGTCATTGCCCCTATGCCGTTCTTCAACCGCGACACCATGCTCAAGCAGGATACCCACGATGAGATCTGCCATTTTAACGATCTGACGGTAATTGCCAGTCGCGTGCGGATCATGATGGAAAACACGCTTCAGGGTTGGGTGGTAACCTTCCGCGATCGCAACGAGATCGATACGCTCAGCGCCCAGCTGAGCCAGGTAAAACGCTACGTTGATAACCTGCGCATTATGCGCCACGAGCAGCTTAATCGGATGACCACTCTCTCCGGGCTACTGCATATGGAGCGCTACGACGAAGCCATTCGCTTTATTCAGGCCCAGTCGGAGCACGCACAGGAACTGCTCGACTTTATCTCCTCACGCTTTAGCTCGCCGACACTGTGCGGCCTGCTGCTGGGGAAAGCCGCTCGCGCCCGTGAAAAAGGTGTCGCGCTGCGTTTTGATCCGGGCTGCCTGATGGACAGGCCGTTTGTGCCGCTGGCCGAGTCCGAGGTCATCTCTATTATTGGCAATCTACTGGATAACGCCATCGAAGCGACGCAGCGCGCCCCGCTTCCTCATGAACCCGTAGAAGTGATGATTAAGCTGAACGATCGAGAGTTAATCATCGAGGTTGCCGATCAGGGAATCGGCATTAAACCGGAGATCCGCGAGCGGATATTTGAACGCGGGATCACCACCAAAACGCGGGGCGATCACGGTATTGGGCTGTATCTGATCGAAAGCTATGTCACCCAGGCTGGCGGTTTAATCGAAGTTGCCGATAACACGCCACGCGGCACGATTTTCTCACTGTTTATCCCGGCGACGGGAACGGCCCGGTGTACCTCACAGGAACTGGAAGATACCGACTATGCAACATGAACTTATCGATGTACTCATCGTTGAAGATGAAAATGAACTGGCGCAACTCCACGCGGAGCTTATCAGCAAGCACCCACACCTGCGGCTCGTCGGCATCGCCTCTTCACTGGCGGACGCTCAGGCACAGCTCAAGAGCAAGCAGCCGCAGCTATTGCTGCTGGATAACTACCTGCCCGATGGCAAAGGCATTACGCTCATCAGCAACCCCATGCTGGTGCAGGCCAACTGCTCGGTGATTTTCATCACCGCTGCCAGCGATATGGACACCTGTAGCCTGGCGATTCGCAACGGGGCGTTCGACTACATCCTAAAACCGGTATCGTGGAAACGTCTGAGTCAGTCTCTGGAACGTTTCGTTCAGTTCGCCGAGCAGCAGCGGGTATGGAAAATCGTCGACCAGCAGAACGTTGATTCACTTTATCAGCTACAGGCCAAAAATTATCGCCAGGACAGCGGCAGTAAAGGCATTGAGGAAAAAACGCTGGCGCTGGTGCAAAAGCTGTTTAACGACCAGGCCGCGCACTGCTTCTCGGTGGATGAGGTGGTAAGCGAAACGGGGTTGAGCAAAACCACCACCCGCCGCTATCTGGAACACTGTGTAGAAGCGGGCTTTTTAAGTGTAGAAATGCTGTATGGCAAGATTGGTCATCCGCGTCGCATGTACCGCCGCAGCGCCGTGTAACCCCCCTCACCCGCAGGATGAGGGGGCCTGGCTTTATTTCAGCACATACCCGAACAGCCGGCTGATACCGTCGGCATCCTTCTCGCTATAAACCCCCTGAAGCTCCGGCGAGAAGCCCGGCAGCAGGTTCACACCCTCTTCCAGCGCCAGGAAGTAGCGCTGCACCGCGCCGCCCCACACTTCCCCTGGCACCACGCATAGCACGCCCGGCGGGTACGGCAGTGCCCCTTCGGCGGCAATGCGCCCTTCCGCTTCGCTGATACGCACCAGCTCCACGTTGCCGCGAATAAACTCGCTGTTGGCATCCTGCGGGTTCATCACCACAGCAGGCAGGCTGGCTTTGCGGAACATCGCTTTTTGCAGATCCTTGACGTCAAAGCTGACGTACAGGTCGTGCATCTCCTGACACAGTTCACGCAGAGTGTAATCGCGATAGCGCACCGGGTATTTGTTGTAGATGGTCGGCAGCACGTCCGCCAGCGGCGTGTCATCTTCGATGTGCTGCTCAAACTGACCAAACATCGCCACCAGCTGCGCCATTTTCTCGGCGGATTCCGCTGGCGTCAGCAGGAAGAGGATCGAATTGAGATCGCACTTCTCCGGCACAATACCGTTCTCACGCAGGTAGTGCGCGAGGATCGTCGCCGGGATGCCGAACTCGGTGTATTCCCCAGTTTGTGCATCAATGCCCGGCGTGGTCAGCAGCAGCTTGCACGGATCGACGAAGTACTGATCCTGCGCATAGCCTGCAAAGCCGTGCCAGCGCGCGCCCGGCGCAAAGCTGAAGAAACGACGTTCGCTAGCGATGGTTTTAGTTGGGTGATCCTGCCACGGGCGGCCGTCGACGATCGGCGGGATAAACGGCTGGATCATCTTGCAGTTCGCCACAATCGCTTTACGCGCTTCAATGCCCAGCTCAACGCACTCCGCCCACAGGCGGCGGCCGCTCTCCCCTTCATGGATTTTGGCGTTCACGTCCAGCGCCGCAAACAGCGGGTAGAACGGACTGGTTGAGGCGTGCAGCATAAAGGCGTTGTTCAGCCGCTTATGCGGGCAGAAACGTGCCTGGCCGCGAATGTGGTTATCTTTCTTGTGGATCTGCGAGGTCTGCGAGAACCCGGCCTGCTGTTTGTGCACCGACTGGGTGACAAAAATCCCGGGATCGTTTTCGTTAAGATCCAGCAGCAGCGGCGAGGTATCCGCCATCATGTCGATAAACTGCTCGTAGCCCACCCAAGCAGAGTCGAACAGGATGTAGTCGCAGAGGTGGCCGATTTTATCCACCACCTGACGGGCGTTGTAGATAGTGCCGTCATAAGTACCAAGCTGAATGATCGCCAGGCGGAACGGGCGCGCATCATCGGCTTTCTCTGGCGCCACCTCGCGGATCTGCTCACGCAGGTAGCTGTCGTCAAAACAGTGGTCGTCAATGCCGCCGATAAAACCGAACGGGTTGCGCGCCGCTTCCAGGTATACCGGCGTTGCCCCGGCCTGAATCAGCGCGCCGTGGTGGTTGGATTTGTGGTTGTTACGGTCGAACAGCACCAGATCGCCACGGGTGAGCAGCGCGTTGGTCACCACCTTGTTGGCCGCCGAAGTGCCGTTCAGCACAAAGTAGGTTTTGTCGGCGTTAAAGACCTTCGCCGCGAACTTCTGCGCGTGCTTGGCGGAACCTTCGTGGATAAGCAGATCGCCGAGCTTTACGTCGGCATTGCACATGTCGGCACGAAACACGTTCTCACCAAAGAAGTCATAGAACTGACGGCCCGCCGGGTGCTTTTTAAAGAACGCGCCGTGCTGATGGCCTGGACAGGCAAAGGTGCTATTGCCCATCTCGACGTACTGGGTCAGGGTGTCGAAGAACGGCGGCAGAAGGTCTTCTTCGTAGCGGCAGGCCGCCGTTTCCAGCTCCAGCCACTCCTGCTCTTTTCCGCTAATGACCGCATTCACGCCTTCCGGCGCGCTAATCGCGTCCGTCGTCAGCACGAAGACCGGCAGGTTAAAGCCGGTACGTTTGAGTAATGCCAGAATGCCGCTGTGGCTGTCCGCCACCGTAATGACGACTGCTGCGACATCGGTAAAGTCGGTGCCGTCCAGCGCCACCACGCTACGATGGGTGGAGAGGCGGGAGACCAGTTCACGACTGGCAGCAATGTGCATTGATTTCATAAGCGCAACGACCCACTCAGGGAGAATAAAAGCCCCGGACAAAGCCGCTGGCTTTGTCCCATAAAGCGTCTGGGTGCAACTGGGTTACAGCTCCGACCGCCAGACATCAGTAAAAGCAGACATGGTCTAATCTTACTGTTGTCCTGCAGTGAGCGTGCGTTGGCTTCACCGCATGGTGAGCAATGAGAAAGGGGCAGACCTTCGCATGCAGGCGAAGTGGCACTGGCGATGTAATGGCAAAGATGTCATTGCAGGCGGCCCCGATTCAGGAAAGGAGAAAATTCGCGCAATCATGGCACCATTCACCAGGGGGTGCAAGACGAAATTTTTATGCACTAATACCACGGAGAAACAAGCACTGAACCGATTAATCAGTCCATAATAATGCAGGACTTATCGATAAGTAACAGGAGTTAACGTGGTAATAGGCCCATTTATTAATGCCGGCGCGGTGCTGGTCGGAGGCTTGATCGGTGCGCTGCTCAGCCAGCGCTTACCCGAGCGTATTCGCATTTCAATGACCTCGATTTTTGGCCTTGCCTCGCTGGGGATTGGCCTGCTGCTGGTGATTAAATGCGCCAATATGCCGGTGATGGTGCTGGCAACGCTGGTCGGCGCGCTGATTGGCGAGTTTTGCTTTCTGGAAAAAGGCATCAATAAAGCCGTTTCCAGCGTACAAAAGCGAATGCTCAAGCCGGGAAAAAGCAGCCAGCACGAGAACTTTATTCAAAGCTTCGTGGCGATTATCGTGCTGTTCTGCGCCAGCGGGACGGGAATTTTCGGGTCGATGCATGAAGGTATGACCGGCGACCCGACCATTCTTATCGCCAAGTCGTTTCTCGATTTCTTCACCGCGATGATCTTTGCCTGCTCGCTCGGTTTTGCGGTCTGCGCCATCAGCGTGCCGATGCTTATCATCCAGCTCTCGCTGGCGTTCTGCGCGTTCCTTATCCTGCCGCTGACCACTCCCGCCATGATGGCCGACTTCACCGCCGTCGGCGGCCTGCTGCTGTTGGCAACCGGGCTGCGCATCTGCGGGATTAAGATGTTTGCGGTGGTGAATATGCTGCCCGCACTGCTGCTGGCGATGCCGATTTCGGCGGCGTGGACGGCGTTTTTTGTCTGACCCCACGTGCAAAACGGGCAAAGTGGTGATAGATTGTGCAACTCGCCGCAAATTTTATAAATTTCGTTGACGAGTCGAGGCGATTACGGTTTAATGCGCCCCGTTGCCCGGATAGCTCAGTCGGTAGAGCAGGGGATTGAAAATCCCCGTGTCCTTGGTTCGATTCCGAGTCCGGGCACCAAATTCATATCAACGGACCTCCACGGAGGTCCGTTTTTGCATTCTGAACCCGCGAAAATCAACACATCCACAATACGTTAACTCCACCCAACTCAATCAAATTCAACCCGCTTCAAGTCCCTTGCGAGGGTACAACTGAGGGTATAGTCTGATTCGATAAAATTTATACCCCTTTTACTATCAGGAGACCCCACCAATGGCGCTCACTGACGCTAAAATCCGGGCAGCTAAACCGGATGAAAAACCTTATAAACTTGCTGACAGCGGCAACATGTTTTTGCTCGTTCACCCTAACGGCTCGCGTTACTGGCGACTCCGCTATCGGTTTCTGGGCAAAGAGAAAACGCTCGCTCTGGGCGTCTATCCTGAAGTCTCATTATCAGAAGCAAGGGAAAAGCGCGATGCGGCAAGGAAACAGATAACGGAGGGAATTGATCCGTGCGAACAGAAACGAGTAAAGAAAGCAGTACAGGAGGCCAGCAATACGTTCGAGCTTGTTGCACGTCAGTGGCACAAGAGCAACAAAAAATGGTCCGAAGCTCACAGCGAGAAGGTGCTCAAAAGTCTTGAGAGTCACGTATTTCCTCTTATCGGCTCACGTGATATTACCACCCTCAGAACTCCCGATTTACTTGTCCCCGTTAAAACAGCCGAATCCAAAGAGATATATGAGATTGCAGCCCGCCTTCAGCAGCGTATCACTGCCATCATGCGCTATGCTGCCCAGTCCGGCATTATCAGCTATAACCCTGCCGTGGATATGGCTGGTGCTTTAACGACGGTGAAGCGTCAGCATCGCCCTGCCCTCGCCTTAAATCGCATTTCAGAGCTGCTTGAACGACTGGACAACTACAGAGGACAACCTCTCACCCGGCTGGCAACCAAACTTACCCTGCTTATTTTCATACGTTCCAGTGAACTACGCTTTGCTAGGTGGTCTGAGATCGACTTCAAGAAAGCCATGTGGACCATTCCTCCCGAGCGGAAACCTATTGAAGGGGTCAAGTACTCGCATCGAGGCTCTAAAATGCGTACAGAGCATCTGGTCCCGCTATCAACTCAGGCACTGGATATTCTCAAACAAATCCAAGCCATCAGCGGGGAATATGAACTGATTTTCACTGGCGATCACAATCCATGGAAACCCATGAGTGAAAATACAGTGAATAACGCACTACGTCTTATGGGCTACGATACAAAGGTCGATGTCTGTGGTCACGGCTTCCGGGCAATGGCCTGTAGTTCGTTGATTGAGTCAGGATTATGGTCGAGAGATGCTGTGGAGCGCCAGATGAGCCATCAGGAACGTAATGGCGTACGTGCGGCCTACATTCATAAAGCTGAGTTCTTAGATGAACGCAAATTGATGCTGCAATGGTGGGCAGATTTTCTCGATGCGAATAGTGAAAATCCGGTCTCACCTTTCGATTACGCCAGACAACAATTATAATCTATTCTCCCGGCAGAAATGCCGGGAGAATGTTTACTTATTCTTTCCCTGTATACATTTATTCACAGAGGGGTTGATGGCAAGCTGCCGCCTGTCCTTGTGATGAACTATTTTACGTAGGTACAGGTGATTACCTATACTACCCGCTTTAAAGCATGTCACAGCAATTAACGATAAAATAAGACACGAAATAACGGGGTGTCACTATGAGTTTTTTAACGGATGAAGAAATTAATGCACTGACAATAAAACGAATGATTTTTCATGTCGTTGGTGGGGAACTGGAGATCCCAGTGCTGCTCAGCGAAATATCACCACCTGAACACGTCGATTTTTTTCTGGAACGGATTAAGTCTGCATTAAGCGGTAACATGTTCCGGTTTACGGAATTGTCCAATACCGAGCGTATTCTGCGGCTCATAAGGAACAATGCCGATACCGACGCTAGTTGCTTCACCGAACAGTCCACCTTTCTGGCAAACGATTTTCAGTCTCATCACCACACAAAAAATGCCAGCATGGGGGTATTTTTTCTTTTTGAGCTTCACACCCTCAATGATGAAAAACTGTTTGCCCTCATTAAATATGATAACGAGGACGTGGTACGTTACGTGCTGGATGCGGAGGGAGACGAGTTTCAGGTTCCCAGACTCGAACGTTTCCGCGAAAGCTTCGTCAAGAAAGCTGAAGCCATGCAGAAAATTGCTCTGGTCCGCCTGACGGCAGATGCTCAGGGTGGGCGGGTTGTCGTTCGGGATCGCAGCAAACGAACCAATATCTCCGTTTATTTTGAGCGTTTTTTACAGGTACAGCGCGTCAACAGTACAACCGATCTCAGCGACAAACTGGTTGCCGCACTCAAGGATGTCTTCAAAAAGCATCGAGACCTGTTACCGGACGACATCAGACGCAGCGGTGTTAACAAGATTTATGAAACGTTACATCACGGGGCGCAGGATTTTAACACCGATGAACCCCTTTCCCTGCTTAACCAGATTTTTGGACCAATGGAAGAAGATCATCCGCTGGTCAAATCCTTTACCCGTAAAATAAAAGACCTGGGAATTTCAGGTGAATCTTTCCGGATCACCCCTGAGAACATTCCTAAGCCACGGAAAAGAAAACTGGTAACTCTGGAAGATGTTATTGTTATCTACGATGAGGATAATGCACCGGATATCCAAACGATGGAAGACGGGCGAAAACGTATAGTGATAGTGACTGCAGGGCTGGTGACAGATGACATCGATACTGGAAAAAATCGGTAAGGCAATTGACTGCTCACGCCGCACATCTGATCTGGTGATCACTGAAGATCAGCAAACCACCACCCGGAAATTGTTCATTTCTGGAACCATGGATAATGACACCCTTCAGTTATGGGGGGAAGTAATGGATACCGATGCCGAAAATCTCAGGATCACCTTTGTTGATGATAGTCGAGATGATATCCACCCCGCACAAGGTATCCCCGGTCAGAAGCACTTTATCACCATCATCAGCGATGAACTCCCCGGAATTTTGCGCCTCTTCACCTTGGAAGGTTGGCGTTCGTTTTTACTCCAGGATCCCAGGCTCTGTCAGTATCACCGCATCTACGCCCTGTTTATCAACGAAGCATTTGAAACACAACAATGGAAGGTCGCGCCGTGGAAAAAAATGCTCCCGGATGAGAGTGAAAGCGACGTCCCAACTCAGACGGCCTCCGTCACAAAAAGCATTATCCGTTGTTTTTCAACTGACTTTCTTCCCCCAGATACCATTGCACCTTGGATCCTGATATCCGGCGATACAGTGATCGACGAATCAATGAGACTCTGGGAGTCACTCGCTTGTCGGGAGTTGTTGAAATGTTTCGTCAATGAGCTTTTTGCTGCCGAAATAAAAAAGGTCGGACTGTCAGGAAAACCGCCGCGGAAAATCCCTTTCGGGGAAGAACATGCGGCTCTGCCCGCCTTTGACGTCATTCAGGAAACAGCAAAATGGATTTTTCTGGAAGGAAACGAAACCGAGCTTAAACATACCTTTTTGTCCAGTGAACTGGCCAGAGAATGGCCTGAGGGCGTTACGTTTTGTGAAGGCATTGTGTATCGACTCTCCCCGGCACTGGAGTCAGCCCGACTTCTCTACAAGGCCCATATCCGGACAGGGGGAAAAGACACCCTGAAATCGCTGGGCGATTTGCGAAAAAGTCTGACAGAGGACACACAAAAAATTCTGCAGCAGTCGCGTGACCTGTCTTCCACGTTGTGGAAAGATATGGCCCTGGTTATCAGCACTCTGATCCTTCGCTACAGTCTGGAGGCCCTAAAGGCAAGTGGTCCGCAAAAAGTGTATGCTCTGGCATTTTGTGCACTGGCCCTGTATATCGCCATCTCATACGGGATGTCGGTCTATATCAACCGGAATGCCCTTTCACTGCTGGAACAAAACAGAATAACCTGGAGAAGTAAGTTATATGGTTTTCTGGATGAACAAGATTATCAGGAGCTTGCGGGTCTTCCCATTAATACCGCAATGTGGTCATATCGCCGGGTTGAGCGAATAACGTCGGCCATTATGCTCGTACTGGTTACGCTATTACTCACGGCAGCAGCAAGTGAATTCTGGTCGCTAAGTATGATCATGCATTCTGGATACACTTGGGTTATGAGTGCGCTGCAGTTTCTGACATCCACGGCCCTGCGAGGCCCGAACGATTTCCAGTGTGTCCTTCAAGGCTGAAATGAAACAATCAGAGATCATAGCAGGCTCTGGTAATGAGCAACTCTCATGGTTATCTGCTTTCAGGTAACTAAACAGAAATTCATTTTGCCCTGTCGGTCATCTCGCAACTGCTTTCCCCATCGCGTCATGGTAGAAAGAACCACCCCCATAGCACTGTCCGCAGTTGCAATGGTGTAGTTCTACTCAAGGACCATTTGTGCGGATTCGTATTTAAATTCAGCACTGAAATTTCTTTTTTTTCATTGGGATGCCTGTATTGTTCTGAGATGAGCGTATCACCTTTGTTCAGGTGGTAAAATTCTGTAAACCACTACAGTTATCGCTGAAGCTAATCCTGAGTAAAACGGTGGATCAATATTAGAATGTAGGTGGAGATGTAAGTGGATCACTTTTCACCCGTCGTTGACATCCTAACCCTGTACTAAAAAGTCTTCCAATTTAATCGTGCGCGGAATCGATTCATAAAATGATTTTAACAAACATTGATGGATGAACAAAACCACATTGTATATTCCGTTAGAAAAAATTCACTACACCCTTTTTTAGATTCATAGATACTTGCATCAGATCACGGACATATAATCAAGAAGGTGATAGTAAATGAAAATTTCATGCATATTAAATTAAAACCCCCCCTATCTCCCAAAAGTATATTTCAAGGTTTCCATTAACATTCCCGCCTGCCACTTTACGTACACTCATCCTTCCACGCATACACAAAACACTGCAACTAATAAACAACTACATTAAGGTATCAAATACAGATTACATCGGCGAAAACAAGAACTGTAACCCTACCTACATCACAAGCAAAGACGGCAGCATACTTGTGATTTATCGGCATTTCTGGCATGATCTTTAGTGTGTTTAATACAGATTAATCAGTTGAATCAACATCCTAATTGTACACACTGGAAAAATGTCAGACGTTGAGATACATTCACGGAATGTATGTTTTATGTGGAGATATCCTCCCATGTTTCATGGTAAGGCCTACGAATTCGAAAATGTCGATTATTTTTAAAAAAGATGTGTTTCAGCAGCAAGGCCAACATAAAGTGATACGAAAACACAAAATTGCATAAGCTGTCAGTGCGGGATACCTACGAACACATAATAACGCATTGCAATTAATTTATTGCTTATTATTTAAATACTCTTTGAATAGCTCTTTTGACATCTTATAACTAATACAATAATCAGTAATGTCGGACAAAATCATTACTAATTCTAAATTTTTAGTTGATACAGCTTGCTTGTCGTTACTTAATTATTTTTAAGGAAAAAGATTGTGAATACATTTAACCGAACTACCACATGCATCGTGATTTCCGCAGCATTGTTACTTGGAGGCTGTGCCAATACAGGAAGCTCTCTCCTGTCTGGGACAAAGCCGGATCCTCGCCTTACCACCACAGAACAATCACAGTTCTTTAGCGCTTCTGGTGCACAAGGTTGTGGCGTAGGCGCCGTATCCGGCGCAGCTCTCGGCGCGTTAGTAGGGGCGTTAGCAGGTGACTCGAAGAAAGCGCTTGCCGGCGCTGCAATTGGTGGCGCAGCTGGCTGTGCTGCAGGTATGACCGCTAACTACTATCTTGATGGCCTGAAAAAAGATTATGCCTCTACAGCCGATCGTCTGCAGGCTATGGATAATGACATCAGCAAAGATACCGCAGCGGTTGAAAAATCGACGCTGGCGATGAAACAAGTTATTAGCGAAAACCAGGCCACCTTAACCAAAATCAGCATCCAAAAAGATAAAGCTGGATTTGATAAAGTCGGTGCGAAAACCCAGCTGGCGCAAATTGATGCCAACATCAGCAAGATGAAAGAGACCATGAAAGGCATGAAGGATAAAGAATCTGCCTATAAGGTCGCTTTACAAGGTCAAACGACCACCACAAGTGCAGAGAAAAGCAAGCTGGCAAATTTGAACAAAGAATATGCCAATCTCAATAGCAAGATTGCTGCTCTGGAACAAGAAACCAACGAGCTGTATGAACAGCGCCAGGCGATCTCCCTTGGTTAACCCTTTCGGCCGATAGCATTATCGGCCGGTTTAAGACTGCTTAAAGCAGCGTTATTCGACGCTAATGATGGATTATTTGATGAGAAAATACGCACTTCTTGCCGCCCTTGTCCTTACGGGTTGTACTACGTCCCCCCAGGACTGTGATTTACACGCACAAGATCCAAGCTTTATTACCAAACTGAGCTGCGCCACGTCGGGTGGTTATCGTCAGCAGGTTGATCAAAAAGAACAGCAGGTTCGTCTGAGCCAATATCAAAATGAATCGGCCAGGCAACAGCAGGATTATACCCAAAACAGACAGCAGACCTTAAATCAAAAGCTGGCAGATGAACAAGCAAGGCTAAATGCCGTGCGTTCGGATCTGTCGCAGACTCTCGCAAAACTGAAATCAAGCAAGATTCAAAGCCGCGAACGCCAGCAGGAAATTGCCAAATTGCAGGAGCTGCAGCGCCAGTCACAAACGGCAACGAGCGCCAGCGAAATTTCAGCGATTGAGAAAAAGGTCGCCGAAGCCAAGCACAAAATTAAAGTTCTCGAAGAAGCAAATACGCTCCGCTAAAAGCGCAGAAAACGTTCCGGCTGTCTGAGATGCGATGATACACATCTCATGCATATCACCCACAACAATAATGATTTGCTTATGCAACGATTAACAACTGCCGCGCCGATTGATGAAGCAACGCTGACAACCTATGAAGAGACGGTCGGTATCATACATCGTCATCTTCCTCCTTCACTGGCGCTGCTGTATGCCACCGCGCGTCGCAATGCTGAAGGACGCCTGGAGTGGTGGACAGCACGTCAGGGGCTGGCTAAACCTTTTTCCGCACTGAATGACGCCGAACGGCTGACTGTTGAGAATAAACGTCAGCAATATCAGGACATTCTGGCGGGGTTAATCAGCCAGCTGGCCGCGCGCGGCGAAGATAAGTCAGCACATGCGTTGCAAACGCTGCTCACCCAATCACACCACCTCGACGGCTATAGCGTCGGCGGCGAACCGGTGTTGGTCAATTGGGCCACAGCCAGCACAGCGGCCCCCCTCCATACAGTAGTGGTTATCCCCTGGTGGCGCGGTTTTCTTCCTTGGCTGGCATTATTGCTACTGCTGCTCCTGCTCGTCGGTGTCTGGTGGTGGTTTACACATCGCCCGGCCGTGAAGCTCCCCGTTGTTACACCAACCCATACCGAATTAACTGACACCAATCCCAGCGTGAAGCTTGAGAAACGTCAGGATTTTGGCCGGATAAAAATCAATCTGCAGTGGAAGCAGGGGGACCACAAAGAGCCTGTCGATCTCGATATTGCCGCCTTTGTGCGCTTAAAAAACGGTGAAATCAGCGGCGCTGAGGCGCTGAGTCATTTGCCCGGCAACTATGACCAGCCACCGTATCTGCTGCTGCAGGAAGATCTGCGTGAAGGCAATGACGTGGATGGCGAATGGCTTTTCGTCAACGGCAGCCACTGGCAGGACATTGATGAGGTGTTGATTTATAGCTTCATTTACGCTGGCACCGATAACTGGCAAGGGACAAACGCCTCCGTCACCCTCTATGTCCCCGAACAGCAGCCGATTACATCCATGCTCACGGATAGCGACCAGCGTAATAATGTCGCCGCCATCGCCAGGCTCAAAAATGTCGATGGCAATATTCAGGTTGAACGCCTTGACCGTTTCTTCCCCGACCGCGAGTCGATGGATAAGCACTATGGCTGGGGTTTCAAATGGACGCCCGGCGCGACCAAAAATTAGCCTGTACCACTGTGGCTTTAGTCAAATTACAGCCTTTAAGGGTTAGATAATGCGAAATTCGATTCAGGGACCACTACTTCGTACCGGAAATAACTCTTCATTCAAGGCGCTGGGTGAAACGGGCTATCCTGTTTTCAAGATGGCCTTCCAGCTACGCGAAGCCATCTATCGTCTTGATGCAGGGCGCGATCTGGCCCGTCATCTGGCTATCCCGCAAAACGATCAGGGCGGTGACAGAACCGACTGGTACAGCAGTTTTCCCGGCGATGTTATCCCGTGGAGCGGCGCAAGCGAAGCGGAGCGAGAATCGGCGCGCCAGCAATTTAATGCGTTTCAAATGGCAGTGCAGTCACTAAGCGAACAGCTGCTCAACGCGGAGCAAAGCGGAACCGGCGGCGATCGTCGGGTCTTTGCCCAGTTGCTTAAATCTGTGACCCATTTCCCCGATTATGAGTTTGTCTATCTCGTTAATGGAACGCTGGTGATCACCTTTTGGGGGTTTGTCCACCCGGAAGGGGAACAACGTCACCCGATGCATTGGCTGAGTTCATCGTCCGTTCCCGCCGCCGCCCTCGCGGCCGTTCCGCCGCAGGCCAGCGCCACGGAAAAAACCGTCGAACCCGCTCCCGCGCCCTTTGTTGATATTCGAACGCGCCGCTGGCGCTGGCGTTGGTTGCTATGGCTACTTTTGGCGTTACTGCTGCTGGCGCTGCTGTTAGGGCTGCTCCGCGGCTGCGCTCCTTCTCTTTCCCTGCCGGGCCTCCCTGGTCTTTCTGCGGATAAAACCACGGTCACCGCTGAACCTGTGGCTACGCACCCGGCCGCCAGCACCCATGACGTGGCGATCAGGGGGTCAGAAACCGCCGTTGGCGCTCGCGCCGTACCCGGCATTGTGGAAGGGTCAACCGCGGACGCGCATCCTGCGCTGGATTCAACGGTGCCCGCGATGCCTGCCGACACATCTGACAGAGCGGTAGACGGCGATGCGCCGCCGCCGGCTAACGCAAATGAAGCCAGCGTAGAACCGCCACTGCCGCCCGGCGTACAGGATACCCACGACGAGCAGACGCCTCCGGGCGTGACTCCGGTAACCGCCCCGCCGCTCGTTGCGCCGCAGGGCGAACCGTTAACCCTCCCGGCCACGCTGCCGGACGGCCCGGCGAAGTTTCTTAACGGCGAATGGCGCGTGAATGGCGGTATTCAGGACAAGCACACCGGACGCCCGCTCCAGCTGCAATATAATTTTGACCAGGGCAACGGCACCGTCAGCGTCCGCCAGTCCAGCGGCGTAACGTGCCGTGGCCCAGCCAACGGTAACGTGCAGCAGGGGGCGCTCAACATTACCAACCCTGAGCAAATGACCTGCAGCGATGGCTCAAACTTTATTGTGCCGACCATCGAGTGCAAATCACCTTCCGCGGGTCATGCCGATTGTATTGGCAGCAACGATGGGGAAAAAACCTTCCCGATTCGTATGCTTCAACCTAATTCCTGAACAGGGACGAGATAACTATGTTGCCCGAGATTGTATCTTTTGATCGTCAAGTAACCCTGGTAGGCGACTCCGGGATCCAGTTTATGGATTTTGGTTTGTCTCCAGGACGTTTGCCCGCCGGTGAATTTGTTAAATTAGCCAATGGCGTATTGACCCGTTTAATCTACAACGAACAGCGTGATTACTATTTTTATCAGCCCAGCCCGGCAAATATCGAGAAGGCTAAAAGCCAGTACGATATTCCCGTTGAGCAGAGTCTTAAGCTGTTTGACGGGACATGGTTGCCGCTTCCCCTACTCCGTTTTAGCCCGCCTGACGTCTATCAGGAAGGGCCGCTAAACTGGGCGCGTTTTCGTATCGTCAAGCTGGACAAGCCTGATATGGATGGGCATAGCCATCGAATGACGTTGGCTATCGATACTCGCGTAATGGCCAAACAGCAGGCCGCCGCCGACCTCAGCCCGAACCAGGAAGATGTCAATGCCGGGGCAACCTTTGCGGTGGCGACAGCCACCTATGCCCTTAACTGGTATCTCACGCAAGAGTGGATTGTCGACTGGCTGAAAGAGGTATTTAAAGAGGCGAGCAAAGGCCGGGATATCGACGAACGCGAGCAGGAGCTTAACCAGCAGTATCCGCTGGCGCACTACCTTAACCTTCTTTCACTGATGGCGATTCCCGTCGAAGGTTTGCAAAGTCAGACCGCCCCCATCATTGAATTGCCGCATTTCAGGGTCATCGCCAATCGGGAAACTAACGCTATCAAGCCTATTCCCGTTGATTTGATCCTCGATGTCGGTAACTCACGCACCTGCGGTATTCTCATTGAAGATCATGGGCAATCAGGTTCAGGTATGCAGCACAACTATGTGCTCAAATTGCGCGATCTTAGCGCGCCGGAACATGTTTATACCGAACCCTTTGAAAGCCGGGTCGAATTTTCACAGGCCTTCTTCGGCAAAGATCACTGCTCGGTGCGTAGCGGCCGCCACGATGCCTTCCAGTGGCCGACGATCGCTCGTATCGGCGGAGAAGCGGGTCGTTTAGCGGCGCGCCGAAAAGGCAGCGAAGGTTCAACCGGCCTCTCCAGCCCTAAACGTTATCTTTGGGATGAAAAATATTACGGTCAGGGCTGGCGATTTAACGGTAGCTACGTGCAGGACAGTAATCCACTCGCCACCGCTGCGCCGTTCGCGAATCTGATCGATGAACGGGGCGAGGCGTTACACACCATCGAAGATGAGATGGATCGCATCCCGGTCTTTACGCCACGCTATTCTCGCAGTTCTCTGATGACCTTTATGCTCGCGGAAGTATTAACCCAGGCGATTAGTCAGATTAATAGCCCGGAACAGCGCATACGTCAGGGACACGCAGGTATTCCGCGTCAGCTACGCCATATTATTCTGACCGTGCCGCCCGGTATGCCGATGGCTGAACGTTGCGTACTGGATGACCGTATGCGTCAGGCGGTCGGTTTAGTCTGGAAAGCGCTACGCTGGCACAACGGCGAAAACGATCCTTATGAGGATGAGCAAGAAGATCATAGTCAGACAAACATTAAAATTCCGCTGCCAAAAATCAGGGTCGAGTGGGATGAAGCGTCCTGCGCGCAGTTGGTTTATCTCTACACCGAGATAAACCAAAACTTTGCCGGTCACCCGGAGTCGTTTTTCGACGCCCTTAGCCGACCCGACAGCACGCAACGTGAAAGAATATCCATCGCATCTATCGATATCGGCGGCGGCACCACCGATCTGGTCATCACCGATTATCATCTCGATCGCAATGGTCATAGTGGGGGCGGCGCTAACGTCCATATCATCCCGCAGCAGCGTTTTCGCGACAGTTTTAAAATTGCCGGCGACGATATTCTGCTAGATGTCATCCAGTCCTATGTGCTTCCAGCCTTTGAGCAGGCGCTGCGTGAAACGGGGGTCATATCCGTTGAGACGCTGATGTCTCAACTGTGCGGCTCGCAAAATATTAGCGCGGCGGAATCCGTGCTGCGCCAGCAGCTCACCCTGCAACTCTTCGTTCCCCTCGCGTTGCACATTCTGGGTAAATACGAGCAATTCGATCCGCTGGACGAGCAAACGCATATCGTGATTAACCAACGTGTCGGCGATCTACTGCCGGTAGGTTCTCTGCGTGATGAAGTCGAGGGCTTTGTTCGCCGCGAAGTACAAAAAGCTGGTGGCCCGACCGATTTCAAACTGGCTGAGGTAATGCTCACTCTGCCGCTCGCCAGAGTGCATAACGATTTGTGCTCGGGTAAGTTCAACATTGATAAAGTGCTAACCGCGCTGTGCGAAGTGCTGAGCTATTATCATTGCGACCTGCTACTGCTGACGGGCCGCCCTTCGCAGCTGCCGGGCATTCAGGCAATTATCCGTCGCAACCTGCCATTGCCGCCGGGGCGTATTTTACCGCTGCACGGTTATCAGACCGGCACCTGGTATCCGTTCCATAAAAATGGCCATATCGACGATCCGAAGAGCACCGCCTCCGTTGGCGCGATGCTCACACAGCTGTGCGCAAATCACAGCATTCCTAACTTCCATTTCCGTACCTCGGCGCTGAAGCCTTACTCAACGATTCGCCATATTGGCACCATTGATATGGATAACCTGATTCGCAGTGCCGATATCGTTTATCGCCATATCGAATCGGAGAACGGGCAGATAAAACTGCCGACATTCACCGACGAAAATGGCGAGAACACCACGCAAAGTATCATCATGCGTGGCGATTTGCGGCTGGGTTATCGTCAACTGGATGCCGAACGTTGGGCCGCCGCACCGCTTTATACCTTACGTTTTAGCGAAGAAGGCCGTAAGAAGTTTTCCGCCGCCTTCTCCGTGGATAACGGTTCACCGTACCTGAAAGTGAGACTGGCTATCGACAAAGGCAAACGGGCGCGCCAACTGGGCTTAATCAGCGATCGGCTGATGATTGCGGATATCACCAGCAACACCGATAAGTCATTCAGCAAGCGTGATGTAGATCTGGAACTCAATACTATGCCCGATACGGGGCTCATTGATAGCCGACACTGGCTCGATAGCGGGAGTGTTAAAAAATAATGAATAGCGATCAAAAATCTCTCACTCAGGGTTGGGCAGCTATCGCTCAGGGCTGTCAGGACGCACTTGGCTGGGTTGATGCAGTGCGTTCCGGTTCACGTCGCCTCGACAACGAGGCGGATAAACTCAACCTTAGCTTGCTCCGCACGCGTAACCAGGCCAATAGCCTGACGTTGGTCGCCAGAACGCCAATGACCGTCGGTTTTTTTGGCATTTCTCAGGCCGGGAAATCCTATCTCATCTCCGCGCTGGCAGCGGGCAGCAATGGTTCACTGGAAGCCCTTTATGGCGAACGGCGCGTCGACTTTATCAAAGAAGTGAATCCCGTCGGCGGCGGTAAAGAGGCCACCGGCCTGGTCACCCGCTTCACCCGCCAGGCCCCCGCTGCGCCTGCGGGCTATCCTGTGCCTCTGCGCCTGTTCAGTGAAATCGATCTGGCCAAAATTCTTGCAAACGCCTGGTTTAATGATTTCAACCACGAGCAGCTGAGCTTTCAACTTGATGAAGCCAGGGTTGAAGAGCGACTGCGCCCCTTCCTACAACTCGCCACACAAGCAAAAAGCTATAACGGCGTGAGCCAGGAAGATGTGGTTGCCTTATGGGATTACCTGAACGCCTCGTTCAGAAAATCGGTTGAAAAACTTGAACACGCCTATTGGCCGCAGGTGTTGAAAATTGCCCCTGCGCTGAGTCCTGGTGAACGCGCAGAGCTATTTTCTTTATTGTGGGGAGAACTGCCGGCCCTCACCGAGACCTATCGTTCATTAGCCAATGTGCTGACCAAACTCAATCATGCCCGGACGGTGTTCGCCCCGCTGGAGACGCTGATCGATCACAGTAATGGCAGCATTATGAACGTCGACAGCCTTAACCGGCTAGGCTCCAGCCAGGATCGCCACGTGGAGATCCGCTACTGGAAAGAGGAACAGCAAATCGGCAGCGCCAGCTTAACCCAGGCGGAACTGGCAGCGTTAACCACCGAGCTTATCTTCCCGTTAGCGGAAGTCGAGGCCGACAGCGTCGTGGAGCAGGTCGATCTGCTTGACTTCCCTGGGTATCGCGGGCGTCTTAAAATTACCGCACTGGAAGAGGCCGGTAGAGAGGGGCTTAATCCCATTTGCCAGCTTCTGCTGCGCGGTAAAGTCGCCTATCTGTTTGAACGTTACACCGATAATCAAGAGATGAACGCGCTGGTCGTGTGCGCCAGCTCCGCCAAACAGAGCGATGTTGCTGACGTCGGTCCGGTATTAAACCGCTGGGTAGAAAAAACGCAGGGTAAAAGCGCCGAAGAACGTCAGGGCCGTAACCCTGGGCTGTTCTGGGCCATCACCATGTGCGATATGCGCATCAACAGCAGTCTGCAACTCACCACCGAACAGTTAAAAGAAGGCTGGGAAGGTATGCTGCACATGACCTTGCTGGAGCGTTTCGCCCAATATGATTGGCTGCAGCAATGGGCGCCCGGCCAGGCGTTTAATAACTGTTTCCTGGTGCGAAAACCGGGGCTGGATAATCCGTTCATCGACCTAAAAGACGGTACAGAACAGGAGCGAAACAAGGAAGCGTGCATCACCGAGCGCTATCGCCAGAAGCTCGACGAAATGGGCAGCACCTTCATTAGCGCTAAAAACGTGCTGCAACACGTCACCGAGCCGAGCAAAGCCTGGCACGCGATGCTCGAGCTCAACGATGGCGGCATGGGACGCTTAACCAAAGCGCTGCGCGGCGTCGCGCATCTGGAATTCAAGCTGGCACGTTTGCAGCAACAACTTGAGCAGTGTCGCGAGGAGACCGGCAATCGCCGCCTGGGCCGCTGGTACGAAAAAGACGGCGACGGGCAGCTCGTGAAAAAACAGGCCATCGCGAAAGAGCTATGGCAGGGGCTGTCCGCCTGCTCCCACAGTATGGGAGAGCTAATTAATCGTCTGGATCTGCCGACGCAGGAGCTTAATAACATCTATTTAAGCATTCGCGACCGCAACCCGGAACCGTCAAGCGATGGCGACAGCCTGGCGGCAAACGCGTTTACCGCCAGCCCATTTGGCAACAACCCCTTCGGTGATAACCCGTTTGGCAGCGATCCATTCGCCGCCGCACCGGCTGAAATCGCCGTGGTTGACGCGCCAGCGTCAACTGCCCAGGAAAGAGTCGGCCAGGACGATGATTTCGCCCATCAGGCGTTTAAAGCCTGGGTCGCGCATCTGCGTGAACTGCCGCAGCAAGCGCCGCAGTGGCATCAGTTGGGGATGAACAGCGAACTGATTAATCATCTCAGCGAAGAATTGATCACCGCAGCCACGCGCCTCGATCTGGAAGGCACGCTGAAACGCGCGCTGGCGGGTCAGGAGCAAGCGGGTACGCGGCGTGAACATCTTATGGCACGCCAGGTTCTGCGAGCCCAACTGACTATGCGTGATTTTATCGCCTGGTTTGGTTATCTCACTCTACCGCCTGAAAAGGTGCCCAACAGCTACGTTGGCGATAAAAATAAAGTCTTCCTGCGCCAGAAACCGCTGATGAACGACGAGCTGCCGCAGCTCGCCGCCGTTGCGCCGCAGCCGGGTGTCTCTTATCTGGGAGACTGGCTATCCGCCCTGATGAGCGTCGTACTTGATAACGCTGGTCATAGCGCCACGCGCGATATTTCCGTCGAACATAATCGCCAACTTGGTCAGATTATCAGCCAATTAAAACAAGAGAACATGCCATGCTAGCTAAAATCATCGCCTGCCAACCGGCAGAGCCGGGTACCGCACAATTGATGGTTCGCCTGCGCGGCGAAACTGCGGTGCTGCCCGATCTGACCTTTACGCTTTGTAATAACGAGCAGAACTATCTGCAGCCCGATGGCAGCTGGAGCCCTGCACAGCACTGGTTTACTGTCAACGGCGGTTACTCCCTGGCCAACGGCAGCGGCTTTCGTATCGGCCCTACTCTACTTGACCCTTTGCTGGCAAACGCAAGCCAGGTCCAGATTCAGATCAAGCTGGCTTCAGGAGAAGTGCGCAATACCACCCTCCAATTGGTGCGTGATGAGTTGCTCTCTTCTGAAGCCAGGGGCGCGACGGGTAATTACAGCAGCAGCAGTATGCTGGCAACCCCAGAAACCGACTCCGCACCAGTAGCCATCGTAGAAGCGCCCGTCGCAGAATCTGAAACCATTGCGCCGACCATTCATGCCGAGCCGCAGCCGCAACAAAAACCTGCGGCTTCCCGCCTCCCGCTCATCATCGCCGCCATCCTGCTTTTAGTGGTGATTGCTGGCGCGCTTTGGTGGTTCATGGGCCGGGACAAAGGTCAGGAGGTGGTCCCGGCGGTACAAGCTCAGCAAGCCCCCGCCGCCGCCGCCCCTGAAGCGACGAACACCGAGCCTAAAGCCCCGGCTGGCTGTTCCGCACAGAGTTTAGACACGCTGAGCGAGCTTGAATTCGTGCAGACGTGCGTTCAGGAAAAACTCGATAGCGATAAACTGCTGGCCATTATCCAGTCAGCGAAAGAGGCGAAGAAATGCGGCGTCGCCCAGCGCCTGTACGCAAATCGCGCGCAGGGCGGCGATACCAAAATCGCCCTGATTTACGCCGGTGAGTATGATCCGAAATACCATCAGGCAAGCGAATGTTTCAAAGAGGCGGATAAAGATACCGCGGCCTATTGGTACGAAACGGTACTACAATCAGAACCCGAGAACCAAACGGCTAAGCAGCACCTTGAGGAGCTAGCAAAATGACCCGGACTTTTTTTTGCCGTCTGGCGCTGCCATTATGCGGCCTGTTGTTCAGCGGGCACCTCTTTGCCGCCGAGGGCGATAAACCGCTGCTTCAGGAAGGGAAGAAAACGCTATACCAGCGCATCCTGACGACGCCAGGCTGTAAGCTTAGCGACAACGCCGGGGATGAAAATGGGCAGCTTCAGCCTGCCTTTAGCAGCCTTTATGTTTATCAAAAGGAAGAGGCTAAGGGGCAAAGCTGGCTTAAAGTCGGGCCGGATAGCTATGGCAAAACCCTTGGCTGGTTGCCGAAATCCTGTACCGTAGACTGGAAAATGCAGCTGACGCTGGCGTTTACCAACCCGGCCAACCGCGATCGGTTACTCTTTTTCAAAGAGAAAGAAAGTCTGGATAACATTCTTTCTGCCCCCGATCCTGTCTCTCTGGTGGCGCCGCTGCGCGCCAAATTGAAGCGTGACGGCCACGCTGAAGGTATTCAGGCCCAGGAGCCGGAATATTTTGTCGATCTGCAAAAGCAATTTTATCTGCTGCCAATCCTGAGCGGCGAAGAGGTCATGACCGAAGATGGCTTCTATACGCGCCTGCTCAACGTGGCCTCCGTCAGCAAGGCGGATGATAACGCAGCGGCAAAACAAGATAACGACGTAAACCAGTTGAAAGGCTTTAACGCTTCGGTGGTGTTCGTTATCGATTCAACCATTTCAATGGGGCCGTATATTGAGCGCACTAAAGAGGCGGTCAATAAGATCTACGACAAAATTAAACAAGAGCATCTGGATGGGCAGGTCAAGTTTGGTTTGGTCTCTTATCGTTCAAATACCAAAGCCGTACCGGGACTTGAATATAACACCCGCATTTTCGCCGACCCTAACCAGGTCAAGGACGGCGCGGATTTTCTGCAGAAAGTCGCCGATCTTAAAGAAGCGAAGGTCTCAAGCTCTTTATACGACGAGGATGCCTATTCCGGCGTGTTATCAGCTATTGATGACATTGACTGGAGTCCATTCGGCGCCCGCTATATGGTGCTGATTACCGATGCTGGCGCGATTGAGGGCAGCAATAAACTTTCAGGAACCGGCCTTGATGCCAGCCAGCTCCGTCTGGAAGCCGGTAACCGCGGCATTGCTATTTATACGTTGCACCTGAAAACCGCCAGCGGCAAAGCAAACCATACCAAAGCCGAGGGCCAGTACCGCGATCTCTCCAATTTTGATAGCACGCAATCTAACCTTTATCAGGCGGTGAATGCAGGCGATATCAAAATGTTCGGTCAGCAGGTTGATGCCCTGGCGTCAGCCATTACGGAACAGGTGAAAGCCGCCTATATGGGGGATGCCGCCATTGGCAGCGCGCTGTATGCCAAAGATGAGGGGCAAAAGCTCACGGCGGAGCAGAAATTGCTCCAGGATACGGCGTTAATCGGGCATGCGATGCAGTTAGCCTATTTGGGCAAACGCAACAGCACCCAAGCCCCGTTGGTGTTCCAGGCCTGGATTAGCGATCGCGATCTGATTAAGCAGAACATCCCCACAACAGATGTTCGCGTGCTCTTAACCAAGGGACAGCTGAGCGATTTAAGCGATGCCGTCAGCCAGATTCTGAAAGCCGCTAATGAAGGGATGATCTCGCCCACTAAGATGTTTGAACAACTGCGCACCGTTGCGGCAACAATGGGGACCGATCCTAACCAGTTGAAACAGCAAGACAGCGCGAGCATCGGCGATCTTGGCGTGCTGGGCGAGTATCTGGCCGATCTTCCCTACAAAAGCGATGTGCTGAATCTCGATGAAGAAACGTGGAAAAGCTGGGATGGGCTGTCACAGGAGAAATTTATCCGCACACTGTCATCCAAGCTGCGTCACTATCAAAAATATAATGCAGATGTCGACCGTTGGGTCGAGCTGGCGCAAGGTAGCGATCCGCGCGATCGCGTGTATCCCATCCCACTGGAAATGATGCCCTGATGCTGCACATTGAAGACTTGTGCGTGGTTCGTGGTCAGGATCATCAGGCTCACCGTGTTTACCTGCCGCAGCTTTCGCTGCGGCCAGGCGAGGTGGTGGCGGTAACGGGTGAAAGCGGCTGCGGTAAAAGCACGCTTCTGGAAGCCATTGGTTTAGTGTTGCATCCCAGCAAAATTGGGCGTTTCACGCTCAGCAAAGGGGCACAGCAGCAGGATATTGCCGCGTTGCTTCTGGGCGAGCGACATAATACACTCGCTGCGATTCGGGCACGCGAACTTGGCTTTGTATTACAAAACGGTGGCCTCCTTCCCTACCTGAACGTCAAAGATAATATTCTCTTGCCGTGCCAGCTGCTGGGAGCCCGCCCTGACAGCACCATGCTGGATAGGGTCATCGACACGCTAAAACTGTCGCCACTACTGGCAAAATATCCTACCCAGCTCTCCTTTGGCGAACGGCAGCGCACCGCTTTTGCGCGCGCGATATTACATCGCCCGGCGCTGGTACTGGCAGATGAACCGACGGCGGCGCTCGATCCCTACAATGCCCAGAAATTATTTAGCCTGTTTATCGAACTAGTCCGTCAGGAAGACATGATGGCGCTGGTCGTTTGCCATGACTGGCCTCTGGTCAAACACTTCAATTTACCCTGTTTAGCTGCGCAGCCAGAATCGCTGACGGCGTCATCACAGAGCGAACGGGGAGGTACTTACTTTGTCCTTTAATCGTGCAAGACTGCTCGGTCGCCTTGCAATGCAAGACCTGTGGCACGATCGCATCATCTCTTTTTGCATCGTCTCCTCTCTTGTTGCGGTCATCGCCCCTTTACTGCTCCTTTTTGGCCTGCGCTTTGGCATTGTGAACCAGTTACAAAACGATCTGGCCAACGATCCCCGCAATCTGGAGATCCGCATGTTGAGCAGCGGAAGCTACGATCAGCACTGGATCACGCAGCTACGGCAGCGGCCTGATGTCGGCTTCGCCATCGGGCAAACGCGCTCGCTCAATACGCTGACTGACTTGCAGACGGACAGCACACATTTTATTGAAAATGCGGAAGTCATTCCGACAGAGGCTGGCGATCCTTTGCTCGGCACGCAGGTGCTCCATCATGACCATGAAGTTGTTATTACTCAGGAAGCGGCACGCAAGCTGGCGGTGAAAACCGGTGATACGCTCACGCTACGCGTGAGTCGTATGCTCGATGAACGCCGCGAATGGGGACGTAAGCGCGTGACCGTGGTGGGGATTTTGCCAGCCACCTATTTTAATCGCCCCGCTATCTTTACCCGCCCCGCGTTATTAATGGCTCTTGAACATTTTCGCGATGGCTATGCGGTAACAGCGTTAGGGGTCGCCAGCGGCGCTCAGCTTAACGGTAACGCGCCGCGCTACGCCCGCGCAAGGTTGTACGCACGCGATATTGACCATGTCGCCAGCCTTGAACGCGATTTGCGCGCCCAACGCATCGAAACTACCAGTCGGCTGGCGGATATTGAGAATGTAAAAAGCATTAACCGTGTGTTGGGCATCATCTTTAACACGATCGCCATCACCGCGCTCATTGGCTGTATCGCCTCGTTAATCGGCTCGTTTATCGCCAATGTCGATCGTAAACGTAAGCATATTGCTGTACTTCGTCTGCTGGGCTTCACGCGACCAGCCGTAGGCGTTTACGTCATTAGTCAGGGCACTTTGCTCAGCCTGATGGCCTATATAGGCGGTTTTGGCATCTATTTTTTAGCCAGCCAGATATTTAACCGGGCGCTGTCCACAAGCCAGGCCACCGGTCAGATGATTTGCAAGATAACGCCCTTACACGGCCTTATCGCCCTCTTACTGACGCTGGTTGTGGCGACGCTGGTTGCCGGTATCGGTGCCTGGCGCGCGATCCATATTGAACCTGCGCAGAGCCTGCGCGAGGCATAACCCTTATTTTTTTAATTTGCCCTAAGCATCTATTTTAGCGGAGATCGTTCATGGCCTTTACTCCTTCCACATTATCGCGCTGCCTGGCGCTAGCCCTGCTGGTGAAGATCTCCCCCGCGCTGGCAGAACCGTGGGCAGAGAAAACCTATAATCCGAAGCCGGATAGCGATGACGTGATTTTGCCTATGCCCTGCGAAGGTTCGATGGTATTTCGTCGGGTAGAAATTCCAGTAGCCGGTCCTCTGGATGATATTCCCATCACCTTAGGGGAAGATGGCAGTGAATGGGGCTTTGTGGAACACAGTTATCCCACGTTTATCGCCGGTAGCTTTACTGAAACGCCCCAAAATAAAGGCCGTTATTATTTAATGGCGAAATATGAGCTGACGGCATTGCAATATCAGGCATTAACTTCCGATACTTGCCCGACACCATCGCGTAAACTTAGCCTCCCTCAAACCAGCATCAGTTGGTTTGAGGCCGTTAATTTCTCCGATAAATATAACCAGTGGTTACGCGCAAACGCGCTCGACAAGCTGCCGAAAGAAGATAACAAGCCAGGTTTTTTACGACTGCCCACCGAAGTAGAGTGGGAGTTTGCCGCGCGCGGCGGTCTGAAAGTGGATACCGCACAGTTTCGTGATTCCCGTTATCCGATGGACGACATCAAAAATTATGAGTGGTATTCCGGTTCGCAGTCCTCAAACGGGAAACTTCAGCTCATCGGTCTGTTAAATCCTAACCCGCTCGGCCTGTACGATATGTTAGGCAACGTCTCTGAGATGATGTTTACCCCCTTCTACCTCAATAAAATTAATCGATTGCATGGCCAGGCTGGCGGTTTTGTGGTGCGTGGCGGCAGCGTGATGTCCAGTGAGTCGGATATCCGCAGCGCTAGCCGTAAAGAAATTAACTATTACGATAATGCCCAGCCTTTTACCAGTAAAACAATGGGCCTGCGGTTGGTGCTGGTTTCCCAGGCAATTACCTCAACGGACCGGGTCAAACTTCTTGAGAAAAACTGGTCGACTCTCGGTGATGATAAAACGGGCGCAGAGAGCAGCAAATCCGGGTCCAATGATACGGCGAAAGCGTTAGGTAGCCTGGCTTCTGGCGTTGAAGACGGCGAGCTGAAGAAAAAGCTGAAAGATCTGGAAAACCAACTTCGTGCCAGCAACCAGCAGCAGCAAGAAGAAAGAGCACAGTCTATCCGCGCCAGCCTGAATCTGGGCTCTTTTCTCTGTACCAAATTACAGGACGATGGTCGTTTCCTTGACTTCCTCAATCACAATTATGAGCTGCTGTGCAAAGATAAAGACAGCAGCGATGCCAACTGTGCCATCCGCAAAAATAAGCTGGCGGAACAAACCGATCGTCTACAGCAGCTAACGAGCTACTACGCCAGCAGTCTGGTGGATTCCGGCACCCTGTATGGGCAAGCAGGGCTAAAAGGCGAAGTGAACGTGTTCAATCAGATGCTGACGCTGAATAAACGTCTTTCCGGTCTTAAGCCGTTCCTCGCTGCTCATTGGCAGAATCAGCAAAAATACCTAGCGAACGGCAAAATTGATACAGCTGGCTGGCTGGATACCTGCAAACAAGTAAAGAACGGCCACTAATCTTAAACATGTCAGTTTATAAAGGAGTAAGGAACGTGAAATTAACTCTACGAATTGCAGCGTTGACCATTGTCTGTATGTCACTCAGCCAGACAGCTTTAGCTGCGTCTTACAGTGCGGAGGATCAGGAACAATTAACGCTGGAATGCCTGCTCACCAATAATAAATACGCCAGCGCCTTTATTGCGCAGGATAGCGCGGGATATGCCCTGGGAACCCAGTCTGCTCCGACTGCTGAGCTGAATCTTGTCACTAATCAACCGGGGGTTAACGCCTACTATAATTCTCAGATGATCGCCGGTGGCTCGCTTTACTGGATACGTGTCGTCAAAGGCCCCTATGAATATATTGTTTACGATAAAGAGCAGCACGGCGATATGTCAGGTGTGGTTGTCACAAAAAAAGGGAAAAGAATCTTCCACAAAGATTGCAAGGAACCTATCAAGGTGGGTACACAAAACGATGGCAGCATCTTTAGCCGAGTTGCGCAAGAAGATACAGAAGGCGATCGTATTATCGATTTAATCAACAAAGCATAAACGCTTATTTCGTCGTAATGGGGATGTATATCTATCATCCCCATAGAAGGCAGCTAAAGCTATCCGCTTTTTTGTACGCTCATTTTTAATGGTTGATAATATTGCGGATCAAACATCGACAGTGGCAGAGCATGGACTGAACCATCCGAAGACGTTTCCTCAACGTGGGTAATCACGATGTTGGCTGTATTTTCAACCGCATCACAGCTGAATTCAGTTGCCGAAAGGGTTGAGCGAGTTGCACTGCTATCGCCAAACGGCTGAACATCAAGAGTTCCTTTTTCCAGAACGGCTCCCGATTTATCAGTTAATTGTAAGCTGACTGTCAGGTTATTGAATGTCCCATCACCGCCGTTACCCAGCCGGAATACCAAAGAACACACGCCCTGCACCCAACTGCTATCCGTATTACGAATACTAATATACCGATGGTCATTCTCCGCACTCACTGCGGGGCCAACCATGCCGCCACAAAGTACGGCCAGCAATAAGCTGCATAATGTTTTCTTAATCATAATCTTCTACGCCCTCATTCCTCACGCCGCCTCACAAAATTCTGTTCTCTTCCCCGATACGTATGTCGGTTTTAGCCTATTTCAGTGCCAACTCAATCTGTTCTATTGCTTTCTAAGCATATTGTAATGAGCTATATGGTTAAAAAATAGTAATACACTAAACAAACTAGCACTTCAATTTAAAAGCGTTACTCACGAAAAAAAATTAGAGCGATAATTAGTTCGTTAAAAATAATAACATTACAAAATTAGTAATATCTATTCTTTCTTGTTGCTTGTAGAAAAAACAGCCTAATCAATAGACCCTATGCAAAATTCATTGAGATGGACCATTTTAGTATATGAACGGTTTTGCTAACGTCATTAATCGTTATTATATAAAACGTTGTTTTGTTTTCCTACGTATACCTAATGCGGAATATAAGGAAATAGCATTCTATAAAGATATTGGTGAAGAATAATTAATGAGTTGAATCGCCACGGGTTTAACAGACACCTCAGAGTCATTTAAGATGGCTTAAAGAGAGGTGCCCATGAGCGGTAAGCGTTATCCCGAAGAGTTTAAAACTGAAGCAGTCAAACAGGTTGTCGATCGCGGTTATTCTGTTGCCAGCGTTGCAACACGTCTCGATATCACCACTCACAGCCTTTACGCCTGGATAAAGAAGTACGGTCCGGATTCTTCCGCTAATAAAGAACAGTCAGTTGCTCAGACCGAGATCCGCCGTCTCCAGAAAGAGCTGAAGCGGGTTACCGACGAACGGGACATATTAAAAAAAGCCGTTGTAGATTCAATCTGTCAACGCAACACTCCTTTCAATTATCTCTTTCGGTGTTTTGAACTTCAGTGTCTTTCTTGGCCTGTTGTTTAGCTGAGTTGCGACTTTATCCAGCTCATGTTGAGTATATTGGGCAAGGCAGGTTTTTTTGGGAAAGTACTGTCGGATTAATCCATTAGTGTTTTCGTTTGTTCCTCGCTGCCAGGGACTCTGAGGATCGCAGAAGTAAACTTTAACGCCCGTGCTACCAGTAAATTCCAGATGCCTAGCCAGCTCCATTCCTCTGTCCCATGTCAGTGATTGCCGGAGTTCAGGTGGCAAGCTCAGGAATTTTTCTGTAAGAGCCTGATTCACTGAGAAAGCGTCTTTTCCTCTGAGTTTCAGGATGATCGTATAACGTGATTTTCGGTCTACAAGTGTGGCGATATGCGAGTTTTTTGTACCTGACACCAAATCGCCTTCCCAGTGCCCCAGAGAGCGTCTGTTATCGATATGCCGCGAACGTTCGTGGATTGGCGTTCCGTTTACTATGTTGATGGTGCCTCTTTCACCTTTACGAGTATGGCGTCTGCCATGACGTAGGCTGTGCGATCGGCGCAGATGCTGTACATTCAGGTGGTGTAGCGCTTCACGACTACGAAAATACAGCGTTTTATAAATTGTCTCTGGCGATATTCTCAGTGTTTTTTGACGCGGCTTCGTTCGTCTTAACCATCCTGATATTTGCTCTGGCGACCACTTCATCTCCAGCTTTTCCAGAACAAGCTCTCGCAACGGTAAATTCTGATCCAGTAAGCACGGTTTTGGTCTTCTCGCCATCCTGTTGGCCCGGTTATTAGCATCTACAGCTTTGTAATAGCGCCTGCCTCGATTGCGCTGAACTTCACGTGAGATCGTCGAAGGACTACGATTTAGTGCAGTAGCTATCGCACGAATGCTCATTTTGGCTGACAAACCGGCTCGTATTTCTTCGCGCTCAGATAGCGTCAGGTGAGCCACAGCCCGCTTGCGCTCATTGGGTTTTATACCGCCAGTATCCCTTAACATAGTGAAGATGGTTCCTGGTTTCGAACCCAGGATATTAGCTATCTCGCTGAAGCCTGTTCCGTTCTTCCACAGTTCAAAAACAGATGCTTTTTCCTTTGCTGTAAATGTCCGTCTCATCCAAAGATCCTCCGCAACCTCATGTTTTCACATAACTGTTGCGCTGACCAATTGAATCTACAACCGCGCTCTTGATGTCAGACTCCCTGAACAGTTCTCATTAATCAGGAAACTCAGAGCGCAGTATCCTGTGGTCACACTTTGCCACGTGTTCGGGGTTCATCGCAGCAGCTACAAATACTGGGGAAAAAGCCCCGAAAAGCCAGACGGCATGCGAGCTGTGTTACGCAGTCAGGTTCTGGAACTGCATAACATCAGCCATGGCTCTGCTGGCGCAAGAAGTATCGCGATTATGGCAACCCTGAAAGGCTTCAGAATGGGACGCTGGCTTGCCGGAAGGCTCATGAAAGAACCGGGTCTGGTGAGTTGTCAGCAGCCTACCCACCGGTATAAACGTGGTGGTCATGAACACACCGCTATCCCGAATCGCCTTGAGCGACAGTTTGCAGTGACAGAACCGAATCAGGTGTGGTGCGGCGATGTGACGTATAGTGTGCCCGGAGTTCAGGGCGGGCATGGATGCTTAAATGAACCGCGAGTCTGTCTGGAATATTGAACCGGTAACTCACGATGAGAAACCCAACAATCCCACCGGGTGTGACGGTGGAGAACCTGAGCGGCAGTGACCTGCGGCATGCCCGCAGGGTGATGTAACCCGCTGACAACGGGGATTGAGGCGAGATCACTAAGCCGAGATGATCCTCAAGGTTAAGTACTGAAAGGCTGAAGAACATGAACCCGTTAATCCGCCTCTGTGGGTTGAAAACGTCACCACGGCCTACGTGATCTGACAGGCCGTGCAGGAGGAACTGGCAGTGATACGTAAGCACTGCCGGTCGAAGGTGTTTTGACATGTATGCGAAACACCGGGGCAGCAGCGTCTATCACGCTTGCGTTGCTGACTTCTGCCAACTTGCGGCAAGCAAGGATAAAGAGTGCGACGGGCAGCCTCCTCAGTATGCCTGAGTCCAGGCAGGTAAACCGGGGAAGGTCAGCGACGGATGTTAAGGGGGCATGGCTCCGATGACGCGCTGGCTGGCGGAGCTTCCGTAGTAGTCCGCGATGGGGAAAGCCCATTACATGGCGAAGGGAAGCAGTTTGAATGTGTTTGCGACGTGAATTAACTGACCTAACGAGGTGAAGACCTTTGATAATCAGCGAAATGCAACGCAAGCTTGCCACATGGGCAGCCACCGATCCGTCCCTACGGATTCAACGGCTGCTGCGTCTGATAACACAACCAGAATGGCTGGCTGAAGCGGCGCGGATCACGCTTTCATCAAAGGGGGCGCATACCCCCGGCGTTGATGGCGTGAACAAAACAATGCTACAGGCCAGACTGGCTGTTGAGCTGCAAATCCTCAGGGATGAATTACTCTCAGGCCACTACCAGCCCTTGCCCGCCAGACGGGTTTACATCCCTAAAAGCAACGGCAAACTGCGACCACTGGGTATCCCCGCGTTGCGGGATCGTATTGTTCAGCGGGCCATGCTGATGGCGATGGAGCCGATATGGGAGAGTGATTTTCATACGCTCTCATATGGCTTCCGGCCTGAGCGCAGTGTCCACCACGCGATCCGCACGGTGAAATTACAGCTCACAGACTGCGGTGAAACCCGGGGACGCTGGGTGATTGAAGGCGACCTGTCCAGTTACTTCGACACCGTACATCATCGACTGCTGATGAAGGCTGTACGCCGCAGGATCAGTGACGCACGTTTCATGACTCTGCTGTGGAAAACCATCAAGGCGGGACATATCGATGTCGGTCTCTTTCGGGCGGCCAGTGAAGGTGTGCCACAGGGCGGTGTTATATCGCCGCTATTATCGAACATCATGCTGAATGAGTTCGATCAATACCTGCATGAGCGCTACCTGAGCGGGAAAGCCAGAAAAGATCGGTGGTACTGGAATAACAGTATCCAACGGGGCCGAAGTACGGCGGTCAGAGAAAACTGGCAGTGGAAACCCGCGGTGGCGTACTGCCGCTATGCCGATGATTTTGTCCTCATCGTCAAAGGCACCAAAGCACAGGCGGAAGCCATCAGGGAGGAGTGTCGGGGTGTGCTCGAAGGCAGTCTGAAACTCAGGCTGAACATGGATAAGACTAAAATCACCCATGTTAATGACGGCTTTATCTTTCTGGGGCACAGGATCATTCGCAAACGCAGTCGTTATGGCGAGATGCGAGTGGTCTCAACGATCCCGCAGGAGAAAGCCAGAAACTTCGCCGCATCGCTGACAGCACTGTTATCAGGCAACTACAGTGAAAGCAAAGTCGATATGGCTGAACAACTCAACCGAAAACTGAAAGGCTGGGCCATGTTCTATCAGTTCGTTGATTTTAAGGCCAAAGTCTTCAGTTATATCGACCGTGTCGTGTTCTGGAAGCTGGCTCACTGGCTGGCCCGCAAATACCGTACAGGTATCGCTTCCCTGATGAGGTGGTGGTGTAAATCACCGAAACCGGGTCAGAGCAAAACGTGGGTTTTATTTGGTAAAACCAATCACGGCAAGCTCAGCGGCGAAATACTGTACCGGTTGGTGGGGCAAGGCAAGAAGCTGTTCCGCTGGCGGCTACCCGAAGGTAATCCCTATCTGAGGACGGAGACCAGAAACACGTATACATCGCGCTTTACAGAAGTGGCAATGGCGTTCGCCAGCATTTAAATGGAGAGCCGGATGCGCTGAAAGGTGCACGTCCGGTTCGGGGAGGAGAGGCAGGGAAATAGTCCGACTACGCCCTGCCTCTTACTCTACTCTGGACAGGCAAGCGTTGGGCTTACCTTGCTGTTGTTCTCGATCTGTTCGCAAGGAAACCTGAGGGTTGGGCAATGTCATTCTCACCGGACAGCAAGCTGACATCAAAGCGCTGGAAATTGCGTGGGAAGCTCGCGGTAAACCCGCCGGAGTGATGTTCCACAGTGACAGTAATAATGCCGGTGTCAGTCTTTACCACCACTCAGTTTGCCGTTTAAACCGATTGGTGTGATTACTGATGCAGTGAAGACCTATCCGCATCACATCACTACAAATATTGATTTTTGATTGTTGGATTCGCACCAGATTTCACCTCTGTAGGGTATTCAAAAATGCTCAGTTATTACTGATGCCTAAACTGCAGCGTTGCGGGCAGGTAGCGTTGTAGCGTTTCGGGCGTATCGCCCTCGATCAATTGGCTTATCAGATCATAGCAGTGCCAGGCCAACTGGCGGTTATCCTGCTGTACGGTATCGATACGCAGCGACAGCGAATCATAAAGATAGTGATCGTCAAAGCTCGTCAGATGGATATCTGAGTCGAGTAAATGGTGCTGGCTCATATAGCGCAGTACCCCTTCGAGCAGTCCACAGGCGGCAGTGAACAGCGCCTTAGGCGGCCGCCCAAGTCGCGCGCAGAGTGCGGCGAACATCTCATAGCCTGAGCTCGGGTGGTAGTTACCGTTAATCACCCATTCCGGGCGCAGTGCAATACCCGCCTGAGCCAAACCCTGCGTGAAGCCGGTCAGACGATCGCGTGAAGGCGACAGACGCGACTGACCGCCTAAAAACCAGAACTCATCGCTATGCTTAGGTGCAATGCGGGAAATCAGTTCCGCCGTTGGGGTAATCGAATCAGTCATCACCAGCGGCAGCAGGCTTTCATTAGGACAACGGTCAAACAGCACTACTGGCAGTTGTTGGCTGAGCTTAAGATAGTCGGCATCGTTGTGCATACATGAAGCGACGATCAGACCGTCAACCTGGCGGGAAATCATGTTATTGACCACCACGCTCTCCTGACCGGGGTTTTCATCAGTACAAGAGATCAATAGCTGGACGCCTGCTTCGCGGCACAGCATTTCCAGCTCATGTGAAAAGACCGCAAAGCCGTGGTTGGTGATCTCCGGCACCACCAGTCCGATGGTGTGGCTGCGGTTGTCGCGCAGCGAGCGGGCGTGAATGCTTGGCTGATAGTGCTGCTCACGGGCAATCGCCAGTACTCGCTCACGCGTTTCCTGCGCCACACGCAGCTCCTTACCACGACCGTTCAGTACTAGGCTGGCGGTCGCTTTTGAGACGCCAGCCTGTTCGGCGATATCTTTAATGGTTACGCGTTTAGTTTTCATTACGACGCCATGAGCTTGAGGCAAAACGCTTATTCTACCATGCAAGTTCGCAGCGGCCAGTAGCAGAATGCGTCCGGTGTGATGCCGGAGAACATTAGCTGCCCTGAACAGGCCGGGAAGTAGCGGCAGCTCATCACTCCTTCGCCGCCGTTGATGAAAATCTCCACGCTAGACTGGTCGATGAAAATATGCAGCGAGCGGACGTCTCCGCGCCAGTAACGATAATGCTTCTCGTCGCTGGCCAGACTGGGTCGGGCCAGGCGGATCCCGCTGGCATCGCGTTCAAGGGTTAATGCGCCGTCAAAATCGAGGCTCAAAATATCGTCCCCAGTGGTTTGTAGAACGATTTCCATCGGTGCCAGCGGCAGGGAGTTCCCTGCCCAGCCGTGCGCTTCGCCGCGCAGGGCGCTCAGCTCTCGTAGAGGACGTTGGTATAGCTGACCATCGATAAACTCCAGCTCACGCAGGCAGGTCATCTGATGGATCCAGCCGTTGGTGAGGGTCGGTTGAAGCATCTCTTCGCCCTCCGGCACGCCCATCCAGCCGACCAGCAGACGGCGGCCATCACTGGTAAGCATGGTTTGCGGGGCGTAGAACTCAAACCCTGCGTCCAATTCGTGCAGTTCGCCATGCTCGAAGGCCGCGCGGTGGTAGTCGAAATCGCCGCTCATCCACACTGCCGGGTAGGTGTTGAGATAGCGCTCTTTCTCACGAGGCACGCCCTGCGGGCAGCAAATCAGGACATGCTGGTCGCCGAGGGCAAACAGGTCCGGGCATTCCCACATATAGCCCGCGTCGTCCAGGCCATTGATGCCATAACCGGCGATTTCGCCCTGACTCGTCCACTCATGAAGGTCCGCTGAGCTGAATAACAACACCTTGCCACGCTTTTGCAAATCCTGTGCGCCCAGCACCATGTACCAGCGACCTTCGTGCTGCCAGACTTTCGGGTCACGCACGTGGCCGGTATAGCCCTCCGGCAGCGGTAATACCGGGCCGAGTTTGGTAAACGTGCCGTCGGCATTTTCCGTCGCCAGGCACTGCCACGCGGTTCGGCTGCCGTCGTCAAATTTTACGTTGCCGGTATAGCACAGGGTGAGCGTGCCCTGACTATCCACGGCGCTGCCGGAGTAGCAGCCGTTGCGGTCATACTCTTCATCCGGCATGAGCGCGATCGGCTCATGTTGCCAGTGCAGCAGGTCGGCAGAGCTCCAGTGCCCCCAGCACTTGAACTTATGATCGCAGGCGAGCGGGTTCCACTGATAAAACAGGTGATAACGTCCGGCAAATTCAATAAAGCCGTTGGGATCGTTCATCAGCCCGGTCACCGGCGCATGGTGCCAGCGGGGATAGTGGCTGTCGGTCAGCGCGCGCGGCTGGCCCTGCATAACAGCCTGCAAAATCGCAGGCAGGCGTGATGGATGTGACATTATTCAGCGTCCGTTTTGTATTTCAGTACCAGGGAGACGACAAAGGCGACGCCAAAGGCGATAACCATCCCGATAATGTAGTTCAGCAGCGAGCTGGCCTGCACGATAGCCATGCCAGGGATAGCCGTCAGGCCCACCGCGGTCATGTAAACATGCATGGATACCACCCACGCGCCGCCCACCGCGCCGCCAATCAGGGCTGCGATAAACGGTTTTACAAAGCGTAAGTTAATACCAAAAATCGCCGCTTCGGTGATGCCGAGCATGGCAGAAAACGCCGAGGGCAGGGTAATGGCTTTGATTTTGGCATCTTTCGTTTTGAACCACACCGCCAGACAAGCACCGCCCTGAGCGACGTTGGCCATCGCCCAAATCGGCAGCAGGAAGTTGACGCCGATGGATGGGTTGCCCAGCAGTCCCGCTTCGATGGCGTGGAAGCTGTGGTGAATACCGGTAATGACGATAACCGAATAGAGACCGCCAAACAGCAGTCCGGCCAGCCAACCGGCGTGGGTAATCAGGGTGCTGAGGACAAACGAAATACCGTCGCCAAGCGCGCGACCAGCCGGGCCGATAATCAGCAGGGCGATAAAACCGGAAATGATCACCGTCAGGAACGGCGTCAGGATCAGATCCAGTGCATCGGGGATCACGCGACGTAGCTGTTTCTCAACGATGCTCATAAACCACACCGCCAGCAGCACCGGGAACACCGTGCCCTGATAGCCGATCATGGCAATCTCAAGGCCGAAGAAGTTCATGGTGTGGAAACCGGCGGCCACACCCCAGGCGTTGGTGAGCGCCGGGTGAGTCAGGATGCCGCCAAGCGTCGCGCCAAGATAAGGATTACCACCGAACTCGCGGGCGGCGGTGAAGCCAATCAGAATCGGCAGAATAATAAACGCCGCTGAGCTGCACATATCCAGCATGATGTAGATGGCGTTACCCGGGTCGACCCAGCCGTACGTTTTAACCATCCCCAGAAGGCCCATCAACAGGCCGGAGGCGACGATAGCCGGGATGATCGGCACAAAGATGTTCGACAACAGGCGGGCAATGCGCTGGAAAGGATTCAGTTTTTTCGCCGCAATGTCGGCAGCTTCCGATTTGCTGGATTCGCCAATCCCTGCCGCCTGGATAAAGGCGGCGTAGACTTTGTTCACCACCCCGGTGCCGAAGATAATCTGCATCTGTCCGGCGTTACGGAAACAGCCCTTCACCCCATCAATTTTGCCGATGGCCTGCTGATCGGCCAGTGAGTCATCGACCAGCACCAGGCGCAGGCGTGTGGCACAGTGCGCGGCGCTGGCGATATTTTCCTTGCCTCCCAGAAGCGGAAGTAGCGAGCGGGAAATCTGTTCAAAATCCATAGTACCCTCTGAATGCGTATTGATTTTCGAGTTGTCGTCCCGTGGTAGCCGGGGCGCATTCTCTTCGTTGTTATTGTGTCCGGGGCGACGAAACGTATTTTGTCGCCCCGGCGGTTACTGTCGCCAGGTGTTAACCATCAAAACCAGGTTTCCATCTGCATCCCGAACGACCATTCGCCGCCCGATTTAAAACCACTGCTGCCCAGCGCGTCATCGCTGGCGTAATTATTGAGTTTTTTGCTCCAGTCCATCCACGAGGTGTAAAGACGGATTTCAGGACGGCTGAAGAAATCGCCGATGTCGCCAACCTTAAAGGTCGGGGCGAAGGTGAGCTTGTAGAAGCTGCCGTTTACCGCATGGCGATCGTTATAACCTTCAGGTTTGAGATCCATATACTGGTAACTGCCTTCATAAGCGAGGGCGAAGTTTTGATTGATCTCCTGGATCAGACGCATGTTGAGGGTTGCCCACTGGTAGCTGTCGCCATCGACATAACGGTCTTTACTGGTTTGTGCCAGTATCGCCGGGGCGATAAACCAGTTCTTGCTCAGTGGCGTGGTGCCGTAGCTGGCGAAGCGCCAGGTGTTAGCCCCCGAGCGTAACGCGCCGTCAGAGCCGACACCTTTAACTTCGGCACCCAGTCCGTGACCGTAGAGCAGGGCGGTTTTGCTGGCACCTTCACGCAGGCCGTAAAAACTGTCGTTGTGCAACCCGAGCAGCGCATGTACACCGGTATTTGCCGCATCGCCTTTGACCGGATTACCGTTGGTATCCTGGCGTTCGTCGTTGTCTTTTGCCCGCATCCCGCTGACCATCATCTGCACCGGCCCGATGAAATTGTTCATGCTGACGATGTAGTTCTGCACACTGTTGCTGGTATCAGCAATATCGCCGAAGTTACGCCCGTAAAGAGAGAAGTTGCTGCGAACGCTGTCGTTCCACCTGACATCATAAATACCGCCGCCGGTACCGGCGAGGAACACGACATCCGAGTCGATCCAGTGAATGTCAAAGTTATCCCGGTCAAAGCGTTTCCCGGCCCACAGGGTGGAGCCTTTAAACGGCCCGTCGAAGGTGGGCAAGTTGCCCAGTTCAACAAAGGCCTGACGCACGTTCAAATCACTGGTGCTCGCCGTCCAGTCGTTATAAGTGGTTTGACCGTCGGCGACCATGACTTTGAAGCGGGTCGTTGCCCCGTTATCCAGGGTCTGCTTATGTTCAAGATTCATTTCAACATAGGTATCGGCCTGGTTTCCCAGGCGGCCAATAGCCCCACCGGTTTCCCCTGCTGGCGTCATGTAGGCTCCGGATTTGGTGCTGGCGCCGGAGTCATTCATTATCACGCCGGAGCGGGCGTAGCCGTGGAACTCAAACCCGCTTTTCTCATCGGCTTTTTTCTCCAGTTTGGCGGTACGCTGAGCCACTTCCTGAGTGCTGTCCTGGGTTTTTTGTTGCTGTGTCGTGAGCTGCTGTACTTTCTTCTCTGCCGACTCTGCGCGGGTTTCTGCCGTTTGCGCTCTGTTTTCGGCATCCTGTAAGCGTTTTTCCAGCGCAATTAAACGGGCTTCGATACTGCTGAGATCCGTTTGTGCATGGGCTGAGGCGGCGCCGGTTAGCAAAGCGATAAGAACCGCGAGTGTGCTTTTTCTGAACATATTGATTGCATCCCAAAAGGAAAATAAAACATTGTGTGTTTTTGCTAAACCGGTTTAGTTGCTATGTTAAGCACGACATTTAACATTTTGAAATTGATTTTGCTAAACCGGTTTAATAAGTGTGATGGATGCAACAAAGTGGACCGCGTACGACGGTATTTAGGATCAAATCTGGCGGTGTAGATCGCGCTGGTATGGCAGGGCAGTCATCGCGCCTTTCGCCAGGGTTGCCAGGGCACCGCAGGTTTGCGCCAGAGCGAGCGTTGGCTCCAGGGCATTGATATCCGCCGGCATCCCGTTGGCAGCAAGGCTGGCAAGCAGTCCGGCGACAAACGCATCGCCCGCACCGGTGGTATCCACGCTGACAACCGGTTTAGCGCTGAAATGGGTACACTTCTGCTGAAAAGCGGCAAGCACCCCCGCTTTGCCCCGCGTCACCAGTAGCAATTCCGGCTGATAGCGCTCTGTTACGCTGGCGATTCCGTATGCTAAATCTTTACTGCCGCTGATGAAGACCAGCTCCTCTTCCGATAGCTTTACCACGTTTGCCATGGACAAAGCGCGATCGAGGCAGGCTTGCAGCAAAGCCTGATCCTGCCAGAGATCAGGACGAATATTAGGGTCAAAGCTGATCCGACCGCCGACAGACTTGATGTTCTCCATAGCCGCGAAGGTAGCACTGCGGCTGGGCTCGGCGCTGAGCGCGATGGAGCAGACGTGCAACCACTGTCCGGCGGCAAACTGTGGCAGGTCTTCTTCAGCCAGGAACAGGTCAGCGCTGGGGCGTACCATAAAGGTAAAGGTGCGTTCACCTTGGTCATCAAGGTCGACCACCACAGTGGACGTGCGGTGATGATCGTCAAGATACATATGGCTGACGTCGACCTGCTCCTGTTGCAGGGTATGACGCATGTAGCGGCCAAACGGGTCACCGCCGACGCGGCCGATAAATCCGCTGTTGCCGCCAAGGCGGGCAACCCCTACCGCCACGTTAGCCGGCGCGCCTCCAGGGCACTGTAGCAAGCGCCCTTCACTCTCCGGTAGCAGGTCCACCACTGCGTCGCCCAGAACCCAAACTTTTGCTTTCATGCTAAAACCCTCCAAGGCTAAACTTAATTAAACCGGTTTAGCATATTAAATCACAATGAATGAGTGGGTGGAAAGTTCCAGCCGGAAAAGCGCTGCTCAGGGCATAAAAACGTGAGCCGCCTTACGAAATAGAATTGATTCGACAGCTGTGAAGACTTACGTCCTGGACACAAATGGATCCTGGATAAATTACCATGCAACTTGATGAAATTATTATGTTTTATCTTATTTTGAATAGACCTCAGTTTCCTAGACGGTTCCGTGCCTCATGAACCAGGCACTTTCATAAATTGCAGGGGGTTGATCCTCACAGGCACTGTGGCGGCGTTTAGCATTATAAAACATCTCTACATAATCGAAGATATCTGCCTTCGCTTCTTCCCTGTTTTTATAGATCCGTCTCTTTATGCGTTCCCGTTTTAGCAACTGGAAAAAGCTTTCTGCCACTGCGTTGTCATGGCAATTACCCCGACGACTCATGCTGCTTTTCAAATTGTGAGATGCCATAAAATGCTGGCACCTTTCGCTGGTATATTGAGAACCCTGATCTGAATGGATTAATACTTCTGCTGTCGGTTTACGTCGCCATTCCGCCATCAATAATGCATCCATCACTAATTCAGCGGTCATTCGTCCTCCCATGCTCCAGCCTATAACCCGACGTGAGAAGAGATCGAGAACAACAGCCAGATATAACTGTAAGTATCCCGCATAATCGTGCCATTCACATTTAGAGACCCTCCGGCATAATCACTCTGCCAACAAAGGAGATCGCTATGCGTAAAGCCCGTTTTACTGAGCATCAGATCATTGCTGTAATTAAATCGGTTGAAGCCGGACGAACCGTTAAAGATGTCTGCCGGGAGGCCGGTATCTCTGAAGCCACCTACTACAACTGGAAGTCCAGATACGGCGGCATGGAGGCTTCTGATATTAAAAAGATCAAGGATCTTGAGGACGAGAATCGACGTCTCAAACAGATGTTTGCCGACCTGAGCCTTGAGAACCGGGCGCTGAAAGACGTTATCGAAAAAAAGCTTTAAAACCAGCCTTTAAGCGTGAGCTGGTCACTCATCTGATAACGACATTTGGACTCAGTATCCGTCAGGCCTGCCGGAGTCTGAACCTGAGCAGAACGGTTTACCATTACCGTCCGGATACCACGCGTGACGAACCCGTTATTGTCGCGTTACAGGCAGTGGCAGAGCGATACCCACGGTACGGTTTTCCAAAACTTTTCCAGGTTCTGCGGCGGCAGGGATACCCGTGGAATCACAAAAGGATCCATCGTATTTATTGTCTGCTGAAGCTGAATTTTCGCCGTAAAGGCAAACAACGGTTGCCGGTGCGTAATCCCTCGCCACTGGCCACACCGGAAGCGCTGAACCAGAGCTGGTCTGTCGATTTTATGCATGATGCTCTGGTCTGTGGCCGTCGTTTTCGCACGTTCAATGTCGTTGATGACTTTAACCGTGAGGCATTGTCGATTGAAATCGATCTGAATCTGCCAGCTTTGCGCGTGGTCCGTGTACTCGACAGGATCGCGGCAAATCGCGGCTATACGGTCATGCTACGCATGGATAATGGTCCGGAATTTATCTCACTTGCACTGGCTGAATGGGCAGAGCAACATGCAGTAAAACTGGAATTTATTCAGCCGGGTAAGCCGACGCAGAACGCTTTTATTGAGCGCTTTAACCGAACATATCGTACAGAAATACTCGATTTTTATCTGTTCAGAACGCTGAATGAAGTGCGGGAAATCACGGAAAGATGGGTGTCAGAATATAACTGTGAACGCCCGCATGAATCACTGAACAATATGACGCCGGAGGAATATCGGCAACACAATCATTTGGCCGGGATCTCAAAAAATGCCTGGAACTAAAACGGGTCTATTTACACCAGCTAAACCAATAATGAAGTGTGTATTCTAGGAACTGTATAACACTTTAATTCACTAGATTTTAGTGTGTTAGTCGTAATTATTGATCGTTAGTAAAAAAATCCTTCTAAATAACACATATGTTTTTTCGAATGTAAATATTGATTTTGGTCCTTATGGGAGTATCCTAGCTTCAATAGGACAGGAGGCCAGATGTCACTAACATCCTTACAACTCTTCAAAAACCTTTCCGATGAAACCCGTCTGGGCATCGTGCTGCTGCTCAGGGAGATGGGAGAGCTGTGCGTGTGCGATCTCTGTACGGCGCTGGAACAGTCGCAGCCAAAGATCTCCCGTCATCTGGCAATGCTCCGGGAAAGTGGTCTATTGCTGGATCGCAAGCAGGGCAAGTGGGTTCACTATCGCTTATCTCCGCATATTCCTTCCTGGGCTGCTCAGGTGATTGAACAGGCTTGGTTAAGCCAACAGGACGACGTACAGGCCATCGCCCGTAAGCTGGCATCGGCAAACTGCTCTGGTAGCGGTAAGGCTGTTTGCATCTAAAAAATTTGCCTGAACATATATGATTTTTCGAATGTGATGTATTTGGAGTGAAAACGTTAACGGTGTTTGACCCGGCAATGTGCTGCAGTACCGGCGTATGTGGTTCAGATATCGATCAGGTTCTGGTTCATTTCTCTGCTGATGTGCAGTGGCTGAAAGGACGTGGCGTACAGGTTGAACGTTACAAACTGGCGCAGCAGCCCATGAGCTTTGTTCAGAATGAGAAAGCGAAAGTATTCGTCGAAGCATCTGGAACAGAAGGGCATCCGCTGACCGTATAGCGCTTGTTCCTGTGCTGGCGTCAGAGCCCGCCGGTATTGAAAAGCTCAGAGAGTTGATGAGTTAATTTTTTGGCATATACAGGGCGACAAAGTCGCCCTGTCAGGAGGTTTTATGTTACTGGCAAGCGCTATTTTTGTCCTGACCATCGTGTTGGTTATCTGGCAACCGAAGGGATTAGGGATCGGCTGGAGTGCGACATTGGGCGCAGTACTGGCGTTGATCTCTGGCGTAGTCCATTTTGGTGATATCTCTGTTGTATGGAATATCGTCTGGAATGCGACGGCGACCTTTATTGCCGTGATTATTATCAGCCTGCTGCTCGATGAATCCGGCTTTTTCGAATGGGCGGCGCTGCACGTTTCACGTTGGGGTAACGGTCGGGGGCGTTTGCTGTTTACCTATATCGTCTTGCTAGGCGCAGCGGTGGCGGCATTGTTTGCCAACGATGGTGCGGCATTGATTCTTACTCCAATTGTCATCGCCATGCTGCTTACATTAGGTTTCAGTAAAGGTACTACGCTGGCATTTGTCATGGCCGCCGGGTTTATTGCCGATACGGCCAGCCTGCCGCTTATCGTGTCCAACCTGGTTAATATCGTTTCTGCAGACTTCTTTGGGCTGGGTTTCACTGAGTATGCGTCGGTAATGGTGCCGGTGGATATCGCCGCCATTATCGCCACGCTGGTGATGCTGCATCTGTTCTTCCGCAAAGATATTCCATCAACTTACGACCTGGATCTCCTTAAAGCACCGGCAAAAGCGATTAAAGATCTGGCAACCTTCAGAACCGGATGGATAGTGTTGATCCTTCTTCTGGTTGGCTTTTTCGTCCTTGAGCCGTTGGGTATCCCGGTCAGCGCGATTGCTGCTGTTGGGGCTGTCATTCTGTTTGCGGTGGCGAAACGAGGCCATGCCATTAACACTGGCAAAGTGCTTCGCGGTGCGCCATGGCAGATCGTCATCTTCTCTCTGGGGATGTATCTGGTGGTCTATGGCCTGCGTAACGCCGGTCTAACAGAATATCTCTCTGGCGTACTGAACGTGCTGGCAGATAAAGGGCTTTGGGCTGCGTCGTTTGGTACCGGCTTCCTGACGGCTCTCCTGTCTTCCATTATGAACAACATGCCTACCGTGCTGGTTGGCGCTCTATCTATTGATGGCAGCACCGCAACAGGTGTTATCAAAGAGGCGATGCTTTATGCCAATGTGATTGGCTGCGATCTGGGACCGAAAATTACACCTATTGGTAGCCTGGCAACGCTGCTCTGGCTGCATGTCCTTTCACAGAAGAACATGACCATCACTTGGGGATACTATTTCCGCACCGGGATCGTCATGACTCTGCCTGTGCTGTTTGTAACGCTGGCCGCGCTGGCGTTACGTCTCTCTTTCACTTTGTAATGAGATACTGATATGAGCAACATCACCATTTATCACAACCCAGCCTGCGGCACGTCGCGTAATACGCTGGAGATGATCCGCAACAGCGGTACTGAACCGACCGTTATTCTTTACCTCGAAAACCCACCTTCACGCGATGAGCTGGTCAAACTCATTGTGGATATGGGCATTTCCGTCCGTGCTTTGCTACGTAAGAACGTCGAGTCGTATGAGGAACTGGGTCTTGCAGAAGATAAATTTACTGACGACCAGCTAATCGACTTTATGCTGCAACATCCGATTCTGATTAATCGCCCGATTGTGGTTACATCTTTGGGAACGCGTCTGTGCCGCCCTTCCGAAGAGGTACTGGATATTCTTCCGGAACGTCAGAAAGGAGCGTTTACCAAAGAGGATGGCGAGAAGGTCATTGGCGAAACGGGGAAGTGGGTTAAGTAATCTGCCAGTTCAAAATATCGGACGCCTGTTAACGCTATGAGGGTGCCCGCCTTTCGCTCATAGCAGGCCTCGCAACACTTCAGGCGGTCCGCTTTGTGCCAAAAGCGGAAGTTCACGTCCGTTCTTGAAATATTGGCCCGATAATTCAGGGTTAAATTTTCCGGTTAATACGCAACGCATCCACAACGAGTGAAAACGCTGGGGAAGGCTGTTTACGGCTGGGATAATAAAGATAGTAGCCGGGAAAAGGACGGCACCATTCTTCAAGCACGCGGATCAGTTTTCCTTCCTGCAGATGTGTGCCGAACTCCTCTTCAGGTAAAAAGGCAATGCCCAGTCCGGCAAGAGCGGCGTCAACGACGTGTTCCGATGTGTTAAACGTCAGTTGCCCTTCAACCCGAACGTGAAATTTACCGTTTTCCTGCTCAAACTCCCAGGCGTAAATTTTCCCCGATTGAACCATGCGCTCATTAATACAGCAGTGTTGCATCAGATCGCGTGGCGTCTGAGGGGCGGCGCACCGGGCGAAATACTCAGGGGAAGCTACAGCCGCCATGCGCAGTTTCGGGCCAATGGGTACGGCTATCATATCTTTGTCGATAGTGTCTCCGAGCCGCACGCCGGCATCAAAACGATCCGCAACGATATCCCGGAAGCCGTGGTTGGCATCAAACTCAATATGAATATCAGGATATTCGCGTAACAGTGGTGTCAGCTTTGGCAGCAGTGTGGTCTTCAGAACATTAGGTCCACATGTAATACGGACGGTCCCGGCAGGTTTATCACGCAGTGCTGTCAGCATGTCCAGCTCGGCTTCAATCTCATCAATACGATGTCCCACAGACTGCAGCAGGCGCTCCCCGGCAGCCGTCACTGACACACTGCGCGTGGTCCTTGTCAGCAGGCGGATTTGCATCCGTTCTTCCAGCCCGGAAATCGCCTGGCTCAGTGCGGGCTGGGTCACGCCGAGCTGGGCGGCAGCGCGCGTAAAGCTGCCCTCACGCGCCACGGTGACGAAAGAGAGTAAGTCGTTAAGATTGCGTCTGGCCATGCTCGTTTCCGGTCCATTTATAAATTTTACTTATAAGGGTATTAAGTATTCATTAGCTAGTTAACCCGCTGCATATTGGTAACAATAATGCGATGAAAAAGTCAACGCTAACCCTTATGCAAAACGCTTACCGCAGAACATCACTGCTGCTCCTTGCCGGCCTGCTTTTCGTCACGCAGTCCGCTATGGCGGGTGACAACGACCGGGGAGTGGCGCAGGAGACGCTTATGAAAATTGAGATCATTGTGGAGGGAGAAACCGCCACCGCCACCCTCTTTGATACGCCGACAGGCCGGGACTTTGCGTCTTTGCTTCCCCTCAGCCTGACGCTGGAAGACTATGACGATATTGAGCGTATTAGCGACCTGCCGAGCAGGCTTTCCACGGTGCAGGCACCGGACGGCATAACGCCGGAAGCCGGAGATATCACTTACTACGCGCCCTGGGGCAACCTGGCGATTTTTGCCCGGGGCAGGGCTTACGCCCGTTCACTGATCCCGTTAGGGAAAGTGGATTCCGGACTGCCGGTCCTGCAGCGCCACGGACCTCTTGCGGTGCAGATCAGGGTCGCCAACTGACCCGCAGCACCTTCCGTACCGCGATTATCCCTCTTATCCCGTCCCCGTATGCCGTTTCAGCTCTTCCTGCAGCGCTGAAGGCTCCGGGGCACAGACTTCATGTTATCTACTGAAAAGAAATCCCTGAATGAGTAATAAGACAGACAAAAACAGAAAAAAAAACACCGGAAGCGGGAAACAGCCTGCGCACTGGAGTGGTGTCTTTGCCATGACGCTGTGCGTCTTCGCCCTGATCGCCTCCGAATTCATGCCGGTCAGCCTGCTGACACCGATGGCGCAGACCCTTCGTGTCACCGAAGGCATGGCCGGACAGGGCATCGCCATTTCCGGGGCATTTGCAGTGGTAACCAGCCTGTTTATTTCCGTGCTGGCAGGCACGCTTAACCGGAAAACGCTGCTTCTCGGCCTGACCTGCATTATGGCAATTTCCGGTGCTTTTATTGCGATGGCACCCAATTACCTGACCTATATGGCGGGCAGGGCCCTGATTGGCATTGTGGTCGGCGGGTTCTGGTCGATGTCGGCCGCGACGGCAATGCGTCTGGTCCCGGTGCATCGCGTTCCGCTGGCGCTGGCTATTTTCAACAGCGGCAATGCCCTGGCTACCGTCGTGGCTGCCCCTCTGGGCAGCTGGCTCGGATCGGTTGTTGGCTGGCGGGGCGCCTTCTTCTGCCTGGTGCCGGTCGCCATCATCGCGTTTGTCTGGCAATTACTCAGTCTGCCTTCCATGTCGGTCACCCGTCAGGCGGCGGCTTCCCGCAACGTTTTCATGCTGTTTCGTCGCCGGGTGGTCACGCTGGGCATGCTGGGTGTGGGGATCTTCTTTATGGGGCAATTCACGCTCTTTACCTACATCAGGCCTTTCCTTGAGACGGTGACGCGGGTGGATGACGCAACAGTGACCCTGGTCCTGCTGGTTATTGGTGTCGCGGGTTTCATCGGCACTACGCTGATTGGCCGGGTGTTAAAACGCGGGTTCTACCCGACCCTGATGGCCATCCCGGTACTGATGGCCATCACCGCGCTGGCACTGATTGCCTTCGGCAGTCAGGTAGCCATCGTGACGGCGCTGCTTGGGCTGTGGGGGCTGATTTCCACAGCCGCACCGGTGGGATGGTGGGCATGGGTTCCGCGTACCTTCCCTCAGAATGCCGAAGCGGGCGGCGGACTGATGGTGGCGATGGTGCAGCTGTCCATTGCTCTCGGTTCGACGGTGGGCGGCCTGCTTTTCGACCATCACGGCTACCAGAGCACCTTCCTGGCCAGCGCCGCGATGCTGATTATCGCAACCGTACTGATCTTCCTGACCTCGCGGGCAGACACTTCTGCCGCAGACCATTCATAAACCCAGGAGTAATGCCATGACAGTTAAAGCTTACGGTGCCCATGCGGGCACACTGCCGCTGGAGCCGATGGATATCACCCGTCGCGCCCCCGGTGCCCATGATGTGCAGATTAATATCGCGTACTGCGGAGTCTGCCATTCGGATATCCACCAGGTACGCGCTGAATGGGCTGGAACGCTCTATCCCTGCGTACCGGGACATGAAATTGTCGGTCGTGTCGTGGCCGTTGGCGATCACGTCTCCGGTTTTTGTGCAGGGGACCTGGTGGGGGTCGGCTGCATTGTCGACAGCTGCCGGCACTGCAGTGACTGTGACGACGGACTGGAGAACTACTGCGACCATATGACAGGGACATACAATTTCCCGACGCCGGATGCGCCGGGCCACACGCTGGGCGGATATTCGCAGCAGATTGTGGTGCATGAGCGCTATGTCCTGCGCGTCACTCACCCAGAAGCGCAACTGGCCGCCGTGGCTCCGCTGCTGTGCGCAGGGATCACAACGTACTCACCGCTGCGTCACTGGCAGGCGGGCCCCGGCAAAAAGGTCGGCGTGGTCGGTATCGGTGGACTGGGGCATATGGGGATCAAGCTTGCGCACGCCATGGGCGCGCATGTCGTGGCCTTTACCACGTCTGAGTCCAAACGTGACGCCGCCAGAGCGCTTGGTGCAGATGAGGTGGTGGTCTCCCGTCATGCCAGCGAAATGGAAGCCCATGCAAAGAGCTTCGATTTTATCCTCAACACCGTTGCTGCGCCGCATAACCTCGACGTGTTCACTGCGCTGCTGAAACGCGATGGCACGATGACCCTGGTGGGTGCGCCAGCCACGCCGCATGGCTCGCCAGAAGTGTTCAGCCTCATCATGAAGCGCAGATCGATTGCCGGGTCGATGATTGGCGGCATTCCTGAAACGCAGGAGATGCTCGATTTCTGCGCCCAACACGGCATTGTCGCCGACATTGAGCTTATCCGCGCCGACCAGATTAACGATGCCTATGAGCGCATGCTCAGGGGCGATGTGCATTACCGGTTTGTCATTGATAACGCCACCCTGGCTTAATGATAAGGAGACCATCATGAAAAAATTTACGTTAGCGCTGGGGCTGTTGATCAGTGCATTTGCTTCCTCTGCGGCGGATATGTCCCGTGGGGCCGATAATTTTTATAAAAGCGATAAGGTGACGCAGCAAAAAGTCACCTTTAAAAACCAGTATCAGATGGCCGTGGTCGGCAACCTGTTTATCCCGAAAACGATGAGCCAGAACACCCGACACCCGGCGATCGTCGTTGGTCACCCGATGGGAGCCGTTAAGGAACAGAGTTCAAATCTCTATGCGCAGAAGCTGGCGGAGCAGGGTTTTGTCACGCTGGCTATCGATCTCTCTTTCTGGGGAGAAAGCGAGGGCAAACCGGGGCACCTGATTTCACCGGAAATCTACACAGATGATTTCAGCGCGGCGGTTGATTATCTGAGCACACAGCCGTTTGTCAATCCAGAAAACATTGGCGTGCTGGGTATCTGCGGCAGCGGAAGTTTTGTTATCAGTGCCGCCAAGATTGACCCGCGTATGAAAGCCATTGCCACGGTCAGCATGTATGACATGGGGAGCGCGTTCCGTAATGGCCTTAATCATTCCCAGACGGGAGAACAACGTAAGGCCTTTATCCAGTCAGCCATTGAGCAACGGTTAGCCGAGTTTAAGGGCGGCGAGACGGCTTATATCCCTGGCACCGTGAACAAACTGGATGACTCCACACCGGATATTCAGCGCGAGTTCTTTGATTTCTACCGCACCGAACGCGGCGGCTATACCCCACAGGGTCAGAAAGAGGAACTGACGACGAAACCGATGCTGAGCAGTATTGGCAAGTTTATGAACTTCTATCCGTTCAACGATATTGAAACCATCTCGCCGCGCCCGATGCTGTTTATTACCGGTGATCGGGCTCACTCAAAAGAGTTCAGCGAGGACGCTTTCAAACGCGCCGGTCAGCCTAAAGAACTGTACATCGTACCGGGCGCAGGGCATGTCGATCTGTATGACCGTACCGACGTCATCCCTTTTGACAAGCTGAAAGACTTTTTCCGTAAAAATCTGCAATAACACGTTCAGTTAAGGAGCATTTGACATGAACTACAAACATCTGGGGCGTACCGGTCTGCGGGTGAGCCGCATCGGTCTCGGTACCATGAATTTCGGTGAGCTGACGGATGAGTCTGCCAGCTTCAGGATCATGGATGAAGCCGTGGATGCAGGTATCAACTTTTTCGATACCGCTGACGTCTATGGCGGGCCGCAGTCACCGGATATGGCAAAGGGTTACGGAACATCCGAAGAAATCATCGGTAACTGGCTGGCGCGTAGTGGTCAGCGTGACCGGATAGTGCTGGCCACGAAAGTTTACCAGCCGATGGACACGGGGCCGAACGACAAATACCTGTCTGCCTACCATATCCGCCGGGCCTGTGAGGCCAGCCTGAAAAGGCTGAAAACGGACCATATCGATCTCTATCAGATGCACCATATCGACCGGAACACGCCCTGGGAGGAGATCTGGCAGGCCATGGAACAGCTGATCCGTGAGGGTAAAATCAGCTACGTTGGCAGCAGTAACTTTGCTGGCTGGGATATTGCCACTGCACAGTGCAAGGCTGACGCGCGCAACCTGCTGGGGCTGGTATCGGAACAGAGCCTGTACAATCTGACCCAACGCACGATTGAGCTAGAAATCATTCCGGCGCTGCGTCATTACGGCATTGGCCTGATCCCCTGGAGTCCGGTCGGGATGGGGATGCTGGGCGGTGTTCTGAAGAAAATTGCCGGTGGCCGCCGGGCATCACCGCAGTTGCAGGCACAAATCAACCGCCTGCGGCCACAACTGGAGGCCTGGGAAACACTGTGTGATGAGCTGGGGGAAACACCATCAGACGTCGCGCTGGCCTGGCTACTGCAGAACCCGGTGGTTAGCGCCGTGCTCAGTGGTCCGCGTACAGTTGAACAGCTCCGTCAGAATCTCAATGCCCTGACGCTGTCTCTTTCAGATGATACGCTCAAAAGGCTGGATACCATCTGGCCGGGGCCAGGCGGAGAGGCACCTGAAGCTTACGCGTGGTAAAAGGTTATCAGCGTTAACAATTACCGGCCTTCGGGTCGGTAATTACATTATTTCGGCGAAATTTATTTATTACCTGAAGATGTTGTACTTTTCATCAATTCTTGGATGTCCGCTTTTCGCTCTTAGCAGACCGTCACGTTCCCATTTTTTAATAAAACTGATGTTTGTATTGAGCCTTCTTTATTGAAGGCTCAATACTACCGCTTCCTATTGCAGATCTTTTTCCTTCAGGAATTTACTCACCAGGTCAGCAATCTGCACATTATTTAAATCAGAGAACGGGAAGTGGGTATTCCCTTTGATTCCCACTTCAGGCAGATGCGTTAGCGGTGAACCAGGCGTCTGTTGACCATGCTCACCGCCATCAGTCCAATAATGTTTACTGCAAACAGCCAACCGTAATGCTGCGGGTCGACGCCGAAGTACGTGATGTACACAAACGGAGAACCGGTGATAAAGGCGTAGGCTGCAACATAGTAGAAGATCAGGCACAGAGTAAACCGCATGTATCTGGCGTTGGTGAGCAAGGCATAGTAGTTGTGAAATGCTCTGGTTACGGAGGCTTGCAAGCGTTTATCAGCAGGTAATGTCTCCGGTAACCAGAATAAAGACATCAGCATTAATGTCCCGATAATCGCCAGCAGCCGGAAAATGGCATGCCATGAGGTAACTTTAATCATCTGCCCGCCGATCAGGGGCCCGGCAATCGGCGCGATGGCCATGATGATCATCAGAGTCGAAAGCATTTGTGCTGCACGAGTACGGCTAAACAGGTCACGGATCATTGCTCGTGCCAACATCGGCCCGGTACAGGCACCTAACGCCTGAAAAACACGCCAGAAGACTATTTGCACGATATCTGTTGATAACGCGCCGCCCACTGAGCCGATGATGAATAGACCTAAACCAATAAACAGCGACAGTCGACGTCCATAACGATCGCTAATGGGTCCCCAAATCAGTTGTGCAATGCAAAAGCAGATAAGGAACCCCGTGATTGTCAGCTCCGCATCACCCTGTAAATCCTTTGCCATGACGGGCATAGCTGGAAGATAGATGTCGGTTGATAAAGAGGTAACAGCCATCAGAGCGCTGAGAATGAGCAGAAACGAGTGGCCGTTTTTTTAGCTGTAGCCGACTGTGTACGTGCCTGTTGATTAAGCATGGTGATCCGTTGGACATGAAAAGATAAACGCATATTAACAGGTATTTAGAATACTGATAATCCTAGGGAAGGTGCGAATAAGCAGGTCATTTCTTCCCAAGCTGACTCGCTGATTAAAATTTCGCGGATCTGGGCCGATTTTTTTCCCGCAAACACATCGAATCAGCCTATTTAGGCTATTTTTTCCACCATTTCTGGCGTTATTTCCGGTTTTTACTGAGATCTCTCCCACTGACGTATCATTTGGTCCACCCGAAACAGGTTGGCCAGGGTGAATAACATCGCCAGTTGGTTATCGTTTTTCAGCAGCCCCTTGTATCTGGCTTTCACGAAGCCGAACTGCCGCTTGATGATGCGAAACGGGTGCTCCACCCTGGCACGGATGCTGGCTTTCATGTATTCGATGTTGATGGCCGTTTTGTTCTTGCGCGGATGCTGCTTCAAGGTTTTTACCCTGCCGGGACGCTCGGCGATCAGCCAGTCCACATCCACCTCGGCCAGCTCCTCGCGCTGTGGCGCTCCTTGGTAGCCGGCATCGGCTGAGACAAATTGCTCCTCTCCATGAAGCAGATTACCCAGCTGATTGAGGTCATGCTCGTTGGCCGCGGTGGTGACTAGGCTGTGGGTCAGGCCACTCTTGGCATCGACACCAATGTGGGCCTTCATGCCAAAGTGCCACTGATTGCCTTTCTTGGTCTGATGCATCTCCGGATCGCGTTGCTGCTCTTTGTTCTTGGTCGAGCTGGGTGCCTCAATGATGGTGGCATCCACCAAAGTGCCTTGGGTCATCATGACGCCTGCTTCGGCCAGCCAGCGATTGATGGTCTTGAACAATTGACGGGCCAGTTGATGCTGCTCGAGCAGGTGGCGGAAATTCATGATGGTGGTGCGATCCGGCAGGGCGCTATCCAGGGATAATCGGGCAAACAGGCGCATGGAGGCGATTTCGTACAGGGCATCTTCCATGGCACCGTCGCTCAGGTTGTACCAATGCTGCATGCAGTGAATACGCAGCATGGTCTCCAGCGGATAGGGCCGTCGGCCATTGCCCGCCTTGGGATAAAACGGCTCGATGACAGCGGTCATATTCTGCCATGGCAGAATCTGCTCCATGCGGGAGAGGAAAATCTCTTTTCGGGTCTGACGGCGCTTAGTGCTGAATTCACTATCGGCGAAGGTGAGTTGATGGCTCATGATGTCCCTCTGGGATGCGCTCCGGATGAATATGATGATCTCATATCAGGAACTTGTTCGCACCTTCCCTAGGCAAGAGGATAGAGACTATGAGTGGAATTCATTAATGCTGAGTGTAAGCAGATTCATGCATCTCTGATCCTCAGGGAATACTCTTAGGAGATATTAATTTGTGGATAATCAAAGTGAGCTTACTTTTTGGTAAAGATGATTTTATGTGCAGTTTAGCCGGTGGAATTATTTCCTGGATTCGCAAATACGATAATGCAACCACTCTTCCACATCGCTTTTTAACCATCGGGAAGCTCTGCCCAACTTAATTGGCTTCGGGAATAAGCCATCCTGTATTAGCTTATAGAACCATTTATCGCTAAGGCCAGTAAGTTGAGTGATGAATTTCATGTCAATAAACTGATCGTCCAGTAAAGCAGGTTTAGTTAGCATGTCGATGTTTCCCGGTAATATCTGTTAACCGGAGCGGGTGTTAGTAATTATTACTACTCGCTCCTCCACATCAACTGTTGGCTCTGTAAAAAATAAACCACGCTAAAGACTATCGCTATTTCTGGGTCTGCCCAACCCACTTGGCGGAGGAACCTCATTACTTCCCCAGATATACATCCCATTTTTTTGTTCCTCTTTAGCAAGATAGCTGATGATGTATCTTAATTCATTAATGCTCTTGATATCCGAATGGTTAATTTTTCGGTTAATATCAGCCTGATAATTTTTCTTGTAATTGCTCCAGTTATAATAACCCTCTGCATTTGTTATCTCTCTCCAGAACTCACTAACTCTCTGTACCAGCGGAAATGGTTTTTGTGTATGATGACCATCGAGATAGAATATAACATGTGCATGAAAACCATGATCTGGTGTACGTTCAATGACCCAGAAGTAACCAGTTACGAACGAACAGGATTCTGTTTTTTTCATTAATTTCCGCACGTCTGACTCAATTGTTCTGTAAGTGCTCTGACGAAATCTGGAAGTCGACTTTATATAGAATAAATCAATCCTTACACCCAGTACCCTTGAGTATCGGTGTAGCATATCATTCAGATGACTGTTAATGAGAGAGTATAAAAACCAGTTAATATCATAACGGGTGTTACTGGGATAGGGGAAATGCATGGCTCAATCCTCGCTGTTTATGCTCAGAGGATTTGCGTTGTATGTAAATTATCACCCTTTTACAAGTTTGAATATATGCAGTGGTGAGAGTGAGGCAGAAGATTATGGAACAGAGTAAAGATGTAGTATATTTCAGGTGACGTCATTATTAATTATACTAATTAACCCAAATTAATAGCCAACATTAATCAACACCTGTTTACCTCTCATTTTTATTCACCTGTCTGAGTGAAGTCGCTGTGCGACACGCAGCTGCCCCCGGCAAGTCTCTGCCCGTTTCATCACCTTCCGGATACATCATCACTTGCGATACGACAGTGTCACTTATCAGGGCAAATGAAAGGTTTTTCCTGTAAAAAATCGCCATTTCTGTAATCAGGATAGTTTACTGACATTGTGTAAATTTGTCATACTCTTCAGATAACCTAATTAACCCCATTAAAACGCACTTATGCTGTAAAAAACAGCCTGATTATCATTACTAAATAATTATGCTTTTAAAGCATTTTTATTACTGTTAAATTATGTTTTTCATGGTTGATTGACGGGTGATTTTGATACATCAGGATGCACGATAAACGTGACAGGGGAACGGTATGGCATTGATGGACTACAGGCGTTTGAGGAGATACAACCAGTACCTGGGGTACCTGGCTGTTAGGTATGGGATATGGATTGACACCAATACAACAAAAAGTTACCACTCTGCTGCTCAGTATGCTGATGAAATTAACACAGCTTTAAACTCTCTCTGTAAAAATCTTAAAGAGCGAAAAAAAATAATCAGAGAGATGAAAAAGCATGCTGCTATCAATATTGTTCCTGATAAGTATTTTGACTGGATGAAATCAAGCAGACGTGGTGCATGTTATTCATACTTTTGGCTTGTCAGTAACGATATATTACTTACCTCCAGGTTAAATAATTCAGACATCAATTTCGCAGAGGGTTTATTGATATCAACTCCGATCATCAAAGATGATGTACTTATAACTCAGTCAACGAGTCAATGGGAAATTGATGTTGATTCAAAAAATGATAAGGCAGGCGTGGAAGATGTTAAAGGCGTTAAAAAGTTGATTGCAGACTTAAACAGAGAAAAAGCAATAAATACAATTAACGCTCAGGATTTTACTCTTGATAATGGCCCTTCAGCCATAAAAAATGTAGTTTCTCACGTAGCTAACGGTGTTAATTTCCAATCGCTAAGTCCATTATACGACTCTGAAGAAAGCTATATTTCTTCAAGCATGACTTTCGTTGATAATCTGGCTATGAGCGTTAATGACAAAATAGAAGTCATCGATCGCCTTTATAAATCATGGCGTACTGAGTTTGGCAATTACCCTCAACCTTTTTCATGGATTGATCTTGATGATGAGGATAATCTCCTCTGGCTGTGGGATTATATGCAAAAGAGCTTTATTGGTTGCGATGTATCTCCTGCCACCAGAAAACAAATGAATGATTTTCTTCTGGCGACATTTGATAACTGGGCTGGCTGGAGCAAAGAACAGCACGCTTTCATCAAAAATGAATCATATAGTTTCGAACTGGATGCAGACAAAAATAAGCAACACTTTCTGGCTCGAGCCCGAAACGCCTGGATCCAAAAACGCCACAGGGATAAAAAAGCCAAAGACAGCTCAGGTATTAAACTGACAGCACAGTCTAAAAAGAAATTACTTGCGTTGCAGGATGCGACAGGCATTGAACCAAATGCCTTACTTAAAGCATATATTGATGATGCTTATAAGAAAATGAGATCTGTAAAAAACGATTAATCAAAAAAATATTCAGATATATATCATCCTCGTGAACAGCCCTGATGTGACGGCAGAACTTTCGGGTACTGCCGTTTTCATTTTAATTCTTCAGAGGAATGACGATGCACGAAAAAGAAGGTCTGCAGACCTTTATACAATCACTTTCTGGCCTGCCGCAGTGGACATCAGAGCGGATTCTGCAGCAGATAAACCAGCTTACTCACTATGAGCCAGTGATCGGAATTATGGGCAAAACCGGTGCAGGTAAATCCAGTCTGTGCAATGCCCTGTTTGCCGGTGAGGTATCGCCGGTCAGCGATGTTGCTGCCTGTACCCGTGAGCCACTGCGCTTTCGTCTGCAGGTGGGAGAACGTGTGATGACCCTCGTGGATTTACCCGGTGTCGGGGAAAGTAGTTCACGCGATGCGGAATATGCTGCGCTGTACCGCGAACAACTACACCAGCTCGACCTGGTGCTGTGGCTGATTAAGGCTGATGACCGCGCGCTGGCGGTGGATGAGCATTTTTACCGACAGGTTATTGGTGAAGCATATCGGCATAAAGTGCTGTTTGTTATCAGCCAGTCGGACAAGGTCGAGCCCACCAGCAGTAACAGTCAATTATCCACAGCACAGAAGCTGAATATCAGTCGCAAAATCTGCCTGCTGCATGAACTGTTCCAGCCGGTGCATCCGGTATGTGCCGTATCGGTCCGGGCCAGGTGGGGATTACGGATAATGGCCGAACGGATGATCCGCTGCCTGCCTCGTGAAGCTAGCAGCCCGGTAGTGGCGCAACTGCAGTCTCCCTTTCGCACAGCGACAGTCCAGGAAAAAGCGCGTAACGATTTTGGTGAAACCGTCGGCGCGACGCTGGATGCGGTGAGCGCTCTACCGCTGATACCGGCCCCGGTGCGGGCAGTTATCAGGGCGGTACGCGATACAGTGGTGTCGGTTGCCCGTAGCGTCTGGAATTTCTTCTTCTGAGTATTTAATCCTGCCAGTTGTTTTCCGAGCCCCGTCGCCTGTGCGACGGGGCTTTCTTTTATTAGTTTTCCCCATTATGAGGAATCTGCTTATGACCCGTCTGGCTTCGCGCTTTGGCGCTGCAAATCTTATTCGTCGTGACCGTCCGTTAACCCGTGAAGAACTGTTCCGCGTGGTACCCAGTGTATTCAGCGAAGACAAACACGAATCCCGTAGTGAACGTTACACATATATTCCCACCATCTCTCTGCTGGACAGTCTGCAGCGGGAGGGCTTTCAGCCGTTCTTTGCCTGTCAGACCCGTGTACGTGATCCTGGTCGTCGCGAACACACAAAGCACATGCTGCGTCTGCGCCGGGAGGGGCAGATTACCGGTAAGCAGGTACCGGAAATTATTCTTCTTAATTCACATGACGGCACCAGCTCGTACCAGATGCTGCCGGGGTTATTCAGAGCTGTGTGTCAGAACGGTCTTGTCTGTGGCGAATCCTTTGGCGAGGTACGGGTGCCACACAAGGGGGACGTGGTGAGTCAGGTTATTGACGGGGCCTATGAGGTGTTGGGGATTTTTGACCGTGTGGAAGAAAAGCGGGATGCCATGCAGTCGTTGCTGTTGCCGCCACCTGCGCAGCAGGCACTGGCAAAAGCCGCGCTGACGTATCGTTTTGGTGAGGACCATCAGCCGGTTACTGAATCGCAGATACTCTCCCCGCGCCGCTGGCAGGATGAGAGCAATGACCTGTGGACTACTTATCAACGTGTGCAGGAAAACCTGATTAAGGGCGGACTCAGTGGGCGTAATGCTAAAGGTGGACGGACACATACCCGTGCCGTGCGCGGCATTGACGGGGACGTGAAGCTTAACCGTGCGCTGTGGGTGATGGCAGAAACACTGCTCACACAACTGCAGTAGACGTTTCATGTTGCCACGTTGTTAATATCGGACACCACCTGTCCGCATTGCGACGTGCTGGCGGTCCTCACTCCCCGGAGATTGTCTGTAACCCCCGCCACAACTGACATTTGCAGAAATGAAAAATAGTTACTGTGGTGTCCATACCCTGACCGCGCCCCTCTTTAAAGTAATCACATCATTTTCAGTCAGTTAACTTTCCCGGAGAACCTCTCATGACACAGGCAGAACGCCGCCATGACCGGCTGGCTGTCAGGCTGTCACTGATAATCAGCCGCCTGGTGGCGGGTGAAACGTTGAGTGTGCGCAAACTGGCCGCTGAGTTTGGCGTATCGGTTCGCACGCTGCGGCGGGATTTTCGTGAACGTCTGATGTACCTGGACCTTGAGTATCAGTCCGGCTACTGCCGTCTGCGCACCGCTGGCAGTGAGATGCAGATGGTACCTGATGTGCTTATCTTTGCCCACCGCAGCGGGCTGGCCGGGCTTTTTCCGGGCCTTGACCGCCGACTGGTGAATACGTTGTTGATGTGTGATGAAGCCCCCTGCGTTATACCACCTGCCAGTCCGGCATCCTCACCGTCAGTGCCTCTGTCATTCTGGCGACTGGTTCAGGCAATTACTGACCGCAGAAAAGTCACACTGCTTGCTGACGGGCAGCGCTGCGAGCGACTGGCTCCGTGCCGGTTACTCATCCACCAGCAGACCTGGTATCTGATTGCCGAGCATAACGGACATATTGCCGTTTTCACGCTGGATGAAATTCATCTGGTTCAACCCCTGCAGGAGTCTTTCCGGCGTAACGACAGTTTATGTCGTCTGGCTGAAGACCCGGTGTTCATTCAGGCCTTACCCCATTTTCGATTTATTCAGCAGTCACTGCTTGCGTTTGTTCCGGCTGATAACAGGCCGGAATAGTGCAGTTTTTTATCCACCTGGCAGCAAAGAGGAGCCCGATGCTGTTATCACCAGTATCGTCAAAAATCGGGGTATTCAGCCGACTCCTTGCCCTGACACTACCCACTGATGTACCGGTGGGTATTATCCGGGGCATTTATGTATTCACAAAAACTATTCATCTGATTTCAGTAAGGAAAAAAATGAAACTGATTAAATTATTACCTCTGCTGGCAATGATTGCTGGCTCCAGCTTTGCTGCATCACCAGAGAGTACGGTCAAAGCATCAGGCTGTCTGGCAGTAAACGATATGCTTGAGAACCTCAATTCGCGGGAGTCCTGTGTTTCAGTCGATATCACCAGAACCTTATCTGAAGGCCGTTATCTGGCGGTTGCTAACCTGAGTAATGGCAATATCTACCCGGTCCGCATGACCCTCAGTGACGGTGTCATTACGGCACGTCCGGACACGGATGAGATTGATAAGCTCAATCAGCAGCAGGCGCAAAAGCGCCGGGAAGAGCAGTTACAGAAAAAGCGCGATTATTATAAAGCCCACCCGCAAAAAGAGAGCGAGTTCGATAAAGCGAAAAAGGCACATCTGAACCTTACTCAATATCACTCAGCCGCCTGCGGGGCCATTGGTCAAAAAGTATGGGATTCCATTCAGGAAAATGTTTCATGCCTGATGATTGAGAATGCGCAGCAGGTCGGTGATAACACTCAAACAGGAACGGCTATTCTGCGAGGACCGGGTGCCAGTACATTTAAAATTCCGGTCAGGTTCAGCGTGATTCAGGAGGATTTTATCCGTGTTGACGCCGATATCGCTTCGGCTGCGCTGGCACAGCTAAAGGCACAGATAGACGCGTATAAAGAAAAACTGAATCAGCGCTAATGAACTGAAAAGGATAACAGTATGAAAATTAAACCCTGTTTACCTGTCCTGCTGTCTCTTCTGGCCCCGGCCTTCACTCATGCAACAGTGACCGAACAACAGTGGGGTGAATGGTACGGCAATACGGGCGGTATGGAGTTTGCACTCAGCAGCGACAATCAGGCCGGAGAGAAGCTGACCATCAGTTGCAGCAATAAAAAGATGGTTGTGGCCTGGCAGCTCCCGAAGGAGGATTACCGCGCCACCTCTGATGAAGGAATGAGCGAGGTGTATCTTCTGATAAACAATGAAAAATACTCGCTTGAGAATGAAACACTGCTTCCGGGCGAGGCTGTTCCGGCTAAGGTGGCTTTTGAAGCACTGAAGCACACAGGAGCAAAAGACAAAGTGGCTTTCACCGCCTTTCAGTCAGGGGAATCGAAACCGTTCAGTGCCCGTGGCTTGCACGATGCGCTGAAAGATATCACCTGGCAGGATTGTCTCGATCAACCCTGACGGATTTTCACATAAGTGATTCGACCAGCCCTGTTGCCCATGTGCAACAGGGCTTTTTACTTTTTAAGGCCATCATCATGCCTGAATCCCTGTTACTACCACCTGGCTCTTTTACCCGGCAGCAGGCCGAAGCCATTATCAGTCGTTACCACAACGTCACCATCGAAGATGACCAGACCACGCATTTTCGTCTGGTTGTGCGCGACGATGATGGCAGCATGGTCTGGCGTGCCTGGAATTTTGAGCCCGATGCCGGTGCAGGACTTACCCCATATATCCGGCGCTATGGCATCCGCAGGTCGTTACTCACCGACTGACAACCCCCATTCCCGACAACCATCTCCCGGACCATCCTTTATTACCCCATACGCCAGCCATCGCCGCTGGCGTTTTTTATTGACGGAGACATACCCATGACAACCGCGACACAAAGCAACCTCGCATCTGCTGCTAACGAACCTGATTTTGAACTGACCGTAACGCAGGTACCTGACGAACAGCGTATCTGCTTCTGGCCGCAGCACTTCGGCAGCATACCACAGTGGATTACCCTGGAGCCGCAGATCTTCGCCTGGATGGACCGTCTGTGTGCTGATTACTGCGGGGGTATCTGGAATTTTTATTCACTCAGCAACGGCGGCGCATTTATGGCACCGGAACCGGACACCGATGAGCCGTGGACGCTGTACAACCCGATGAACGGTAACGGCGGTGAACTCAGTGCCGAAGCTGCAGGGATTGCGGTCTGTCTGATGACTTACAGCCACCACGCCATGCGTACCGAATGCGATGCCATGACAGAGCACTATTACCGCCTGCGGGATTACGCGCTCAACCACGCGGAATGTAACACCATCATGCACATCATCGACTGAGGTCAGCAGCTATGGAACAACAGTTACCACTGTTTGCCCGTGAATTAGCCCCTGCCGACCAGCAGACGGTCAGGGAAGCCTTAACCCTGCTGGCGTGCCAGCTACGCGAGCCCGGCGCGTCATTTACCTCCAGCCATGCCGTCCGCGACTGGCTGCGTCTGCAGCTTGCTTCACTGGAGCGTGAAGAATTTACCGCCCTCTTCCTCGATAACCAGCATCGCCTGATAGCCCATGAAACGCTCTTTACCGGCACCATCAACCATACGCAGGTCCATGCCCGCGAAGTGGTGAAATCCGGTCTGAAGCATAACTGCGCCGCTGTCATTGTCGCGCATTGCCACCCGTCAACACATGCCGAACCCAGTGATTCCGACAAACGAATCACAGAACGCCTGAAACAGGCCCTGGACCTGGTAGATATCCGCCTGCTGGACCACCTGGTGGTCGGCGGTATGGAAATCGCCTCGTTTGCAGAACGTGGCTGGCTGTAGCACAACAGGAAAATAACCCTATGAAGATTATTAGCAAACGCCAGGCAATGGCGATATACCGCCAGCATCCGCAGTCCCGCCTGTTTCGCTTCTGTACCGGGCGGTATCAGTGGTCCGGCAGCATCTGCCACTATGCCGGGCGGGAAGTCCAGGATATCAGCGGTGTGCTCGCGGTCTTCGCAGAACGTCGTCAGGACCGCAACGGCCCCTATGTTGTATTACGCAGCGTCACGTTGAATTAATTCACGTTTAAGGAAGGCTAAAATTGTCGAATAAAATACCGGCAGAAAACCACGATATCACTGAACCCTGGTGGGGGCTTAAACGCAGTATCACGCCCTGTTTTGGTGCCCGTCTGGTGCAGGAGGGCAACCGGCTGCACTATCTCGCCGACCGCGCGAGTATCGCCGGCACGTTCAGCGACGCGGATTTACGCCATCTTGACCAGGCGTTTCCGGTACAGCTCAAACAGCTTGAGCTGATGCTGGTTTCCGGTGAACTCAATCCCCGCCATCAGCACTGCGTCACATTATACTCAAAAGGGCTGACCTGCGAGGCCGACAGCCTCGGCTCGCATGGATACGTGTACATCGCGATTTACCCGACACCTGCAGCAACCGCGTAAACCTTCTCACAGCTTTTCCTCATTTTAACCCATCATCAAAGAGATCCAGTTGTGCAAACCCAACCACTATCCTCCACGCATGAGACCTCACCACGTCCGTCCCCCGTGGATATCTGGCAGCACCTCCTGAACCATCTGCTGGATCGTCACTACGGTCTGACGCTAAACGACACGCCATTTGGCAACGATGGCGTGATCCAGGAGCATATCGACGCCGGTATCTCACTGTGCGACGCGGTGAACTTTATCGTGGAAAAGTACGACCTGGTCCGTACTGACAGACGCGGCTTTAGCGCAGACACACAGTCACCGCTTATCGGCAGTATTGATATCCTCCGAGCCCGGAAGGCGACCGGGCTGATGACCCGTCATGGCTACAGACCTGTGACAGATCTCATTACCGGCAAATACAAAAAGGAACAACAATGAAGCTGTCCCTCACAGTGGAAGCCGATGCCATCAACGTTCTGGCCCTCAATATGGGCCGGATCGCCATAGATATTGATGGGATTGAGCTGGCCGACCTGATTAACGTGGTCTGTGACAACGGTTATTCCCTTCGCGTTGCTGACTCCCCCGGAAAGCTGGTCGTTGAAGATCCGCTTCCGCCCATCGCCCGCGTTAACAGCATTCAGTGCAGCACCGCACATATCACCGAGGAAGACAATTCGCTGCTGTATGCCCTGTCGCACCAGCATGAAGACTTTGGCGAGTCGGAATGGATTAGCTATACCGGCTCAGGTTATCTGCTCTACCTGAATGCGTGGTCATTTCCAGTGCTGCGGCTAAAACGCCTTGGTTTGTCGAAAGCCTGTCGCCGCCTGGTGGTGACTATTATGCGTCGTTACTCCGCTGGCATTGTTCATCTTGATGCCTGTGGCGAAGTGCTGCCCGGCTCTGCCACCTTTGACTGGTAGCCCACTTCAATCACCACAAGGTTTTCACATGCCAGAATTAACCACCGAAGCCGCTCTCACCATTCTGATTGACTGGCTTCAGGGCAACATCGATTGCGACACCGACATTATTTTCGACAACGACGAAGACAACACCGATTCAGCAACACTGTTACCCCATATCACCCAGGCATTGCAGGACGTTCGCGATTTCCATCATCTGCAGCTTCTGCAACAGGCCGGAACTGTTTAGCCGCCTGACAAGACCCATCACTCATGTATAAGCGCCAGCCTTACCGGCTGGCGCTTTGCTTTATATAAAGGAAAAATGATGTCAGAACTTACTCTCACCGAACCCGAAGTGTTAACCGACCACACCGGCATGATTTGCTCCACCAGCATTGAGCGTATTGTCAGCGGACGGAATGCCGCGCTGGCGCAGATTGAAGTGCTCATGCAACAACTTGACGATGTTTCGACGCTGACCCGCAGCATCGGCGGAAAAACCGCCGTGGACTGGGCTATGAAGCAGAATTTTCGCTGCGGCTGCTGGTTGATGGAAAAAAGAGAAACGGCAATAAAAGCCATTACCCGTAATCTCGATCGCGATATATGGCGGGATTTGATGCAACGCTCCGGAATGCTCAGCCTGATGGACGCAAAGGCCCGCGACGAGTGGTACCACAGCCTGGAGAAAGACGATATTCCCGCTGTCTGTGAAGAAAACATCCTTAGCACATTTAAACAATTGCACCAGAGCAAAGGCGAGGTGTTTGAGCGTGGTGTGATTAACGTGTTTAAGGGCCTGAGCTGGAATTACAAGAGTAATTGCCCGTATAAGTTTGGAAAGAAGATCATCGTGAACGGGCTGGTTAAATATGATCGGTGGGGGTATGGGCTTAACTGGGGCTGGCAGCGCGCTCGGTTAGCTGACCTTGAGCGGATGCTGATGATACTTGACGGAAAACCTGTTCCTGACAACCGCGCTGATGTCACCCGTCGTCTCAGCGACCATATTCATGAAAACAGGCACAGCACCAGTTATGAGGATGAGATGTTTACTGTTAAGTACTTTCAGAAGGGAACAGCGCATATCACATTTAAGCGACCAGAATTGGTTGATAAGCTGAATGACATTATCGCCCGTCATTACCCTGGCACGCTGGCATCCAGACAGTAGTCAGGATGATTTACCTGTCTGGACGTAAGTGGAATTGCTTTATCAGCACAGGGTCTAAACAAACTCCTTGCCAGGCTTTTCTACTTAAGGTCAAAATAATACTGACGTACCTGGTGCTTTTCTTCTGGTGGTTTGTTACTGGATCCTTGTGACGCACCAGGTGCGTCGCCAGACAAAACACCACCATGAAGTGTCAACACACTATCCTCAGATGACCATTCCATTGTCGTCCCCGATTTGGGTTTTAAATTCGTATCTGACGGGAGCGAGGGTATAAATGAGGGTACAAAAATAACCACATTAAAAATAAATCAAATATATCAGCAAGTTAAAAAGAAACATCGATTCCGAGTCCGGCACCAATATTCATAAGGCCTCGCTGCAAAGCGGGGCTTTTTCCTTTTCTGGCTACGGTAGATTTCTGGTCGTTGCAACACGTTATTTGTTTGCTGGATTTCTCGCCATTTTCGCAGATGTTCGTTACTTTTAGACACCTCAACACCCTCTGATGTGCCTTCCCTCACCTCACAGCTACGGTCTTTCTACGGTCCTTTACGGTTCCTTTCTCTAAGATTATTCATAATGAAGCAGAGAATACGGGGGAAATGGGGGATTTCATAATTTACTTTATTTAACAACAAATTACCTGCCATCATCCCCGGGGGAAGACCGGGGAGACTCCTCTTCAGGCAAGGGGGTGAACTCAGCGCCATCAACTCCCCTTGTCAGTCGGGGGTATCCACCATCTCCTCCACCTGTAATATTCGCATTTAAACCTTTCATTTCTTAACATTGCCTGAATCCCCCGCCCTCCACGTAATCATAGAATAATTTATCAGGGGTGATAGTAATTGAGCGAAACGTATTGGAACTTAGACCTTAGGGTCAAATCTGAGCAAAAAGTGGAAGTAAAAAATGATTCTGACCACTGATGGCCTATTTCAAACATCGCTGAGAGTTAATCAACAAGAAGCAGGCCAAAGGGATGAAAATTGATCCAAATACTGGTGTAGAAAAAAGGTATATTAGGTTAGTTTCCTGGCGCTCTCGACCGAATATGAATTAAAGGTAACATCATAGATACACATACACCCTACAACTGCAATGACATAGCCATAATTGCATTGACTATGCACGGTCACAGCTATTTCTTCTCACTCCGCCGCCATCTCAACATTAACTTTAGCCGGGACTTGAACGGAAGCGGAACACAGGGTTTATTCATCAAAAAACAAAACGTTGATATTGATTTAATTAAGGTAATTTTTGATTATACCGACAACAAAAACGATGATTTCCTCTATGAGGCTGATCTCATCAAAGATCAACGTAAGGACTATGAACCCACAGTTAACAGAGGTAAACACCGGTTCGTTGCCAAACAAATCGAGCTAAATATCGACTGGAACGGTAATGAAATCCAGCAGTGGAGAGCGGATATCGAACGACTAACGAGATCGCACGATAATCTTGAGGACTGGTTAAAAAACGGCTCGGAGATGCTGGTATGTTGCGCCTCTGGATTTTTTGTCGTCTCCCCACAATCCTTACTTTGAACGACCTTAAGCAGTATGTGGCTTTGTTGAATAAATCAGATTTCGGGTAAGTCTCCCCCGTAGCGGGTTGTGTTTTCAGGCAATACGCACGCTTTCAGGCATACCTGCTTTCGTCATTTTGTTCAGCGCTCGTACCAGGGCCATAGCCTCCGCAACCTGACCATCGTAGTCACGCAGCGTCAGTGAACCCCCGAACAGCTGTTTTACCCGGTACATCGCCGTTTCCGCTATCGAGCGACGGTTGTAATCTGTTGTCCAT
>NZ_JAPKIC010000007.1:237918-277770 GCF_036759945.1 Kluyvera sp. CHPC 1.251 | reverse complement strand
GTGCAGTGGCTAATCAGCGAATGACCGGGAGTAATGCGCGGTGGAAATGGACAACGGAATATAACCGTCGCTCGATAGCGGAAACGGCAATGTACAGAATGAAGCAGTTGTTGGGAGATTCACTGACGCTGCGTGACTACGATGGTCAGGTAGCGGAAGCTATGGCCATGGTGCGTGCGTTGAACAGGATGACAAAGGCCGGGATGCCAGAAAGCGTGCGTATTGCCTGAAAATCCAGCCAGCTACAGGGTCGTTCGCACGAAATCTTATTTATTCAACAAAGCCTCACGCTAGTTAAATTTGGCTATGTCCTGCTGACGCCGAACACCCTAAGTCTGATTAAAGAGATGGGTGCGGCCAATATCGCCCTGCTCGCGCTCTCCTTCTTGTCATTCATCGCCATGTGTTATTACACGCTGTGGCTGACTATCGCCTTCTTCAAGCGCCGCCACAACGTACCGAAGCATTACATTATCTGGCTGATGATTGGCGTTCTGTTGGCGGTGAAAGCCTTCGCCTTCTCGCCGATTTCTGACGACCTTGCCGTACGACAGCTGCTGCTTCCGCTGTTGGCCGCCGCGCTAATTGTGCCGTACTTCAAGCGTTCGCAGCGGGTAAAACGCACCTTTACTCACGCGTAATAACCCCACATTTAGCCTGTTGTCGCTCAAGACACTTTGTCAGATAATAGGTGGCTTTTTTTGTTACAGGTCGAATGATGTCTGACTATTTATTGCTCTTTATCGGTACCGTGCTGGTAAATAACTTCGTCCTGGTGAAGTTCCTGGGGCTATGCCCGTTTATGGGTGTTTCCAAAAAGCTGGAAACGGCCATGGGAATGGGCCTGGCGACCACCTTCGTGATGACGCTGGCCTCTATCTGCGCCTGGCTTATCGATACCTGGATTCTGATCCCGCTGGATTTGGTATACCTGCGCACGCTGGCGTTTATTCTGGTCATCGCCGTTGTCGTCCAGTTCACCGAAATGGTCGTGCGTAAAACCAGCCCGGCGCTCTATCGCCTGCTGGGTATTTTCCTGCCGCTTATCACCACCAACTGCGCCGTGCTCGGCGTGGCGCTGCTTAACATCAACCTCGGCCACAATTTCCTGCAGTCGGCGCTGTACGGCTTTTCAGCCGCCGTCGGCTTCTCGCTGGTCATGGTGCTGTTCGCCTCTATTCGCGAACGTCTGGTGGTCTCCGACGTTCCTGCGCCATTTCGCGGCAACGCCATCGCGCTGATTACCGCTGGTTTAATGTCATTAGCCTTTATGGGCTTTAGTGGGCTGGTGAAGTTGTAATGATGACCTTCTGGATTGCTGTCGCTGCGATAAGCCTGTTAGGGCTGATTTTTGGCGTCATTTTAGGTTATGCCTCGCGCCGTTTTGCCGTTGAGGACGACCCGGTAGTTGAAAAAATTGATGAACTGCTGCCGCAGAGCCAGTGTGGGCAGTGCGGTTACCCCGGCTGTCGCCCGTACGCGGAAGCGGTCAGCAACGGTGAAAAAATTAACTGCTGCGCGCCCGGTGGCGAAGCCGTGATGCTGAAAATTGCCACGCTATTGAACGTTGACCCGCAGCCCATCGGCGGTGACGAAGCGGCCGCCGAGCCAGCGCGCATGCTCGCCGTCATTGATGAAAATAACTGTATCGGTTGTACCAAGTGCATTCAGGCTTGCCCGGTAGACGCCATTATTGGCGCGACGCGCGCCATGCATACGGTGGTCAGCGACCTGTGCACCGGCTGTAACCTGTGCGTGGCCCCTTGCCCAACGCAGTGTATCGAGTTACGTCCTGTCGAAACGACGACCGACAGCTGGAAGTGGGATCTGCACACTATCCCGGTACGAATTATTCCTGTGGAACACCATGCTTAAGCTATTCTCCGCCTTCAGAAAAGACAAAATCTGGGATTTCGACGGAGGCATTCATCCGCCTGAAATGAAAACCCAGTCAAACGGCACGCCACTGCGCCAGGTTCCCCTTGCCCAGCGTTTTGTTATTCCGTTGAAGCAGCATATTGGCGCAGAAGGTGAACTCAGCGTGAAGCCTGGGGATCACGTGCTCCGTGGCCAGCCGTTAACGCGCGGCTGGGGACGCATGTTGCCGGTCCACGCACCGACTTCCGGGACGGTCATCGCGATTGAGCCTCATGCCACCGCCCACCCTTCCGCACTGCCGGAAATGAGCGTCATTATTGAAGCCGACGGTGAAGACCGCTGGATAGCTCGCGACGGCTGGAATGATTACAAAAACCATAGCCGTGACGCACTTATCGAGCGTATCCACCAGTATGGTGTCGCTGGTTTAGGTGGCGCGGGTTTCCCGACGGGCAACAAACTGCGCGGCGGCGGCGATAAAATCACCACGCTGATTATCAACGCCGCCGAGTGCGAACCGTACATCACCGCTGACGATCGCCTGATGCAGGACTGCGCGGCGCAAATTGTCGAAGGGATTCAGATCCTCGCGCATATTCTGCAACCGCAGCAAGTGCTTATCGGCATTGAAGATAATAAACCGCAGGCGATTTCGATGATGCGCGCGGTGCTCGCCGGCTGTCACGGTATTAGCCTGCGCGTGATCCCAACCAAATATCCTTCCGGTGGCGCAAAGCAGCTGACGCAAATTCTGACCGGCAAACAGGTTCCGCACGGTGGCCGTTCATCGGATATTGGCGTACTGATGCAGAACGTCGGCACCGCCTATGCGGTAAAACGCGCGGTGATCGACGGCGAACCGCTGACCGAGCGCGTCGTCACGCTGACCGGTGAATCAGTTGGCCAACCTGGTAACGTATGGGCGCGTCTGGGCACCCCGGTACAGCATCTGCTGAAACATGCCGATTTTTGCCCGACCAGCGATCAGATGGTGATCATGGGCGGCCCGCTGATGGGCTTTACCCTGCCCTGGCTTGATGTGCCAGTGGTCAAAATCACCAACTGCCTGCTGGCCCCTTCTGCCGCTGAAATGGGCGAGCCGGAAGAGGAAAAAGGGTGCATTCGCTGTAGCGCCTGCGCCGATGCCTGTCCGGCTGATCTGCTGCCGCAGCAGCTGTACTGGTTCAGCAAAGGCCAGCAGCACGATAAAGCCACGGCTCATAACCTTTCCGACTGCATCGAGTGCGGTGCCTGCGCGTGGGTCTGCCCAAGCAGCATTCCGCTGGTGCAATACTTCCGTCAGGAAAAGGCCGAGATCAGCGCCATTCGTCAGGAAGAGCAGCGCGCTGCAGAAGCTAAAGCCCGTTTCGAAGCGCGCCAGCAGCGTCTGGAACGCGAGAAAGCCGCTCGTGAAGAGCGTCATAAAAAAGCTGCCGTTCAGCCTGCCGCCAAAGATCAGGATGCGATTCATGCTGCACTGGCTCGCGTACGAGATAAACAGCAACAGGCCACGCAGCCAATTGTGATTCAGGCTGGCGCCGTGCCGGATAACAGCGCCGTGGCGGCCGCCCGTGAAGCGCGCAAAGCCCAGGCTCGCGCCGCCCAGGCTGAAAAGCAGCAGGCGACGGCTGAAGCTGTCGACCCACGCAAGGCCGCGGTTGAAGCGGCCATTGCCCGAGCTAAAGCACGTAAAGCGGCCCCGACTGATGCCGCAGAATCTACAGAGATTGACGAGGCCATCGATCCGCGCAAGGCCGCGGTTGAAGCGGCTATTGCCCGAGCTAAAGCACGTAAAGCTGCGCAATCAATGCCGGAAGAGCCCGCTACCGTTGCCGACGCGGTTGATCCACGCAAAGCTGCCGTTGAAGCCGCCATCGCGCGTGCCAAAGCACGTAAAGCGGCACAATCAGTCGAAGCACCAGCCGTTACCGTTGAAGAGACAGCGGTCGACCCGCGTAAAGCTGCCGTTGAGGCCGCCATCGCGCGTGCCAAAGCGCGCAAAGCAGCCGCACCGGATATGAACGAGCCTGCCGCCAACGACGACCCACGCAAAGCCGCCGTTGCCGCCGCTATTGCCCGTGTTCAAGCCAGGAAAGCCGCTCAGGCCGTTAACGAGGATTAAATGGTTTTCAAAATCGCAAGTTCCCCTTATACCCACAATCATCGCCAGACATCGCGCATTATGATGCTGGTGGTCATTGCCGCGCTGCCCGGCATTGTGGTCCAGAGCTGGTTTTTTGGCTGGGGAACCGTCATTCAACTGGTTCTCGCTATTCTTACCGCCTGGTTTGCCGAGTCGCTGGTGCTTCGCCTGCGTAAGCAGAACATCGGTCAGACGCTCGCCGATAACTCCGCGCTGCTGACCGGTCTGCTGCTGGCCATCAGTATTCCGCCGTTTGCTCCGTGGTGGATGGTGGTACTCGGTACCGTGTTTGCCGTGATTATTGCTAAGCAACTCTACGGCGGCCTGGGCCAGAACCCATTTAACCCAGCGATGATTGGCTACGTGGTACTGTTGATCTCCTTCCCGGTTCAGATGACCTCCTGGTTGCCACCGCATGATATCGCCGCCAACGTGCCGGACTTTATGGACGCGCTGCAGGTGATCTTCAGCGGTCATACCGCTGCAGGTCAGGACATGACGATGCTGAAGATGGGTGTCGATGGCATTAGCCAGGCAACACCACTCGATACGTTCAAAACGTCGCTTCATGCCGGACATCCGGTGGATGAGATCCTGAAGTCCTCGATTTATCACGGTGCGCTGGCCGGTGCGGGATGGCAGTGGGTCAACGTGGCTTATCTGGTCGGCGGCCTGTTCCTGCTGTGGCAAAAAGCAATTCGCTGGCATATTCCGGTGAGTTTCCTGGTGAGCCTGGCCGTCTGCTCAACGCTCGGCTGGCTGTTCCATCCGGAAAGCGTCGCTTCGCCGCAGATGCATCTGCTCTCTGGTGCGACCATGCTGGGTGCCTTCTTTATCCTTACCGACCCGGTTACCGCCTCTACCACCAACCGGGGTCGTCTGATCTTTGGTGCACTGGCGGGTCTGCTGGTCTGGCTTATTCGCAGCTTCGGCGGCTACCCGGACGGCGTGGCGTTTGCCATGCTGTTGGCCAACATCACCGTCCCACTGATTGATTACTACACGCGCCCGCGCGTTTACGGACACCGCTGAGGATTCACATGTTAAAGACCATGCGTAAACACGGTGTCACGCTGGCGCTGTTCGCAGCCGGCTCTACCGGGCTGACGGCGGCGATCAACCAGTTAACCAAGCACACCATCGACGACCAGGCCGAGAAGCAACAAAACGCCCTGTTCCAGCAGGTGATCCCGGCGGGCAGCTATAATAATGACCTGCTGAAGAGTTGCTTTGTGGTCGAAGCCCCAGAGCTCGGCAAAGGCGCGCATAAAGTTTATATCGCTCGTCAGGACGATAAACCAGTCGCCGCCGTACTCGAAGCCACCGCACCGGACGGCTATTCCGGCGCTATTCAGCTGTTGGTTGGTGCCGATTTTAACGGTACCGTGCTTGGTACCCGCGTGACCGAGCACCACGAAACGCCGGGGCTGGGTGATAAAATTGAGCTTCGTCTATCCGACTGGATAACCTTCTTCGCCGGTAAAAAAATTGACGGTGCGAACGATAGCCAGTGGGCAGTGAAGAAAGACGGCGGCCAGTTCGACCAGTTCACGGGGGCGACCATTACCCCTCGCGCGGTAGTGAACGCGGTAAAACGCGCAGGGCTGTACGCCCAAACGCTGCCCGATCAACTATCACAACTGCAAGCCTGTGAAGGATAAACGATGAGTGAAGTCAAAGAGGTTATTGTCCAGGGGCTGTGGAAGAATAACTCCGCGCTGGTTCAGCTTTTAGGCATGTGCCCGCTGCTGGCGGTCACCTCAACCGCCACCAACGCCTTAGGTTTAGGCCTTGCCACTACGCTGGTGCTGACCCTGACCAACCTGGCCATCTCCAGCCTACGCCGTTGGACGCCGGCGGAAATTCGTATCCCCATCTACGTGATGATTATTGCGTCGGTGGTTAGCGCCGTGCAGATGCTGATCAACGCCTATGCGTTCGGCCTGTACCAGTCGCTGGGGATCTTTATCCCGCTTATCGTCACCAACTGTATTGTCGTGGGGCGTGCAGAAGCGTTTGCGGCCAAAAAAGGCCCGGCACTATCAGCGCTGGACGGTTTTGCTATCGGCATGGGCGCCACCTGCACCATGTTTGTGCTGGGTTCTATCCGTGAACTGCTCGGCAACGGCACGCTGTTTGACGGTGCGGATGGCCTATTGGGTAGCTGGGCGAAAGTGCTGCGCATTGAAGTCTTCCATACCGACACCCCTTTCCTGCTGGCGATGCTGCCACCGGGCGCGTTTATCGGCCTGGGGATGTTGCTGGCTATCAAATATCTTATCGATGAACGGACTAAGAAACGTCATGCTCAGCAGGTTATTACCGCCGATAGCGTGAACGTGGATGGGGCAGAGAAGGCCTGATGAACAAAACCAAGCGTCTTGAAATATTGACTCGGCTGCGGGACAACAACCCGCACCCGACCACCGAACTCAACTTCACTTCACCGTTCGAATTGCTGATTGCGGTTCTGCTCTCCGCACAAGCGACGGACGTGAGCGTCAACAAAGCGACTGCCAAACTTTACCCAGTGGCGAACACGCCGCAGGCGATGCTCGATTTGGGCGTCGATGGCGTGAAGGAGTACATCAAGACGATTGGCCTGTTCAACAGTAAAGCGGAGAACGTCATCAAAACCTGTCGCATGCTGCTGGAACTGCACGGCGGTGAAGTTCCGGAAGACCGGGCGGCGCTGGAAGCACTGCCCGGTGTAGGGCGTAAAACGGCGAATGTAGTGTTAAACACAGCTTTTGGCTGGCCAACCATCGCCGTCGATACGCACATCTTCCGCGTCTGTAACCGCACGCAGTTTGCACCAGGCAAGAACGTCGAACAGGTAGAGGAGAAGCTGCTGAAAGTGGTTCCCGCCGAGTTTAAGGTCGACTGCCACCACTGGCTCATTCTGCACGGCCGTTACACCTGCATCGCCCGTAAGCCTCGCTGCGGTTCCTGTATCATTGAAGATCTGTGTGAATTTAAAGAGAAAGTGGAGCTGTAGTCCATTTTTCGCGGCGTGGCAAGTTGGCCCGCCGCCCCCTTCCGATTGACTAGACCGCGTTTAATCCCATCTATTTATGTGATTGGCAGTTCGAAAAGGCTAAAAGCAGGTACTTAGAAGCAGAACAATAAGTTAGAAAATTCCTCTTTAAGACAAACAAGGATAAATAGAGCCTTTTTTGTGCCCCCAATCCTGTCCCCAAGCATGAAAATGCCCCCATAGTGCCCCCACCTCCCCTAACGAAACAGAGCATTAGCGCAAGACGAATCGACGCCATCCGTGGGTTTGAGTTGTTTTGCGGATTCATCCTCATATTTTACTCCGGAGGGGACACTATTGAGTGCCCCGAGGGTAAGGCTGCTTTTCGGTCGGAATCTTGACCAATTGGAATCTGGTAGGCAACAACCATCTATGCATTTTCACCCCCATTATGTATACTACCGCAATTAAACTAATTCTAATATTATCTATGGAAATCAAATCACTAACAGGTTTGCGTGGGCTAGCAGCTTTATATGTTGTTGCCTTTCATTTAACTGATCGGGCAGCTTTTCCTGAAATTAATGGCTTTGTACAAAATGGATACATAGCAGTTGATTTTTTCTTTGTTTTATCGGGTTTTATAATGAGCATGGTGTACCATGAAAAATTTAAAACCATCGAGCAGAATAATTATATTAATTACATGTATAATAGATTCTCTAGAATCTACCCTCTGTATGTTACGCTGCTTTTCTCAACGCTAATCCTTGATTATTTACTTAATGGTAGAACGCAGCCAAACTCCTCTATTTTTATAAATACTTTTTTATTGCAATCTATTACAGCATGGAACTACATCGCTTCATCATGGTCTTTATCGACAGAATTAATCGCATACTTGCTCTTCCCTTTCATCATATTTTTCATGAGGGATAATAGATGCATCCTCATATTTTTAATGGCGGCACTTGCCACATTAGCTATTTTATTCATTTCGAAATCGCCAAACACACTTGACCATTCATTCATGTACCCTTCAATTGCACGGTGTATAGCTGATTATATCCTGGGAATTGGTGCTTATATTGCTCATAGAAATGGCATTTATATAAAAAGAACAATATCTTATATATGTTTCGCATTCCTTTCATGGTTTTTGACAACCTCAGAGTCTGATTTATTTACTGTGATATTGTTTGTTCTTATAGTCCCCAGCCTTGTTGACAGTAAGAACCTCATATCAACCATACTATCAATGAAACCATTGCATTATATTGGAGAAATCTCATACTCTATTTATTTGATTCATTCAATATTAATAAATCAATTCAAAGAACAAATGCAGCATTTTGAAAACTGGAGATTAATGGCTCTAGCATTGACTATATTACTTTCGATGATTTCATTTCATTTAGTAGAAAACCCTTCGAGAAAGTGGCTAAAGAACAAAAGATACAAAATGGCTTAGGCATCTTAGAAACCCCGCCATTTTTTGGCGAGGTTTCTATATTAATTAATTTTCTTTATAATGGCTTCCAGTGCCTCAATACGTTTTAATGCCTCTTTTAGAGCTACCGCTGCCTTTAAATACAAGACAGAATAATTGATGCTTTGAATAAATTCACCAGGAGGCCTCATCTCAGTTGATGCCACCCCATCCAGATCAGACACGATAACCTCTTCAAGTACAGGCGATCTACTTACTAGGCTGGGTGATACCCTCTCTATCTCCTGCGATATAACACCAAGTAATTTTTTCTTTCTATCATCTTCTTTAAGGTAATAGTTTACGAAACGATATTTTTTAAATTCTTCCCATGATGAATTAGCATTCTTAACACCATACTTTAAATCTCCATCGGAGATAGCTCCGTAAGAGTTATTAACGTTAACAATGTTACCGTTTGACCAAACTGCCATCTTAGTAGACCCTGACCCAACACAAGAAATAAAGGACTGTGTAGTATTGTTTGGATCTGTAGCGTTAAGTTTATATTCAATCCATTTAGATTTGTAGACGACTGATTTGAAATAGAAACAACATGCTGTCCGGAGCTTGAGCCTGATAGTTCATGCTGTAGTGCCGTTGCGCTATTGTAGTTCGCGGTATAGTTTGCCTTCAAAAAACCTTGAGGACCAAATTTCATCCTCTCCTGGCTTGATGACTGAAAAGCTAATACGCCACTGGGATCGGGCGCATTAATGAACATCTGTTTATTAGCGATAATATCATACTCACCAATCACGTCATTACCACGTAAAATACGTTTTCGATATTATCCAGTAAGGTTACCGTCTGAAAGCATCACATATTCAAATTTTTTATCTCGAGCTACACCAACACTTCCGCCGCCACGAACAAAAGCCAGAGTATATAGGTTGGGGTCAGAAAAAACCTGGAGAACATTATCAAGGCTGTTAAAGTTCCGGAAACTTAAGCCTACTAATGCTATAGCTGTTAGGCTTGTAAAGTCAGAACCAAACCTAATATGAGCATTTGTTGGCGACTGGACTTGATAAATACCAGTCGTATCAAATGCTATATTTGCAATATTTTTTCCGAAATGAACACCAATATCATTTGCCGTATAACTAATGTGGGTATCTCTTACACATATCTCTAACAAGTCCAGACCCACCGCCAATAACCAATTGTGGATATGCCCCTATCTGTCCAGCATGCGTCGAGCAGTTTATGCACTGCACCGAAAGCTGCGCCGTTACGCTCATACATGTTGTAGAAGTGGTCAAAATCGAGTCGCTCCGGGTAACTCGCGAGCCTGGTTTCTTGTTGGCTTCAAGCCATTCGACGCTCTGATTCTCCATTTTTTGGCACATCCAACGCCTATATAACGCTTTTACAGATTAAACAGGCCATCACTAACGAAATTTTCTATACAAAAAATGACCAGATCATCACCACAACATGATGTTGCATTTATGTTTCTTTACGAGCAATTCGCTTACATCATTAGGATGAATCCTCCGTAACGCACAATATGATCATCCAGTTATTTTTCAGAATCCAGCCTATATCACTATACGAAAGCGCAATCAGCAGAAGATATCGTTGAATTGCCGTTTTTGCCCCTCTGTTTCAGAATAAAAAACCGCTTAAATTTAAAGCGTGAAATTTAACGCTAAATAACATTTATATGACTGGTTAATTATTCCACCTTTTTTATTTGTAACGGAGTATTACAAAGGTCTTGTCTGAAAGCGCAGGATAGTGAACATTACTTCCCGTTTCCCTCCAGAATAACTATAAGGTGGATGCCAATGAGCACTCCGCCCAGTACACCCCCCATTAGAATGGGATGTAAATAAGAGGTATATGTGTCTACTGCAAACAATAAACCAACTGAAAGCGTTAGTTTAAACGCCTTCAAACAACCTAAAGCGTTCTATCTCATCTTCTCTATCGAGTTATGGGAGCGTTTTGGTTTCTACGGCCTGCAAGGCATTATGGCCGTTTACCTGGTTAAACAGCTGGGTATGTCAGAAGCAGATTCCATCACGCTGTTCTCTTCCTTTAGTGCATTAGTGTACGGTCTGGTTGCTATCGGCGGCTGGCTGGGCGACAAAGTACTGGGTACGAAACGCGTGATTATGCTGGGTGCCGTGGTTCTGGCTATCGGCTATGCGCTGGTCGCATGGTCCGGTCACGATGCGAGCATCGTCTATATGGGTATGGCGGCTATCGCCGTGGGTAACGGCCTGTTTAAAGCTAACCCATCTTCCCTGCTCTCTACCTGCTATGCAAAAGACGACCCGCGTCTGGACGGTGCATTCACCATGTACTACATGTCCGTGAACATCGGTTCGTTCTTCTCCATGCTGGCAACACCATGGCTGGCCGCGAAATACGGCTGGAGCACCGCGTTCGCGCTGAGCGTCGTTGGTATGCTGATCACCGTGGTTAACTTCGCTTTCTGCCAGCGTTGGGTTAAACAGTATGGTTCCAAGCCTGACTTCGAGCCAATCAACTACCGCAACCTGCTGCTGACCATCGTTGGCGTTGTGATTCTGGTCGCTGTCGCCACCTGGCTGCTGCACAACCAGGGCATCGCACGTATGGTTCTGGGCGTGATTGCGCTGGGCATCATCTTTATCTTCGGTAAAGAGACCTTCGCAATGAGCGGTGCGCCGCGTCGTAAGATGATCGTAGCGTTCATCCTGATGCTCGAAGCGATTATCTTCTTCGTGCTGTACAGCCAGATGCCAACCTCTCTGAACTTCTTCGCGATTCGTAACGTTGAGCACACCATTCTGGGTATCGCGTTCGAGCCGGAACAGTATCAGGCACTGAACCCGTTCTGGATCATTATTGGTAGCCCAATTCTGGCCGCTATCTATAACAAGATGGGCGACAACCTGCCAATGCCGACCAAGTTCGCAATTGGTATGGTGCTGTGCTCCGGTGCCTTCCTGGTGCTGCCGCTGGGCGCGAAATTCGCTTCCGACGCGGGTATCGTTTCCGTTAACTGGCTGATCATCAGCTACGGCCTGCAGAGCATCGGTGAACTGATGATTTCTGGTCTGGGTCTGGCGATGGTGGCACAGCTGGTTCCACAGCGTCTGATGGGCTTCATCATGGGTAGCTGGTTCCTGACTACCGCTGGTGCAAACATCATCGGCGGTTACGTTGCAGGCATGATGGCGGTTCCGGAAAACGTGACTGACCCGCTGATGTCTCTGGACGTGTATGGCCGCGTATTCCTGCAGATTGGTGTTGCTACGGCCGTTATCGCCGTGTTGATGCTGCTGACCGCGCCGAAACTGAACCGTATGACTCAGGACGACGCAAAACCTGCTGCTGACGGTAAAGTCGCTTCCGCATAACGTCATCGGGAAACGAATGAATATTTAGGCCGCTAACTTCTGTTAGCGGCTTTTTTTTTATCGCTTCAGGCACTAACATACCTCCATATCCCTCGGCTGCCCTTCGGCTGAGGGAAAACAAAAATAACCAAGTCTGAAGGAGTTACCCATGAAATTGTTCTACAAACCCGGCGCCTGTTCCCTTGCATCGCACATTACGTTGAGGGAGAGCGGAAAGGACTTCACGCTGATCGGCGTCGACCTGATGCACAAACGTATGGAAAACGGTGACGATTTCCTGAAGGTCAACCCGAAAGGCCAGGTTCCTGCGCTGCTGCTGGACGACAACACCCTGCTGACGGAAGGTGTGGCTATCATGCAGTACATCGCCGATAGCGTTGCGGATCGCCAGCTGCTGGCACCGGTTGGCACCATCAATCGTTACAGAACGCTGGAATGGCTGAACTATATCGCGACCGAGCTGCACAAAGGCTTTACGCCGCTGTTCCGCCCGGATACCCCGGAAGATTACAAACCTACAGCGCGCGCGCTGCTGGATAAGAAGCTGGCCTACATCGATGAATCGCTGGCGAACACACAGTGGATCAGCGGTTCACGCTTCACTATTGCCGATGCCTATCTGTTTACCGTGCTGCGCTGGGCGTTTGCCGTGAAGCTGGAAATGGCGGGATACAAAAATATTGCGGCCTATATGGAGCGCGTCGCGGCGCGTCCTGCGGTGGCGGCAGCCATGACGGCTGAAGGTCTGAAGTAATATTGGTGCGCCGGCTCCCCGGAGTTGGCGCTTCACACCTCGTCCGGGCTACAAGTTGGTAGTAGCCCGGACGAGCTTCGCGACGCCGGGAAAAAGTTTACAGCTGAGTCGCGCTAAAACAATGCACTGGCTTCGCAATACGATCCTGCGCTGCCACCACCTGCAACTCGTACTCGCCCATCTCTTTGGTGGTGACCATAATCTCGTACACCGCCGCCGTTACATGCTCCAGCGCGTCGCGAAGGCTAGCCCCTTGCAGCAGTTTAACCAGCAGCAGACCGCTGGTCACATCCCCCACGCCGACAGGATGGCGAGCCCCAAAGTCGATCAACGGACGGCTGATATGCCAGGCTTCATCCGTCGTCACCAGCAGCATCTCAAAGCGATCCTGACTGTATCCTGCACGGGCCAGATGCTTCACCAGCACGATTTCTGGCCCCTGAGCGATCAGCTCACGCGCAGCCAGCACCGCATCGTTCACATCCTTCACGTCACGACCGGCGAGAATTTCGAGCTCAATCAGGTTCGGCGCGATGATGTCGCTTGCCGGCATGGCATAGCGCTTATGAAATTCCGCCACGCCTGGTGCCACGATGCAGCCTTTTTCCGGGTGCCCCATAACCGGGTCGCAGAAAAATTTCGCCTGCGGGTTCGCCGCTTTGACCTGACGCACGATGCCAAGGATATGCTCGCCCTGCTCCGCAGAGCCCAGATAGCCGCTCAGCACCGCATCACAGCGCTTCAACTGGTCGATAGCCGCAATGCCCTGCACAATCTCTGTCAGATGTGCTGGCGGCATCACGCAGCCCGTCCACTGACCATATTGGGTATGGTTGGAAAACTGCACCGTGTTCAGCGGCCAGACGTTCGCACCAAGGCGGCGCATAGGAAACTCGGCGGCGCTATTGCCCGCATGCCCAAAAACGACGTGAGATTGAATGGCGAGGATGTTGTTCATTAGCTCTACTCAGACGACAAAAAAGAAGGGGGCGTAGTTTCCCACGCCCCCTCGTTTCGGAATATTACTTCCAGCAGATCAAACAGTAATTTTTCTTACCACGGCGTAACAGGGTGTAACGACCGAAGAGAATATCGCTTTCCTGGAAGAAATATTCCGGGTCAGCCTGTTTTTCACCGTTGATGGTGACCGCGTTAGAGGCGATGGTTTTACGCGCCTGGCCGCGAGACGGCTGCAGCTCAGAGTCCACCAGCGCCTGCATGAGGTCGGCACCTTTTTCCATCTCAACCATCGGCACACCGTCCTGCGCCAGCTGCTCGAAGTCTTCTTCGCTCAGCGCGCTCAGTGAACCGCTGAACAGGCTGTCGGTGATGCGTTTTGCCGCCACCAGACCTTCTTCACCGTGCACCAGACGGGTCACCTGCTCGGCCAGTACGTACTGGGCGCGAGGGGCTTTACCGCTGTTCTTGTCTTCTTCTTCCAGAGCATTGATCTCTTCAATGTCCATAAAGGTGAAGAACTTCAGGAAGCGGTAAACGTCAGCATCCGCGGTGTTGATCCAGAACTGGTAGAATTTGTACGGGCTGGTTTTCTTCGGATCCAGCCATACTGCGCCGCCTTCGGTCTTACCGAATTTGGTGCCGTCAGCTTTGGTGATCAGCGGAACGGTCAGGCCGAATACCTGGTTCTGGTGCAGACGACGGGTCAGGTCGATACCGGAGGTAATGTTACCCCACTGGTCGGAACCGCCAATCTGCAGCGCAACGCCGTGCAGTTTATTCAGGCAGGCAAAGTCATAACCCTGCAGCAGGTTGTAGGAAAACTCGGTAAAAGAGATGCCCTGATCGTCACGGTTAAGACGCTGCTTCACCGCTTCTTTGTTAATCATCTGGTTAACAGAGAAGTGTTTACCGATATCGCGCAGGAAGGTCAGCACATTCATGCCGCCGAACCAATCATAGTTGTTGGCCGCGATAGCCGAATTGTCGCCGCAGTCGAAATCGAGGAACGGTGCCACCTGTTTGCGGATTTTATCCACCCACTCCTGCACGGTATCTTCGGTATTCAATTTACGCTCGGCCGCTTTGAAGCTTGGGTCGCCAATCAGACCGGTTGCGCCGCCGACCAGTGCAACAGGCTTATGCCCTGCCTCCTGGAAGCGTTTCAGGCATAACAAAGGAACAAGATGCCCCAAATGCAAGCTGTCGGCGGTAGGGTCGAAGCCGCAATAGAGCGCGATCGGGCCTTGCGCCAGTCGCTCTGCTAACGCTACCTCGTCCGTTACCTGGGCGACTAGCCCCCGCTCTTGCAGTTGTTTAATCAAGTTACTGCTTGCCATCAAATTCTCCATCTATATACGACTGCACCTTTGCCGGTACACGACTTTTCGCCAGACGCGAAAGCTCTATAGAATAAAGCGCTGGCGCACTCAGCGCTAGCGCTTAACACAACAAATTTCAGGGATTACGGTGCCAGACGGTCGATTTTCCAGGCATCTGCGTCACGCTGGTACAAAAAACGATCGTGCAGACGATGTTCACCACCTTGCCAGAACTCCATCTGCTCAATAGAAACGCGGAAACCGCCCCAGAAACTCGGCAGCGGCACTTCGCCTTGCTGGAATTTCTGCTTCAGTTCCATGAACTTGCTTTCGAGGATACCGCGCGCGGAGATGCGGCTGGACTGCTTAGATACCCAGGCGCCGATTTGGCTGTCGCGCGGGCGGCTGTGGAAGTACTTCATCACTTCGAGAGTCGACAGGCGTTCAGCCTTGCCGATAACCATTACCTGACGCTCCAGTATATGCCACGGGAACAGCAGGCTGATACGCGGATTGTTCTCCAGCTGATGTGCCTTACGGCTACCCAGGTTGGTATAGAAAACCAGCCCTTTCTCGTCATAGTGCTTAAGCAGAACGATGCGCTGATACGGCTGACCGTTTTCATCAACCGTGGCAACCACCATCGCCGTAGGGTCGACCAGTCTGGCATCACATGCCTGGCGTAACCAACGTTCGAACAGGGGCAGCGGTTCAGCAGGAAGGTCATGGCGACGAAGGCCGCCACGGGTGTACTCACGGCGCAGATGCGCGATTTGTTGCAGATCGTCGTTATCAGACATGGCGTTTAAGAGAGTAGTGAACGGGTGGCGTTATTGTGCGCCGCCCGCCTGAAAATCTCAACGCTTGGGGTTTTGTAACTGGCAGTTATTCAACACGATGTGGTCGCGTTTATAGACGGTTGCTTCATTACCTTTAGACCAGAACACATAGATCCCATCGGTATAGCGAGCGCCCGACGCGGAGATCCCCTGCTGGAGATTCAGCTGCTGGTTGTCATAGATAAAGTTCACCTGCTGGCGCTGATTGTTGAGATGCACGGTCAGCGGTTTTTCCTCACACTGGTATTCCAGCGTGTCGGTCTGCATGCGTTCCATAAACTGATTGTACGCACTGCAGCCAGCGAGCATAAAAGGGAGAACAGCGATAAGTAGCTTTTTCATTGTTTTGGGCCTTCCGACATTCCTGGTCAAGGAGTGATTCTCACACTCCCGTTCAAGATAAGTCTACCGGCCCACTGTAAAAGAAGATGTCAGTTAACTCTGATTATGCTGCGGATTTGCTGGATAAATGGCCCCTAACACGGTCGCTTCCGAAGCACCGGTCACCGACGGTAGGTTCCCCGGCAGTCCGGCGACGGTTCGCCAGGCAAGCCAGGCAAATGCCAGCGCTTCCATATCGTCACCGCTGATCCCGTAGGCATCGGTGCTGGCCACTTCCGTTCCGGCCAGCAACCCGGCCAGGCGCGCCATCACCAACGGATTACGGCTACCGCCACCGCAGACCAGCAGACGTTCGCAGCCACCGCTCAACATCACCTGTTCGCTGATGGTCACAGCGGTCAATTCAGTCAGCGTCGCCTGGACGTCTTGCGGTCGCAGGCCTGGGTAACGTGTCAGGAACTGCGCCAGCCAGCCGTAGTTGAAGTACTCTCGCCCCGTGCTTTTTGGCGCTGGCGCCGAGAAGTAAGGGTCACTCAGCATATCCTGCAGCATCGGCAGGATAACCTTGCCTTCGCTGGCCCACTCGGCATCTTTGTCGTATGGCTTGCCAAGGCTGCGCCAGATCCAGGCGTCCATCAGCATATTACCCGGGCCGGTATCAAAACCGCGCACCGGCATGCCGGGTACGAGTAAAGAAAGGTTAGCAATGCCGCCGATGTTAAGGATCATCCGACGTTCGTCAGGATGCGCCAGCAGCGCCTGGTGGAAAGCCGGCACCAGCGGCGCGCCCTGCCCACCCAGCGCCATGTCGCGGCGGCGGAAATCCCCCACTACGCTCACGCCGGTGCGGGCGGCAATAATATTATTGTCGCCAATCTGCATCGTGTGCGGCGCAGCGCCCGTCGGCTCATGCCATACCGTTTGTCCGTGGCAGCCAATAGCGACGATATCGTGTGCCTCAAGATGCTCCTGAGACATTAACGCGATAACGGCTTCAGCAAACAGATTCCCCAGCCTATTGTCGAGCTGACCGAGTTGCGAAAGCGTCAGCGCCTGCCCCTGGCAGATGGCGAGCACGGCCTCTTTTAGGGCTACCGGTATTGGCCAGGTGAGGCTGGCAAGCTGGGCTACGCGGCTTTCATCAATTGCCGCGAGCACTACGTCAACACCGTCAAGGCTGGTTCCCGACATCACGCCAATATATCGCCCGGATTTCATACGCCTTCCTTAGTCATCTTTGCAAAGTCAACACTCAATCATAAAGTGACACTTAATGCCATTAACTAATAATACTTTTTAACAATATACCGGTCATCAGCCCGCATGGTAGTTTCCCTTGCGTTTAACGTTGGTTAAGCCGTCATGGATTATTCTTGTTAATAATAAATGCGGAATATATGACCGCTCGAATCAAATACCATATAATCGTTTAGTACGGATGCTCACAAGAGCGATTCTGAGTGAACTGGAGATTCATAAAATGATGTTACGCGTATTGGCTGTTTCAATGATTGGTTTATCCCTGGCCGGATGTGTCAGCAACAGCGGGTTGTCAGGCGATGTTTACTCGGCATCCGAAGCGAAACAGGTCCAGAACGTGACCTACGGTACCATCGTCCACGTACGTCCTGTACAGATTCAGGGCGGCGACGATAACAACGTTATCGGCGCCATCGGCGGTGCGGTTCTGGGTGGATTCCTGGGTAACACTATCGGTGGCGGCACCGGTCGTTCCCTGGCAACTGCGGCAGGTGCAGTGGCAGGCGGCGTAGCAGGTCAAGGCGTTCAGGGTGCGATGAACAAAACCCAGGGCGTTGAGCTGGAAATTCGTAAAGATGACGGCAACACCATCATGGTGGTGCAGAAACAGGGCGATACCCGCTTCTCTGCTGGCCAGCGTGTAGTGATGGCAAGCAACGGCAGCCAGGTTACCGTTTCCCCGCGTTAAGCCTCACTTCGCGTACGTGGCCGTTACGGCCACGTACCTTTCCATCGCTCAGTATTATTTCTAATACTTATTTCAAATAAACAATTAATTCATACCATGAATGCATAATTGACATTTAGCTTATGTATTATTTGCGCGTGGACAATATTTACTGACAGTTTATCTATTACACTCCCTGCGTATAGGGCTGGATGCCCGTTGCATGCCCGGCGTTGCGTACACAGGACACATATATGCTGCTAAAATTCCCGCTACAGCGCTTTTTGATTTACCTGACCATCACTCTTATTGGCACGCTTGTTCTTAATCATTTTTCGAACGCGTTTATCAGCAACGTTCCGTCTATTGCGCCGATATTGTTCCCAACACTGACGATTTTTCTCATGGTTTTTCACACCATGATCGCCGTGTTCATGATCATGAAATATTTATGTGATAAACGTCGTCTCTACCTTATGCCCATCGCCTGCGCCTTTGCTAGCTCTGCATTGCTGATGCTGGGAACGCTGAAGAGTTACCCGGATTGGTTCCTCTGCGGCGGCGTGAATATCGCAAATTATAATGACGCTCTGATCTTTTACGTATTCCGTAATATATTAATGGCGCTACTATTTATGACCGCTGTGATTCTCTACGCATTTAAACTGCGCGAGATGCACACCCGCAAAATCCATTTTTTCATTCTCAGCGGCATCGTTATTTTCTGCGCCTGCATTATGGAATTGGCCTGGCTATATTCCAGCAACGATCCGTTACTCAGCGTTGCCTTTATTGATAATCTTACCTTTAAATATACTGAAGTCTGGAAAGAAATTATCAGCTGGATATTGTTCGGTCTTTGGGGGATAACGCTTTTCACCATTCTGATTACAACGCAACTGCGCAATATATTCTGGTATAGCGGGGCCTTCTTCTGTGCCTGCTATATCTTTACGCTGTTTGTCCTGATGACCGGCCAGGATACCGCCAGCTACAGCTGGTATCAGGCGCGCCTGTTCGAAACCATCTCCACCCTGTTCCTGATCTTTGTGCTGTTTTGCGACGTGTTCACGCTCTATCGCCAGTCCAATGCGAAGTACCATGACTCATACCAGAACTCTATCCGCGATCCATTAACGCGGCTGTACAATCGCAGCTATTTCTATGACTCGTTTACCGCACTGTTGCCCACCATCGCCGACGGTCAACCGGTATCGGTGATTGTCAGCGATCTGGACCACTTTAAGCGTATCAATGACAAATATGGTCACCTGCAGGGCGACAAGGTGATTCAGTTCGTGGCAAAAGTCCTGCAGGATTCGGTACGGCAAAATGACGTTGCCGCACGTATCGGCGGCGAAGAATTTGCTCTGTTGCTGGTTAACACCTCTCCGGAGGTTGCGCGAACGATTGCCGAGCGTATTCGTCTGGCAATCAGTCAGCACGATACACAGAGCAGCCATGCGCAGCTGCCGGAGTCCATCACCATCAGCATGGGCGTTTTCACCGCCGTCGATTTGTCGGTGCCGGTAGAAGAGTGCGTCAGGCGTGCGGATGAAGCGATGTACCGTGCCAAAGCGGCGGGCAGAAACCGCGTAGTGGTCTGGGAATAATAGAGGTGAAAAAAAACCCGCGACTATCGCGGGTTCTTTTGAGTATCAATGAGTATCAATCGCGTGATTGCAGCTCAATGATATTCTGCTCCAGTTTGCGGATGAGCGTGGTCAACATCCCTAGCTCCTCGGCTGAGATCCCCGACAGGATATCACCGCGGGTGTGGCTGATGACTGCTTCCATCTCCTGGATCAGCGGTTCCGCTTTCTCAGTCAACTTAATACGTTTAGCACGACGGTCGTTCGCACAGGTCTGGCGCGAGATCAGCCCCTTCTCTTCCAGCTGATCCAGAGTACGAACTAAAGACGGCTGCTCGATGCCGATCGCCTTTGCCAGTTGGATTTGCGACTGTTCTGGCGGCAGCTGATGAATATTATGCAGCGTGACCCAGTGAGTCTGCGTGAGTTCCAGAGGTTTGAGGCGATGGTCAATCAAAGCACGCCAAATGCGCACCAACCGTGCCAGATCAGAACCTAATGGCGATTCCAATTTCATCTCCTTATAATTAGCTTGCTAAGTTATTATACTGATTTTAGAATAGTGTGCAGTATTTAAATTAGCAAAACAAATGAATTGCCACGTGCACGCAAACCAGATCCGTGAATTACACTGTTTCAAATGATGTGAATGTATGTCAAAACACGACACACTATCGAACCATAACTCTTCAATTGCAAAGGATTTCTGCTTGTGAAGTCTATTTTCCACATTCCTGGAGTCCCGCTGCAAGACCTTGTGGTTGGTGCTTCTATTTATTTCCCCCCTGTATTTAAAGCCGTCCTGCTGGGCTTTCTGTTCTGGTTAATTATTCACCGTTTATTGCGCGACTGGATGTATGCCGGTGATATCTGGCACCCGCTATTGATGGATCTCTCTTTCTTTGCGCTTTCAGTGTGTATGGCGCTGATGATACTGGTTTGGTGGTGATGTAACTCAATGAAAAAATTAAAATACTTCTCAACGCTGCTCATCGCGGCCCTGGCTATCATCGCCTGCTGGCTGGTCTGGAACTACTACATGCAGTCGCCGTGGACGCGTGACGGTAAAATTCGTGCAGAACAGGTTGATATTACCCCACAGGTTTCTGGCAGTATTCTGACCCTCAACGTAAAGGACAACCAGTTTGTCCACGCTGGCGACGTGCTGTTCCAGATTGACCCAACGCCGTGGAAAATTGCCGAGATGAACGCCGATGCGAAGCTTGCCAAAGCTCAGTCCGACCTCTCGCGCGCCAGCCATGAAGTGGAGCGTCGCCGGGGGCTGTCACAGAACTTTATCTCCGCCGAAGATCTCGATACGGCCAACATGACGCTGAAAGCAGCACAGGCCAACTTCGATGCCGCCAAAGCCGAGCGCGAACATGCCCGCTGGCAGCTGGCCCAAACCAATGTAAAAGCACCGGTCGACGGTTGGGTCACCAACCTCTCAACCCGCGTCGGCAACTATGCCGCCGTCGGACAACCGGTCTTTGCGCTGATCGACAGCCACTCCTTCTACGTAGTCGGCTACTTCGAAGAGACCAAGCTGCGTCACATCCGCGAGGGTGACCGCGCCGATGTCGTCCTTTACAGTGATGATAAAAAGTTACAGGGTCACGTATCCAGCATCGGCCGTGCCATCCACGACCAGAGTCTGGCGACAGACGGCAAGCTAGTTGCCGATATCAAGCCGACCATCCCATGGGTGCGCCTGGCCCAGCGTGTGCCGGTACGCATTGAATTAGACGCGCTGCCAGCGGATACCGTGCTGGTTGCCGGTACCACCTGCACCGTCTCTATAGTCGGTGGGAAGCAATGATCTTTCCCGCTTTAACATGGCGGTCATTGCCCTGGGTTAAAGCAACCGTGCCGCAATGGCGCTACGCCATGCGCAACGCCATTGCCATGTGTCTCGCGCTAGGCATAGCCTACTGGCTCAACCTTGATGAGCCTTACTGGGCAATGACCTCCGCCGCAGTGGTCAGCTTTCCGACCGTTGGCGGCGTTATCAGTAAAAGCCTCGGGCGCATTGCCGGGAGTATGCTCGGCGCCTGCGCAGCGCTGCTGATCGCCGGGCATACCCTGACCGACCCCTGGCTGTTTTTGTTTGCTATGTCCGGCTGGCTGGCATTTTGTACCTGGGCCTGCGCGATGTACACCAACAACGTCGCCTACGCCTTCCAGCTCGCGGGCTACACCTGTGCCATTATCGCGTTTCCTATTATCAATGTGGTGGACGCCACCCGACTCTGGGACATTGCGCAGGCACGCGTATGTGAAGTGATTGTCGGCATTCTGTGCGGCGGGCTGATGATGATGATTCTGCCCAGCACCTCTGACGGCAGTGCCCTGCTAACGGCGCTTAAAAATATGCACGCCCGGTTACTTGAACACGCCAACATGCTCTGGCAACCGGTCACCACTGATGCCATACGCACTGCGCACCAGAGCGTGATCAGCCAGATTCTGACGATGAACCTGCTGCGCATTCAGGCCTTCTGGAGCCACTATCGCCTGCGACGGCAGAACACGCTGCTTAACTATCTGCTGCACCAACAGCTGCGTCTGACCAGCGTAATCTCAAGCTTACGTCGCCTGCTGCTGAACTGGCCGGATGCGCCGCAAACCATCCGTCCGGTGCTGGAAGAACTGTTACTGGCGCTGGCGAAGCCCGACTGCGATGCCTATACCGTCGCGCGAATTATTGCCCCGCTGGCGCCGAGCGACCCGCAGGATTATCGCCACCACGCGTTCTGGCACCGCTTACGCTACTTCTGCCGCCTTTATCTCACCACCAGCCATTGGCTCCAGCGGCTGGAAAACGCCACCGCAGTGACCGAGTTTACCGTGCCAACAGCCCCGGCCTTGATGCGCCATACCGATCATGCGGAAGCTGCCTGGAGCGGCATCCGCACCTTCTTTGCGCTGGTCAGCGTTGGCGCGCTCAGCATCAGCACCCAGTGGGAATCGGGTGCAGCGGCATTAACCCTGGCGGCCATCTGCTGCGTACTCTACTCCAACGTACCTTCCCCGTTCAGTTCGCTCACGCTACTGATGCGTACCCTGATCCTGCTGTCGATATTCAGTTTTGGCATCAAGTTTGGCCTGATGGTGCAAATCAGCGATCTCTGGCAGTTTATGCTGTTTCTCTTCCCGCTGTTGTTAACCATGCAACTACTGAAACTGCAGATGCCCAAACAGGCAAGACTGTGGGGCTCGCTTATCGTCTTTATGGGCTCGTTTATCGCGGTGACCAATCCGCCGGTCTACAATTTTGGCGATTTCCTTAACGATAACCTGGCCAAAATCATTGGTGTTGGCCTGGCCTGGCTGGCGTTTGCCGTGTTGACTCCAGGTTCAGACGCGCGCAAAAGCCGCCGTCATATTCGGGCGTTACGGCGTCACTTTGTTGACCAGTTGAGTCGACATCCGGCAAACAGCGAGCATGAATTTGAATCACTGGTTTATCATCATGTTAGCCAACTCAGCAGCAGCCAGGATGAACCGGCGCGACGCTGGTTGCTGCGCTGGGGCGTGGTGTTGCTGAACTGCTCGCACGTGGTCTGGCAGCTTCGCGCCTGGGAAGCCCGTTCGGACCCGCTGTCGCAGGTGCGCGATATGTGTATTAGCCTGCTGCGAGATGTGATGAGCGAACGCGGGGTTCAGCAGCGTCCGCTGGCCGCCACGCTTCAGGAACTGCAACGAATCTGCGACACGCTGTCCCACCACCATCAACCGGCAGCCCGGGAACTTGCCTCGATTCTGTGGCGTCTGTACTGTTCGCTTTCACAGCTGGAAACGGCACCGCCGCCCGGTACGCTGACCGAACAACCGGCGTAAAAAGGAAGGATGCAGGCGGTAAAGACCGCCTGCATTACTGACATTACGGAACGTCGTAACCTAATGCCGCTTTGCGAATGCGGAACCACTGCTGACGCGTCATATCCAGAGATTGCGCAACAATAGCAGAGCGCACGCGTTCGATTTTGCCGGAGCCGATAATTGGCAGCGGCTGCGACGGTAAACGCATCACCCACGCATACACCACCTGCTCAATGCTGCCTGCATTCAGTTCATTCGCTACCTTCGCCAGCTCATCGCGCAGCGGCTGGAACTCATCGTCATTAAACAGACGACCGCCGCCGAGGCAAGACCAGGCCATCGGGCGAATGCGCAACTGCTGCAGCTGATCCAGAGTGCCGTCAAGAATCGTCGGCTGGTGAATTGGCGAGATCTCCACCTGGTTCGTGGCCAGAGTGAACGGCAGGCGCGACTGCAGCAGCGCAAACTGCGCCGGGGTAAAGTTGGAGACGCCGAAATGGCGCACTTTTCCACTCTGATGCAGCGCGGTAAACGCCTGCGCCACTTCATCGGCATCCATTAACGGATCCGGGCGATGGATCAGCAACAGATCCAGCACATCGGTCGACAGATTACGCAGCGACTGTTCGGCGCTATGAATGATGTGGTTGCGGTCGGTAATATAGTGACCCAGCGCGTGTTCCGGCTTCGCCGTGGTGGCGATCCCGCACTTGGTGACAATTTCCATTCTTTCACGCAGATGCGGCGCCAGCTTCAGCGCTTCACCGAACGCGGCTTCACAGGCGTAGCCACCATAGATGTCGGCGTGGTCAACGGTTGTCACCCCGAGGTCGAGATGCTCTTCAATAAAGCTCACCAGCTGACGCGGCGTCATGTTCCACTCCATCAGACGCCAGTAGCCCATCACGAAACGGGAAAATTCTGGCCCTTGTGGTGCCAGGGTAATACGTTGAACCATAACCACTTCCTCAACAAAAAAAATTGAATTGAGTATACGCACTTTTGCGCTTAAAACAGTGAGGGCTGCTGAGGATCTTCAGTATTCGTCGCTTTACCCGCGCGTAATTTACGCAGCAGACGCTGACGACAGAGCCGTAGCACCTCCTGTTTTTGCGCATCGTTCATTTTTTGCCAGTTAAAGCGCTCGTCACGGCTGCGAAAACAGCCGCGGCAAAACCCACGCTCATCCGACTGACAAATTCCCCGGCACGGACTTTGAACCGGGAAAAACTCCAGTTGCTCCGCCACGTTAGCCCCCTTTTACCTCGTCATACTCTCATTGAAGACGTTTAATCACCGGGGCGCAACTTTTCTGCCACATCGTGCGGGTGAACCTGCATTTTCAAAAATTCATTTGCATTAGACCAATCGGTCTATTACAGTGCATCGCATGAGCAAATTGATTGAACATGATACCCGTGAACACATTCTGGCTACCGGCGAGCGTCTTTGCATGCACCGAGGGTTTACCGGAATGGGGCTTAGCGAACTCCTGAAGACGGCAGAAGTGCCAAAGGGGTCGTTCTATCACTATTTCCGTTCAAAAGAGGCGTTTGGCGTCGCGATGCTGGAACGGCACTTTGCCGATTATCACCAGCGCCTGGTGCAGCACTTTACCCAGGGCGCAGGCAACTATCGTGACCGACTGCTGGACTATTACCAGCACACGCTCACCCAGTTTTGCCAGCAGGGGCTTATCAGCGGTTGTCTGACCGTTAAACTCTCTGCCGAAGTGTGCGATCTTTCCGAAGATATGCGCACGGAAATGAACAAAGGTGCCAGCCAGATTATGGCTCTGCTGGCGCAAGCGCTGGAAAATGGTCGCCGTGAAGGTTGCCTTAAATTCAGCGGCGAAGCCGAAGCCACGGCGCAGGTACTCTACTCGCTGTGGTTGGGCGCAAATCTGCAGGCGAAAATGGCCCGCAGCTCTACGCCGCTTGAAAGCGCGCTGACGCATGTCAGGAATCTGATTGCCGCGCCGGACTAATCCCGGCGTTTTTATTTCGTTAAACACTAGACGACCGGTCTACTCAGGAGTCACCATGTCGCAAGAAAAACTGTTTACCCCACTGAAAGTGGGTGCGGTTACTGCCCCGAACCGCGTGTTTATGGCCCCGCTGACGCGTCTGCGCAGCATCGTTCCGGGTGACATTCCTACCCCGCTGATGGCCGAATACTATCGCCAACGCGCAAGCTCCGGTCTTATCATCTCCGAAGCGACACAAATTTCCGCTCAGGCAAAAGGCTACCAGGGTGCTCCTGGCCTGCACAGCCCTGAACAGATTGCCGCATGGCAGAAAATCACCGCTGGTGTTCATGCTGAAGATGGTCGTATCGCCGTTCAGCTGTGGCACACCGGGCGTATCTCCCACTCCAGCCTGCAACCTAATGGTGAAGCACCGGTAGCCCCTTCAGCGCTGAGCGCCAATACCCGGACGTCGCTGCGCGATGAGAATGGTCACGCTACCCGCGTTGATACCTCTATGCCACGCGCTCTGGAAACTGAAGAGATCCCTGGTATCGTCAACGATTTCCGTCAGGCGATCGCTAACGCCCGTGAAGCCGGTTTCGACCTGGTTGAACTGCACTCCGCGCACGGCTATCTGCTGCACCAGTTCCTGTCGCCATCCTCTAACCATCGCACCGATCAGTACGGCGGCAGCGTAGAAAACCGCGCGCGCCTGGTGCTGGAAGTGGTTGATGCCGGGATTAAAGAATGGGGCGCAGACCGTATCGGTATCCGCGTGTCGCCAATTGGTACTTTCCAGAACGTCGACAACGGCCCGAACGAAGAAGCCGATGCGCTCTACTTAATTGAAGAGCTGGGCAAACGTGGTATCGCCTACCTGCACATGTCTGAACCAGACTGGGCCGGCGGTCAGCCATATAGCGAAGCATTCCGCGAAAAAGTTCGTGCTCGTTTCCACGGTCCGATTATCGGTGCTGGTGCCTACACCCCGGAAAAAGCGGAAGCGTTGATTGAGAAAGGCTTAATCGATGCCGTGGCCTTTGGTCGCGACTACATTGCCAACCCGGATCTGGTCGCTCGTCTGAAGCATAAAGCGGAACTGAACCCACAGCGCCCGGAAAGTTTCTATGGCGGCGGCGCGGAAGGTTACACCGACTACCCTGTTCTGTAATCCCACGTTGATTGATAGCGGCGGCCTTCCGCCGCTATACTAGCCAGATTATTCATAAGTAAGGACGAGGGATAACATGCGTTTACTGCATACCATGCTGCGCGTCGGCGACCTGCAACGCTCCATTGATTTCTACACCAAAGTGCTGGGCATGAAGCTGCTGCGCACCAGCGAAAACACCGAATACAAATACTCTCTGGCTTTTGTCGGCTACGGCGAAGAGAGCGATGAAGCGGTGATTGAACTGACCTACAACTGGGGCGTAGATAAATATGAGCTGGGCACTGCCTACGGCCATATCGCCCTGAGCGTGGACAACGCGGCAGAAGCCTGTGACCGCATTCGTCAGAACGGCGGCAACGTCACTCGTGAAGCGGGTCCGGTTAAAGGCGGCACCACGGTGATCGCGTTTGTTGAAGACCCGGACGGCTATAAAATCGAACTGATCGAAGAGAAAGATGCCGGCAAAGGCCTTGGCAACTAACTCCTCCACGGGTGCCTAAGGCGCCCGTTTTTTACCCCGCCTTTCCAAGCCGCGGCAAAATTTGCCATAATGCGCGCTACTTTTTCTAAGTGAAGAGATTCTGATGTCCGACAATGTGCAACTTAATGGTCTATGCGACCGTTTTCGTGGGTTTTATCCGGTAGTGATTGATGTGGAAACTGCGGGATTCAATGCCAAAACGGATGCCCTGCTCGAAATAGCGGCAATTACGTTGAAAATGGATGAGCAAGGCTGGCTGATGCCGGACACGACGTTGCATTTCCACGTTGAACCTTTTGAAGGCGCTAACCTCGAGCCGGAAGCACTGGCGTTCAACGGTATCGACCCGAGCAACCCGCTGCGCGGCGCGGTCAGCGAATATGATGCGCTGCACGCCATCTTTAAGATGGTGCGCAAGGGTATGAAAGACAGCGACTGCAATCGTGCCATTATGGTGGCGCATAACGCCACCTTCGACCACAGCTTCATGATGGCTGCCGCCGATCGCGCTTCGCTCAAACGTAACCCTTTCCACCCGTTCGTGACCTTCGACACCGCCGCACTGAGCGGGCTGGCACTGGGGCAAACCGTGCTGTCAAAAGCCTGTACCGCGGCAGGCATGGATTTCGACAGCAGCCAGGCACACTCGGCGCTGTACGACACTGAACAGACCGCCATTCTATTCTGCGAAATCGTCAACCGCTGGAAACGTCTCGGCGGCTGGCCGCTGCCGATAGCGAGCGAAGAATAGCAGCATAAAAAAAGCGACCTGAAGGTCGCTTTTTTAATTTCTGCGCCCGGTACCCGGGCGAACCGATTATTCTGCTTTCGGCTCTTCAGCGTATTTCGCCGCAGTCTCTTTAATCAGAGGCTGCAGTTCACCGCGCTGGTACATTTCAATGATGATATCGCAGCCGCCAACCAGCTCACCGTCAACCCACAGCTGTGGGAAGGTCGGCCAGTTTGCATATTTCGGCAGCTCGGCACGGATGTCCGGGTTCTGCAGGATGTCGACATAAGCAAAGCGCTCACCGCACGCAGACAGTGCCTGAACGGCCTGTGCAGAGAAACCGCAGCTAGGCAGTTTCGGGGAACCTTTCATGTACAGCAGGATCGGGTTTTCAGCGATCTGGCGCTGAATTTTTTCAATTGTCTCGCTCATTATCTTGCTTCCTCAAACTTCTTTTTACGGCAGTAGTCTGACATTGTAACGTTTCAGACCCTGAACAGAAAATAACATTTTGTTCACGCATTACTATTTTATCGTCTGAAGCGTTAAGTTGCTTTATAAATATGAGTTTATCGGCAGCGGCGCGAAAAGCTTGTTCATTTTTTAACTCATGTTGTATCAAATGATGTTTTTTTTTGCAGTTGCTAACGAAACAGGGTTTTAGACATAAAAACACTATTAACAATTCGTGTTTTTATGGATTAGAATCGTTGGGTTTTGTAAACCATACCCAGGCAAGGACATTTAGCCTGCATCTTACTCAGAGGGTTGTTCAGTGGCGCAGATAAAAAAATGGTCGTTCACGCTCTGTGCATTGCTGTTTACATCGTTATCCTTCACGCCGCTGGCGCATGCTACAGGGCATGCCAAAACGCCAACGGCGCAAAAGTCGCTTCCTGTAAAAAGCAGTGAACGCAAGAAAAAGAACGCGGACAATAAATCTAACGCTAAGAAAAAATCCACTCCGGTTGCCGCTAAGAAGAAAACCACGCCAGCCGTAGCGAAGAAAGTCGCTCCAGCCACCAGCAAATCGAAAACAGCCTCCGCTAAAACCCACGCGAAAAGCAGCGCGGCCAAGACCGCCAGTGTCACCACGACCTGCAAGGTTCGCAAAGGTCACAAGAAGGTCTGCACCACCAGTCCTGTCGAATCCAAACCAACGACCATCGCTGCCGCGCACAAAGTGCGGGTACAGAAAGTACAGAAGACTGCGATGAACAAGCTGATGGGCCAGTTAGGCAAGCCATATCGCTGGGGTGGCAACTCCCCACGCACCGGCTTCGACTGCAGTGGTCTGGTCTATTACGCTTATAAAGATCTGGTCAATATCCGTATTCCCCGCACCGCCAACGAAATGTATCACTTGCGCGATGCGCGCCCGGTCGAACGTGGCGAGCTGGAAAGTGGCGATCTGGTCTTCTTCCGCACTCAGGGTCGCGGTACCGCCGATCACGTTGGTGTGTACGTCGGTAACGGTAAATTTATTCAGTCTCCGCGCACCGGCCAGGACATCCAGATTACCTCGCTCAGCGAAGACTATTGGGTCCGCCACTACGTCGGCGCTCGCCGCGTTGTGACACCAAAGACAATTCGTTAATCACTTGCCCCGTTTGTTAATAAACGGGGTAAGCTTATCTTTTATCTCACCTTTTAATTTGCTACTCTATCCCTACTCAATGCATGGTTATTGAGTGTACAAATATAATAAAGGAGAGTAGCAATGTCGTTCGAATTACCTGCATTACCGTATGCCAAAGACGCTCTTGTTCCACATATTTCCGTGGAAACCCTGGAGTATCATTACGGCAAACACCACCAGACCTATGTCACTAACCTGAACAACCTGATCAAAGGTACGGCGTTTGAAGGCAAAACGCTGGAAGAGATCGTCCGTACCTCTGAAGGCGGCGTGTTCAACAACGCAGCGCAGGTCTGGAACCACACCTTCTACTGGAACTGCCTGGCACCTAACGCCGGTGGCGAACCAACCGGTGCCGTCGCTGATGCGATCGCTAAATCCTTTGGCTCCTTCGCGGAATTCAAAGCACAGTTCACCGATGCCGCAGTGAAAAACTTCGGTGCGGGCTGGACCTGGCTTGTGAAGAAGGCGGATGGTTCCCTGGCTATCGTTTCAACGTCTAACGCGGCAACCCCGCTGACCACCGACGCGAAGCCACTGCTGACCGTTGACGTGTGGGAACACGCTTACTACATCGACTACCGCAATGCGCGTCCAAACTATCTGGAGCACTTCTGGGCTCTGGTGAACTGGGCGTTTGTGGCTGAGAATCTGGCGGCGTAAGCAAAAAAATAACCCGGCATCGCCGGGTTAACTCGTATCACGCAGAAGGTCTCCCTTCTGCGTTTTTGTTTTTACTGGCTGGCCAGCGCCTCTTCACCGCGTGAACGGCCGCTCAGGAATACTACCAGCAGCGCCAGCGCGGCAACAATCGCCCCCATCACCGGCACAAAGCTGTAACCCAGACCACCGGAGATCACCGCTCCGCCCGCAACCGCACCCAGTGCGTTACCCAGGTTGAACGCCCCGATATTCACCGAGGAAGAAAGGCCCGGCGCTTCGTGCGCAACGCGCATCACGCGCATCTGCAGCGGCGGCACCACCGCGAAGGTTGCCGCTCCCCACACCACCATACTGAACGCTGCGCCCACCTGCGTTTGCGCAAGGAACGGAATCGCCAGCATAATTGCCATCAGCAGTAGCAGGAAGCCCTTCAGCGTACCGCTCACCGAACGGTCAGCAAATTTGCCACCGAGGTAGTTACCGATTGAGAAGCCTACGCCAATCAGCACCAGCATCAGCGTAATAAATGCTGGCGTGGCGTGAGTTATCGTACGCAGCACCGGTGAAATATAGGTATAGAGCGTAAACATCGCCCCTGCGCCCAGTACGGTGGTCAGCAGTGCCGACAGCACCTGCGGGCGCACCAGCACCGACAGTTCGCGCTTCACATCCGGCTTTTCACCCGCCCCGCCCTTCGGCAGAGAGAACCACAGCCCCAGGATGGCAATAATGCCAAGCCCAGCCGTTGCCAGGAACGACATCCGCCAGCCGATGGTTTCACCAAGCCAGGTCGCCGCCGGAACGCCACCGATATTGGCAATCGTCAACCCCATAAACATGGTCGCGACGGCGCTAGCCTGCTTATGCTTCGGCACCACGCTTGCAGCCACAACGGAACCCAGGCCGAAGAACGCGCCGTGGTTAAGACTGGTGATAATGCGTGACAGCATCAGCGTGGTGTAGTCCGGCGCCATCGCCGACAATACGTTGCCAAGGGTAAAAATCGCCATCAGGAAGATCAGGGCGTTACGACGGGCACGATGTGAAAGCAGCAGCGTCATCAGCGGCGCACCAACCATCACCCCTACGGCATAGGCGCTGATCAGCATCCCGGCTGCGGGAATAGAGACGTCCACACCTTTTGCGATCACCGGCAGGAGCCCCATTGGCGAGAATTCGGTAGTCCCGATGCCAAAGGCCCCGATGGCTAACGCCAGTAAGGGAAAGTTAATTTTCATGCAAATGCTCCGGTAGGCCGCACGACAGACGCGGCATGTCGATAATGGGCAAAAGCATGACATCAATCACATAAAAACAGAAGTGTACAAAACAGCAAAAGATTATTGCTAAACGGGTAACAATCAGACAGGAGGGAGCGAGTGCCCCCTCGCAGAGGAATTAATGCAGTACAGCAGTCAAACCTGCGGCAACGATCAGCGCAAGGGTAATGACGGTGGTGGTGAGTGACATCTTAAGTTCGGTACTCATCAACTTTTCTCCTTTTTATCGCTACAGCAAAACTGAGCTAACTCATTTTTGCACAGTATTGCGCAAAAATCTTCACAGATTTAGCAGGATGTTTGTTTTTACTCTTCCACTTTGCGTCAGGATAAGTCAAAATTCGACGCTTATTTATAAGCGTACCGGCCATTGACCCCCTCCTGTCGTCCTGTATCGTTTTCCCGGCGAATCGCAATCCACAAAATTGCGTCAGGGTGTGTGAAGGCAAACGTTTTCCTTTCGATTTTATCAGGGGCAGGCCAGGGTCTGGAGTGAGATGGAATGGCAACTATTAAAGATGTAGCGAAGCGCGCAAACGTTTCCACTACAACCGTATCACATGTAATTAACAAAACGCGTTTTGTCGCCGAGGAGACGCGTGAAGCTGTCTGGGCGGCGATCAAGGAGTTGCACTACTCTCCGAGCGCCGTTGCCCGTAGCCTGAAGGTAAACCACACCAAATCGATTGGTTTGCTGGCAACCAGCAGCGAAGCGGCCTATTTTGCCGAAATTATCGAAGCCGTTGAGAAAAACTGCTTTGAGAAGGGTTATACCCTGATTCTGGGCAACGCCTGGAATAACCTGGAAAAACAGCGCGCCTACCTGTCGATGATGGCGCAAAAGCGCGTGGATGGCCTGCTGGTTATGTGCTCCGAGTATCCGGAATCCCTGCTGACGATGCTCGAAGAGTACCGTCACATTCCGATGGTGGTGATGGACTGGGGCGAGGCTAAAGCGGACTTCACCGACTCGGTCATCGATAACGCCTTTGAAGGCGGCTATACCGCCGGCCGTTACCTGATTGAGCGCGGTCATCGCGATATCGGCGTGATCCCAGGCCCACTGGAGCGCAACACCGGCGCGGGGCGTCTGGCGGGCTTTATGAAAGCGATGGAAGAAGCGCACATCAACGTACCGAAAAACTGGATTGTGCAGGGTGACTTCGAGCCTGAATCTGGTTATCGCGCAATGCAGCAGATCCTGTCGCAGCAGCCGCGCCCTACCGCTATCTTCTGCGGTGGCGATATCATGGCGATGGGCGCACTGTGCGCCGCGGATGAGATGGGTCTGCGCGTGCCGCAGGACATTTCGCTGATCGGTTATGATAACGTGCGCAACTCCCGTTTCTTCACCCCGGCGTTGACGACGATTCACCAGCCGAAAGATTCGCTCGGTGAAACGGCGTTTAACATGCTGATGGACCGTATCGTCAGCAAACGCGAGACCTCGCAGTCGATTGAGGTGCATCCGCGTCTTATCGAACGTCGCTCCGTAGCCGACGGTCCGTTCCGCGACTACCGCCGCTAAGCGTTTCCACGGACACCCTACACGGGTGTCCGTAGCCACTCTTCATTTAACGTCTCGCTATCTCCCAGATATTCCAGCAGCCAGCTCAACGCAGGCGATGCTTCGCTTTGCTGCCATGTCAGGCAACAGGCGGCATCCGGGAACGGGTTTTCAAGCTGTAGCGCCACCCACTCCCCGTTTTCCAGCCACGGCTGAGCCAGATGCCCCGGCACCATCGCCGCGCAAAGTCCCGCCGAAATACAGGTTTCCGATGAGGCCCAATCTGGCACCACCACGCGCTTCTGGTTATCGAGCAACCAGGTCGTTCGCTTCGGCAGCGATCGCGAGGTATCTTCGCGCACCAGTGACGGCCAGTTGCGCAACACATCATCGCTGAGCGGCCCCTCCATCTGCGCCAGCGGATGCGTACTTGCCACCACGCAGTGCCAGTTGAGCATCCCCATATCGCGAAACGCGAAGCGGCCACCGACCGGAATGGCCTGAGTGGCACCAATCGCCAGTTCCACGCGGCCATCGGCCAGCGCATCCCAGACGCCGTTGAACACCTCCTAGTAAACAATCAACTCGACGTCGCTGAAATGGCGGTAGAAATCGACAATCAGCTGCCGGGTTCGCTGCGGTTTCACGATATTATCGACGGCAATCGCCAGTTGTCCTCGCCAGCCGTTAGCAATTTGCTGGCACTGCTGGCGGGTGATCTGCATTTTTTTGATAACAGACCGCCCCTCCTTCAAAAACCATGCGCCAGCAGGAGTAAGCTCAACGTCACGATGGCGCCGTTCGAATAGGGGCACCGCCAGCCACTCTTCCAGCTGGCGTACTGTATAGCTGACCGCAGAAGGCACGCGGTGCAGTTCCTGCGCGGCGGCACTAAAGCTACCGTTGCGCGCCACCGCATCAACCACTTCCAGTGAATATTCAGACCACATTTTCTGCCTGCAAAATTTTTGAATGCATGACGCAAATATTAGCGTTTCACAAGCCGTTATGCACTCTCTACACTCAGCGGCATCGTTTATTCATGATAAAAAGGGCGAAATTAATGCAACCTGGGAAAGGATTTTTAGTCTGGCTCGCGGGGCTGAGCGTATTGGGCTTTCTGGCTACCGATATGTATCTCCCCGCCTTTGCCGCCATTCAGGAAGACCTGCAAACGCCAGCGTCAGCCGTCAGCGCGAGTCTTAGCCTGTTTCTGGCCGGTTTTGCCGTCGCGCAGCTCCTCTGGGGGCCGCTGTCAGACCGCTACGGTCGTAAGCCGATTCTGTTGTCCGGGTTAACCATTTTCGCTATCGGTTGCATTGGTATGCTGTGGGTGCGCGATGGCACCACGCTGCTGGTCCTGCGTTTTGTGCAGGCCGTCGGCGTCTGCGCCGCGGCGGTGACCTGGCAGGCGATGGTCACCGACTACTATCCAGCTCAGCGAACCAACCGCATTTTTGCCACCATCATGCCGCTGGTTGGGCTCTCTCCGGCGCTCGCCCCGCTGCTGGGTAGCTGGCTGCTGGCGCACTTTGACTGGCAGGCCATCTTCGCTACCCTGTTTATCATCACCCTGGTGCTGATGCTCCCGGCGTTCCGCCTCAAGCCTGCGCACAAAAAAAATGCCACCAGCGAAGAAAAACTAACCTTTATTCGCCTGCTGCGCAGCAAAGACTATCGCGGCAACGTACTGATTTACGCCGCCTGCTCGGCAAGTTTCTTCGCCTGGCTGACCGGTTCGCCGTTCATCCTGCATGAGATGGGCTACAGCCCGACGGTAATTGGCCTGAGCTACGTACCGCAAACCATCGCCTTCCTGATTGGCGGCTACGGCTGTCGCGCCGCGCTGCAAAAATGGCGTGGTGCCCAGATGCTGCCGTGGCTGCTGGTTATCTACGCGCTGAGCGTGGTGGGTACCTGGGCCGTGGGTCTGGCAGAAAACGCGTCGTTGACCGCCCTGCTGATTCCGTTCTGTGTGATGGCCATTGCCAACGGTGCGATCTACCCGATCGTCGTCGCTCAGGCGCTGAAACCCTTCCCGCAGGCGACGGGCCGTGCTGCTGCATTACAAAACACGCTGCAGTTAGGGCTGTGTTTCCTGGCGAGCCTTGCGGTATCCACGCTGATTGCCACGCCGCTGCTGACCACCACCAGTGTGATGCTGGTGACCGTGCTGCTCGCAGGCGTCGGCTACTGGATGCAGTTAGCCGCTCGTCGTGCTGAACGTGAAATGGAACACACCGCTTCTCACGCCTAAACATCACTCAGATCAATATCCCAGGAAATGATTAGGGCGCTAAGATTTTTAGTTGAATCAACAAACTTAGCGTCCTATACTGGATCCGCATCACATAAATAATATAGATTGAATTTATTAAGCGGGAGCAGGATAGCTTTCCGTTGAACCATGGATTGGCTTTCGGCAAGGGATTCTTCCCTTCCTCTGTGCTACGTCGGATAGCAGGCTCACGAATTTCGTGAGATTTCTCACAAACCCAAAAAAAGCGTCTACGCTGTTTTAAGGTTCTGATCATCAGGTCGGGATGGAGAAGCTATGAGCTCATCGTGTATAGAAGAAGTTAGTGTACCGGATGACGACTGGTATCGTATTGTCAGCGAGCTGCTAGGCCGCGCAGGCATTGAAGTAAACGGCAATGCTCCCTGCGATATACAAGTCAGAAATCCTCGGTTGTTTAAACGTGTTTTACAAGAGGGTTCGCTGGGTCTTGGCGAAAGTTATATGGACGGTTGGTGGGAATGCGATCGTCTGGATATCTTCTTCGACAAGGTGCTGCGCGCCGGATTAGAAACGCAACTCCCTCACAATATTAAAGATACGCTTCGCATTGCCGGCGCGCGTCTGTTTAATCTGCAAAGCCGTCGTCGTGCCTGGCAGGTCGGTAAAGAACATTACGACCTGGGAAACGATCTCTTCAGCCGCATGCTCGACCCCTATATGCAATACTCCTGCGGCTACTGGAAAGACGCCCAGACGCTGGAAGACGCACAGCAGGCCAAGCTAGACCTTATCTGTCAGAAACTACAGCTAAAACCCGGAATGCGCGTGCTGGACATCGGCTGTGGCTGGGGTGGTCTGGCGGCGTTTATGGCCAGAAACTACGGCGTCACCGTCAAGGGCGTGACTATTTCAGCGGAACAGCAAAAAATGGCCCAGGCCCGCTGCGAGGGGCTGGACGTCGAGATACTGCTGCAGGATTACCGTGACCTTAACGACCAGTTTGACCGTATTGTTTCCGTCGGCATGTTCGAGCACGTTGGTCCGAAAAACTATGACACCTATTTTTCCGTCGTCGACAAAAATCTGAAACCCGACGGACTGTTTTTACTGCACACTATCGGCTCGAAGAAAACAGACAATAATGTCGATCCCTGGATCAACAAATACATCTTTCCGAATGGCTGTTTACCCTCAGTACGCCAGATTGCGCACGCCAGCGAACCTCACTTTGTGATGGAAGACTGGCACAACTTTGGCGCTGACTACGATACGACGTTGATGGCATGGCATGAACGCTTCCTCGAATGCTGGCCGGAAATCGCGGACAACTATTCTGAACGATTCAAACGCATGTTTAGCTACTATCTCAATGCCTGCGCGGGTGCTTTCCGTGCACGAGATATTCAGCTCTGGCAGGTGATGTTCTCGCGCGGCGTCGAGAGCGGTTTGCGCGTCGCCCGTTAAAAACAAAAAAGCCCGGAGCAGAACGCCCCGGGCTTTTTTTATACTTATTCTGCCGCAGCCTGCTGCGCTGCCGCTTCTTTTGCCGCCATCACGCGCTCAACGGTATCCACTACCGCCTGCGTTTGCGGGTCGATTTCGATGTTCACGCGGTCGCCCAGGCGTTTTTTACCCAGCGTGGTGCGCTCCAGCGTTTCCGGGATCAGGTGAACGCAGAAACGCGTGGCCGTCACTTCACCCACCGTCAGGCTGATACCATCGATACCGATGAACCCCTTATACAGGACGTACTTCATCAGCGTTGGGTCCTGGATTTTAAACCAGATCTGCTTATTGTTTTCGGAGGTCAGGATTTTAGACACTTCCGCCGTGGTCATAATATGACCCGACATTAAATGACCACCAATTTCATCGCTGAACTTCGCCGCGCGTTCAACGTTGACCAGGTCGCCCTCTTTCACATCGCCCAGATTGGTAATGCGCAGCGTCTCTTTCATCAGATCAAAACTGATCTGGTCACCGCTAATTTCCGTGACCGTTAAGCAGCAGCCGTTGTGTGCAACCGATGCGCCCGTCTCAAGGCCAGCCAGCATGTGTTCCGGCAGCGCCACAACGTGGGTACGGAAGTTCGGTTTCTCATCAATGGACACGATTTTTGCCGTGCCCTGCACAATACCAGTGAACATGCAGTTAACTCCTGTTGATAATCATTACGGTACGTCTACCGATTCGTCTGCTACGCACAATAGCAGTTGAGAAAACAGGTTGCTACCTTCCCCGGCGTTCCACCTATTTTTTGACTAGATTAAAAGCAAATCCTCGCTACAATAATGGAGCAAATCCTCTATTTATTCTTCTTGCTGCCGGTTAAGGCGGCTTTTCTGTCTCCCGTACCCGGCGTACGGCGAGAATAAATAACAACAATACAGGTGTTCACGTGCAGAAGTACTTTAGTGAAGCGCGGCAATTATTAGCGCTGGCTATCCCGGTTATCCTCGCGCAGGTTGCTCAAACCTCGATGGGCTTTGTCGACACGGTTATGGCGGGCGGCTACAGCGCCACCGACATGGCCGCCGTAGCCATCGGTACCTCTATCTGGCTGCCGGCGATCCTCTTTGGTCACGGCTTACTGCTGGCCCTCACCCCGGTGATTGCCCAGCTCAACGGCTCTGGTCGCCGCGACCGCATCGCACAGCAGGTTCGTCAGGGGTTCTGGCTGGCTGGGCTTGTCTCAGTATTAATTATGGTCGTGCTGTGGAACGCGGGGTATATCATCCGCTCAATGCATAACATCGACCCGGCGCTGGCGGATAAAGCGGTCGGCTACCTGCGCGCCCTGTTATGGGGCGCGCCGGGCTACCTGTGCTTCCAGGTGGCGCGTAACCAGTGTGAAGGGCTGGCGAAAACCAAGCCCGGCATGGTAATGGGCTTTATTGGTCTGCTGGTTAACATTCCGGTCAACTATATCTTTATCTACGGCCACTTCGGCATGCCGGAACTTGGCGGCGTGGGCTGCGGCGTTGCCACCGCCTCGGTTTACTGGGTGATGTTCTTCAGCATGTTCTACTACGTCCGCCATGCGGGCTCAATGCGCGATATCCGCAATAAAGAACGCTTTGCTCGCCCGGATACAGCTATCCTGAAACGCCTGGTCTCTCTGGGGTTGCCTATCGCACTGGCGCTGTTCTTTGAAGTCACACTGTTCGCCGTGGTGGCGCTGCTGGTCTCTCCGCTGGGGATCGTTGACGTTGCCGGGCACCAGATCGCGCTGAACTTTAGCTCGCTGATGTTCGTACTGCCAATGTCGCTGGCGGCGGCGGTGACCATCCGCGTGGGCTTCCGCCTTGGGCAAGGTTCTACGCCGGATGCGCAGGTTTCCGCGCGTACCGGGCTTGGCGTTGGTGTGTGTATGGCGATGTGTACGGCCATTTTTACCACCCTGATGCGTACGCATATCGCGCTGCTGTACAACGATAATCCGGAAGTGGTGACGCTTGCGGCGCAATTGATGCTGCTGGCGGCGCTGTATCAGATTTCTGACTCGGTGCAGGTTATCGGCAGCGGTATTCTGCGTGGTTATAAAGATACCCGTTCGATCTTCTTTATTACCTTTATCGCCTACTGGGTGCTGGGGCTGCCGTGCGGTTACGTGCTGGCGCTGACCGATATCGTGGTTCCGCGAATGGGCCCGGCGGGCTTCTGGTGGGGCTTTATTATTGGTCTGACATCGGCGGCGGTATTGATGATGCTGAGAATGCGTTTCCTGCAGCGTCAACCGGATGTGGTGATTCTTCAGCGCGCCTCGCGTTAACCATCCCGGCGGCGCTTCGCCTGGCCGGGCTACACTCAAATTTAGCCCGGCCTTGTCACTTAGTGGTGCAGCATCTCGTCAACCACCTGTTTTTTGGTCAACTGATACGGATAATAGGTCGGCCAATTATCCATTTCTGCCAACAGCGCGTCCTGAGACTGATTACCCATAAAAATGTGGAAATGGCTGGACTTGCGCGGGCCAATAATATGGTCGCTGAACTGGACGAACTTCGGCGCACCGCTGTTAGCATCCTGACATTCAAACAGATAGCGCACACCCTTCTTGCCGGAGGTATAGGTCAGAATTTTGTGCCCCGCATAGCGGTACTGGCATGAACTCACCTTATCGCCCGTATGGAACTCCATCGTGCCGTTTTCGATGCCAATCATGTTCACATCGGTGGCATAGCCTTTGCGGTAATACGCTTTAATCTGGGCAAAGGTTTTGCGCTTATCTTTATCGGCTTTCTGCTGGAAAACCGGATCCAGATCGCCGGACAGCAACAAAGCGTTCACCGACTCCCACATCCCTTCCCAGTCCTTCAGTTCGCGATCCTTGACGTCGCTGTCGTTGAATACGCCCTCGGCTGCCTTTTGCTCCACCGCGGTTAGCGGCTGCCCGTGATCGTGATGACCATGAGCGAGTGCCTGCCCTGCCATCACCAGCGCCCCCACAGCCAGCGTCACTTTACCCAGAAGTTTCATGATTATTTATCCTTATCTGATACGAGAAAAATGAGATGTTATATTATAACAATTCATATCTCAACCACACAGACCGTCCTGATTTTCCATCGCCTCCATGCGAGCGCTGGATAAATAAAATGCTGCGAGATCAACGGATTTTCACCAGGCGCGCTAAAACGCGCGCAATATGGGCAAAAGTTCTCCAGTCGGGTGAAATCACACATTTTCCGCTTGCCACCGACCGCCGCTGCCGCTAATATTCGTCCCCGTTGTCGCAAGCAACAATGCGTCTGTAGCTCAGTTGGTTAGAG
>NZ_JAPKIC010000007.1:0-237820 GCF_036759945.1 Kluyvera sp. CHPC 1.251 | reverse complement strand
AGCACCACCTTGACATGGTGGGGGTCGATGGTTCGAGTCCATTCAGACGCACCATTAATGCGTTTATAGCTCAGTTGGTTAGAGCACCACCTTGACATGGTGGGGGTCGTTGGTTCGAGTCCAATTAAACGCACCATTATGCGTCTGTAGCTCAGTTGGTTAGAGCACCACCTTGACATGGTGGGGGTCGATGGTTCGAGTCCATTCAGACGCACCATTCTGTTTTATCTTCTCAATATCCTTCTTCAGAATTCATTCAAAACCGCAAAGTCGCCATCATTTCATTCGTGTCTATCGTGTAGCGAAATGGGAAGGTTTTCACCCTCCCGAAAGAATCGCTATTCGGCCCTTTCGATACGAATATTGCCGTTATCGAAATCCGCCGTCTGGGAGTCAGGGCTTACCACCATTACATCAATCTCTTCGCAGGGCACCACTTTATAGCGGGCCACCTGGGCTATTTTTTCTGCTGTGACGGCAGTAATTACCTCATTACTCTGCGCGATAACCTGCTTCTTAAAGCAGGCATCTTCATAATAGACCGCACTTAATCCCGCCTGCAGATCCAAGCCACAGACGCCGATAAATGCCTGATCGAAAACCATCTCCCGCACCTGATTCACCGTGTCTGAGCTGAGCGTACTTCCCGTTTTCGGATTCACTTTGCCGCCCAAAAGAATCAGTTCACCGTGGGTTCTGGCCCCTAATGCCGCGGCAATTTGCGGGCAGTTGGTGACAATCGTCAGTTCAATATCTTCAGGGATATACGCGGCCATCGCCAGGTAGGTCGAGCCGGAATCAATAAAGACGCAGGATTCAGGCTTCAACAGCTCCGCACATTTGCGTCCCACCAGCGACTTCTCAGAGACGTTTTGCTCAATGCGTGAGGCCAGTGAACTGGAGGCAATCAGCTGACTGACGGCACCGCCGTAGACTTTCTTGCACAGCCCTTGACGTGCCAGTTCCTGCAGGTCGCGACGAATCGTATGTTCTGAAACCCCAAGCTGTCGCGCCACATCAGCCCCAATCACCCGGCCGGTTTTCATCAGCAACTGGTGAATAAACGCCTGTCGCTGATCGGGTAAAGCATCATAATCAATCAAGATCATCTCCCACAAACGATCAATATATTGCACAATCTATCACAATGTATCATAGTGACGCTATCTGTTAGCCCACTGTTGCCGTCAGGCAGGACACTCCCGACATCATGGAGCATCGTGTGTGCATCACCTTACCCCAGGGTTTGAGCGCTCATCTACAGCAGCTTGAGCAGCGGACCCACGCCTGGTTTAGCGCTCAGCCCTTTACCTGTGCGGAAGACCTGTTGCTCAAGTATTACGACGAATCCCGGCGCGGCAGCCTGAAACCGCTGTATGCCACGCTCATCCAGCATGCCAGTGACCAGAAAATTACCATTCAACCGGCCATTACAGACTGCCTGACCCGCGCGGCCTCAGCGACTCTACCTGCACCAGTGCGCGCGGTACGCCTGGTCCTCGGGATGCTGACCTACTGGCTTTCGCAGTACCACAGCGGACAACACCGCGAGCTTCCCGAGACCCGCGAAGCGCGCGATATCATCGCCGGGATCTTGCAGGATACGGTGATTTCGGTCGGCTGAACGTCCGTCGATGTTTTCCGTGCAACGTCATGATGTTTACTGATAGCAGTCATGCGCGATTGTGATGGATTCACCATCGCTACCGTCAGAATCTCACACCAGGAGTTAACATGAACAATCACCGTATTGGCGAAATTATCCTTGATGAAGCAACAATTGCGGCAGGCGTCCGCAACGTGGCGATGCAGCTAAACCACGATTTTAGCGATGCCGTGGTCATTACCGTGGTGCCCGGCGGGATCCTCTTCACCGCTGACCTGACCCGGCAGTTAGATTTTGATATCAGCATGGACTATATCTCCTGCCCCCACACGCCGGGCGACCGCCACAACGGTTCGACCATCGTCTATCACCAGAATATTGATATTACCAACCGGCACGTCATCGTTATTGACGACGCGATTGAATCCGGCGGTACCATGAAACGCCTGGTTGCGCACCTGGCAGAACACTATCGCCCCGCCTCCGTGTCAGTTGCGGTACTGTTCGTGAAGCCGGGTCGCGTGGCAATCCCGGTAAAGCAGTACTATGCATGGGAGATGGAGAATGACGATCTGCTGGTTGGCTATGGGATGCCGTGGGAAAACAAATACCGTAATCGGCCTAATGTTGCTCGGCTGATAAAATAATTCATTTTTTTTGCATCCGTTTCCTTTCTTCATTCGTATTAACAGATGAGGGCACATAAACCCTTCCTAAAACAACCAATGAGGGAAGTGAAAATGAAACAATTTCTTAAAACGATGCTTTTTTCTACCCTGATCGTCAACGGTGCTGCTCAGGCAGCGATGATGGATAACAGCACGGTGATGGTCGGTGGTGCTGCCATGTACCCCTCTAAAAATATCGTGCAGAACGCCGTGAATTCGAAGGATCACACGACGCTGGTCGCGGCAGTCAAAGCCGCAGGGCTGGTGCCAACGCTGGAAGGTGCTGGGCCGTTTACCGTATTTGCCCCAACCAATACGGCGTTTGAAAAACTGCCAGCAGGCACCGTCGACTCGCTGCTTAAACCGGAAAACAAACAAAAACTCACCAGCGTGCTCACCTATCATGTGGTCTCAGGGAAGCTTGATATGAAAGCGCTGGAGAAAAAAATTAAAGCTGGCGGTGGGAAGGCGGAGCTGAAAACCGTTAACGGCGAATCGCTGTGGGTGATGGCAAACGGGCCGCACAATATTCAAATCAAAGACGTTCGCGGCAACATCGCCAATATCACGACCTACGACGTAAATCAGAGTAACGGTGTGATCGACGTTATCGATACTGTGCTGATGCCGTAAAGCATTGCCTATACTGTGTGCAGCCACTCTTGGTGTGGCTGCACCTTTAAGGGAATCCGATGACAGCTAATGCGCCTCATATTCATACCGGATTAATGAACCAGATAGCCTGCGGCGATAAAGATGCCCTGGCGCAGCTCTACCACCTTCTCTCTCCCAAACTGCTGGGCATCATTCTCCGCATGGTCAGACGTCGTGACTGGGCTGAAGAGATCCTCCACGATACCTTTATTCAGATCTGGCAATCGGCCATCTATTACGACGAGCAGCGCAGCGAACCGCAAATCTGGCTCAGCCATATCGCCAGGAACCGCGCGATCGATTATTTGCGCAAGCATGAGCATCGCTGTTGTTCGGTTGAGGAGATAAGCGAGGCCGAAGACGGTTTTCAAGCGCCGCCGCCCGGCGATGACGTGCATCAGGAGGCGCGTCGGCTACATCATTGCATGGACCATTTACCCGCAGAGCAACGCCAAAGTATTGCGCTGGCCTATTACCGTGGCCTGTCGCAAACCGAGATTGCCCTGTCGATGAACCAGCCGGAAGGCACGGTGAAAAGCTGGATCCGTCGCGCGTTGACCCACCTCAGAGAGTGTATTGGCCTATGAGCACAGAAGAGAAAGAAGCGCTGTCGGCCGCCACCTATGTGCTGGGGTTAATCGACCCGCTGCAGCGACGGCAGTTAGATAAACGTTTGGATGAGGACGCCGACTTCGCCGCTGAAGTCGCGCGCTGGCAGAAGGCGTTTAGCGCTGTTGATGTCACCACTCGTGACATTGCGCCCTCGCCTGAGCTTTGGCAGCACATCGCGCGCGATCTGGTGCCACATCAGACCGCTCCCGCTGCGTCATCGACGCGAGGCCGTCCGCTATTCTGGCTCGGCTGGGCGCTCGCCGCCGCGTTGGGCGGGGTCGTTATCTTCACTCAGGTGATTAAACCAGACTCGCCTCCTGCGTTGCAGACGATTGCTATCCTTAGCGATAAACAGTCAGAGCGGCAGTTCGTGGTGATGCTGGATAAATCGGTTTCCACGCTTCAGGTTTCTGCGCTGGATGTCACCTTGCCGCACGACAAAACGCTGCAACTGTGGATGATCAAAGGCAGCGCCCCACCGCGCTCACTCGGGCTTATCACCCAGCGCGACGGCAATACCTTCAAGCTCCCCGACGAGGCGCTGGATAATCAGACCGTTCTGGCCATCAGCCTGGAACCGCCAGGCGGCTCTCCGCTGCCTGGACCTTCCGGCCCGGTGGTGTATCAGGGCAACGTCAGAGCGCTGTAGCGCAAGAAAGAGCGTGGCAACGCGGTTTTGCCACGCTCGGTTTAGTGGGTCTCATCGAACTGCAACAAGCGCCCGGTGTTGAGTAGGACCAGCAGCGTGCTGAGATTATGCAGCACCGCTGCAATCAGCGCGCCAGCCGAACCCAGCAATCCCATCGCCGCCGCGGCGACGATCAGAATCGTCCAGCCCAACCCAATAAAGACGTTCACCTGCAGCGTCGAACGACATTTACGGCTCAGGCGAATAGCGCTCGGCAAGCGGCGCAAATCACCGCCCGCCAGCACCACGTCCGCCGACGCCAGCGCGATATCCGCACCGCTGCCGCCCATCGCGATGCCCACCGCACCAGCTTTTAACGCCAACGCATCGTTGATGCCATCGCCAACGACCATTGGCCGCCAACCCTCATCCACCATCTCCTGCACCTGACGCAGTTTTTCCGCCGGTAGCGCTTCAGCAGCCAATTCATTAATGCCCGCCTGCTGCGCCACGCGCTCGGCAACCGCTAGGCGATCGCCGGTCAGCAGCTGTACACGGTTAACGCCCAGCGATTGCAGCTCGGCAATCACCGCGGGCGCTTCCGGTCGCAGGGTATCTTCCAGCAGGAACCAGCCGAGGAAAACGCCATCGAGCGCCAACCCGACTACCGGGCCTTCATGCTCCGGTAGCGGCGATACCGTCACGTGATGCTGGGTAAACAGCGCCTGCCGTCCGAGTAGCGCAACGCCGTCATCGGTGGTCGCAGTGATACCAACGCCCTGAATCTCTTCGGCCTCACGCAATGCCATGTTACCCGGCGTGGCAACGGTCTCCGCCAGCACCCGGCTTACCGGGTGGTTACTGGTGGCACCCAGCGCAGCCGCCAGTTCAAGCACCCGTTCACGTGGAAGATCCGTCGCCAACACCGCTTCCACAAAGCTCAAACGGCCCTGGGTCAACGTTCCGGTTTTATCGACGATCAGCGCATCGACATCCGCCAGCTCTTCAAGAAATGCCGCATTACGGATAAGAATGCCGTGCCGCGCCGCGACGGCAATACCCGCCATCGCGGTGGCCGGTGCTGAAAGCACCAGTGCACAGGGGCACGCCGCGACCAGCACCGCTAACATCGCCTGGCTGTTGTAGGTTAAAAACCAGGTGGTCGCTGCAATCAACAGCACCAGAATAAGATAGTGACCCGCGTAGCGCTCGAGCATACGGGTGATCGGTGGTTTTGCCTGCTCAGCGTCCTTCATCAGGGCGATCACTTTGCCGAGCGTCGACTGGTCGCCGGTATGGCTGACTTCAACGCGCAGCAGGCCGTTCAGGTTGATGCTGCCCGCGAAAACGTTCATGCCCGAGGTGGCTTCAACCGGTACAGACTCACCGGTGATGTGCGCCACATCAAGACTGGCCTGGCCGGAAAGAATTCGCCCGTCGGCGGGAACCCGATCCCCCGGTCGCACCTCGACCATATCTCCGGCCTGCAGATGCTGGCTGTCAACGGACTCCAGTTCACCGTTGGCGCGCACGCGTCGTGCCTGGCTGCGCGTCAGCTTGCTCAGCCCGGCAATCGCCTGACGAGTCCCCATCACGCTGCGCTCTTCAAGAATGTGACCAAAAATCATGATCACCGGCAGCAGCGCGGCGGTCATTAAATCGCCCAGCGCCCAGGCACCGAGCATCGCCAGCACCACCAGAAGGTCGGTAACGCCATGCAGGTCCGGGTGCAGCAGGCTGTGCCACGCGGCGCGAAATACCGGTACCGCCACCAGCAGCCAGGCGACGCCAGCAAGAATATCGCTAATGCCGGGCTGGTCCGGGGCGATTGCCCGCCAGAGCAGGCTCAGCAACAGCAGGCCGATGGTGACCATGGTTAGCGTCAATTGGCGCTGCATGCGTCGCTGTTCGGCTGGCGTTTGCAGATTGCCGCTAAAGTGAATATGGCCGTGGCTACACTGATGGCTCATGGTTTTGCCTCGCTATTGGTTGGCGCAGCCGGCTGTGACGGCAATCCTTGCAGGATAAGACGGCTGTCGTCACCCGGTGCTACGGTAATCACCTGCCCCGCCTGCGCCAGAATATGAGCCACTTTGTCACGCCAGACGCGCTGGAGCAGCCCGCCATCGGTGCCGTCATGGCGGGCCTGAGCCAGTTGGACAATGGTACGGGTGTCAACGTTAGCCTGCGCCACAATTTCCTGGCCACGAGCCTGCGCCTGGCCCAGCGTGCGGTCAGCCTGCTGCTGCGCCTGTTGGGTACGCAGCGCCGCCGCCGTGCGGGCGCTGGCTACCGCCTGCTCCGCCTGCTGCCCGGCGGCCAGCACCGCGTTGAACGCCGCCACGGCGTTTTCTGGCAGTGAAGAGGTAATATCCACACGCTCAATACGAATGCCCGGATCGTTGCCTCCAGCGGCTAAGCGCGTCAGGCTTTGCGCCATCGCTTGCTTAAAATCACTGCGCAGCTGAATACGCTGCTGCGCCGCATGACTGTCGTTTTGCAGCGTCTCAGGTCGGGTCACCAGAATCGAGTCCAGATCGCGGCCCACGCACACCACCGCCGCCGCGCGTTCGGCCAGACGGTCAATCAATGGCTCAATATGCGGACGCTGTAGCGCAAACTGCACCGGGTCGTCGACCCGCCAGAACACCCGCACGTTAAGCTGCACCACGCCCGCATCGCCGGTCAGCAAATAGCCCGCACCGGCGCCCGCGTCGTTATCACGGTCCCAGCTGTTAATCTGGCTTAGCTGCTGCTCACGTTGTAACGCTCGCACATCGCGCTCGAGAATACGCTCCGAGCCCGGCACCTGCTCAACCCGTTCAATCGGGTACGGCCAGGCAAACAGCAGTCCCGCACCTTCCACTCGCACCGGCTTACCGAAGCGGTAGACCACCGCCCGGCTGTCCGGGGCTATCTGGTAGATACTGGAAAACAGCCATGCGCAGGCGGCAATAATCGCCGCCGCGTAGAGCGCAAAAAAGGCCAGGCGGTACGACTGCCCCCAGGGCGTGGATATCTGCGCATCACGCATCATGGTTTCGCCGTCTCTTTGAGCTCATCCGGCCCCTGCACCAGCGCCCGGAATGGTTCTGCATCGGTGCGCAGCACCATTCGGGTATTGCCGTTGACGATGGTGCTCAGCGTATCCAGCGAACGCAGCAGGTTATAGAGCTGCGGGTCGCTGGCCCAGGCTTTACCGTAAATCGTTGCCGCATCGCGCTGGGCGTTCGCCACAATGGTCGCCGCCTTGACCGAGGCATCGGCCTCCACAATGCGCCCATCACGATCGGCCTGGGAGTGAATCTCCGCCGCCAGACGTTTACCTTCCGCCGTACGCTCCGCCGCGATGGTTTCACGCTCGGCGCGCATGCGGTCAACGGTGGCATTGAGGGTCACCGCCGGTAACGTCAGCCGCTCAATGCCGGTCTGGATAACTTCAATACCGTAGCTATTGAGCAACTGTGCTTTTAGCTGCAACTGAAGCGCCTGCTCCAGCTGAGCGATTTTCACCTTGCTGCTGTCGACGTTGACGATATCCGCCAGCGCGTAGTTACTGGTGGTGGTTTCCAGCGCCGAGCCGATAAAAGTGCGAATCTGGCGTGCCGCTTCATCTGGCTGGTTCTGCACTGCGCGGATAAAACGCAGCACGTTGCCGTCATCCGGCTTCACCTTCCAGATAACCCAAGCCTGCACCAGCACCCGCAGCCCGTCTCGGGTACCCACATCCTGCAAGCCGCTGGAGGTAGAACGCACACGCAGGTCAACGTTGATTGGCGTTTCAAACGGCGCCGGTAAACGCCACGCCAGCCCCGGAGAAAGCAGCACGCGCTCCGGATTGCCAAAACGGGTCACCACCGTCGCGCTGCCCGCGCTGACGTTAAGCAGGCAGGCCGTCAGCACCGCCAGCGTCAGTAAAAAGGCCGCAATACCGAGCCGCAGCGCCCGCTTATTACGCAGCGGCGCGGGAGAGGCCGTCTGACGCACGCCCACTTTTTCCGTACGCTGCGGAGGAACGATAGAATGGATCTTCATGGTTTGCTGGCCTTCTGTGGTGCAGTGCTATCGGAAAGCGCAGGATACTGGCGCATATCCAGAACGGGTTCATTGGTGCCCTGAAGATGACTATCCAGGATGAGAAGCGGCGTATGGGCCAGCGTCTGGCTCAGAATGTGGTAACGGCGCTCAAGAATAAAGGCCTGACCGGCCTGCTGCCAGGCCTGGCTGTCGGCAGCAAACTGCGCGGCAGCGGCCTGGGCGCGGGAAAGATTTTCCGCCGCAAAGGCCTGCGCGTCGTTCTCGCGGGTTTCGGCGTTTTGTCGCGCACCGTTGGTCACCGTCACGGCATAGCCCCGCTCGCGAGCCACTCGAGCGCTGGCAGCAATTTGTGCAGCCTGCACGCCGTGATAGGCGTCGGCGGCCCCGGCTGGCGGATGGATCGCTTCGATACGGGTAGAGAGCAGCTCAACACCGGTATGCAACGCGGTTAAACGCTGCTGGATTTGCTGATTGAGCGTCGTCGCCAGGCTGGCGCGCTGCTCGTTAAGCAGTTCATCGAGCTGCTTGCTGGCAAACTGCGCCACCAGCACCTGACGGGCAATACTGCGGATCAGCACCGGCAAATCTTCTGCCTGATACTGACTGTTGAGCGCATCTTCATTGCGCAGCCCCACGCGCCAGATAAGACGGATATCCATGTTCACTATCTGGAAACTCTGCTTATCGGCGGCCTGGCTGGCAATCACCTGCGACTGGTCGGTCAGATGGCTACTGTCCCACAAACGCCAGCTATTCTGCGGCGCCGGGCCTTCTGCGCTGTCCGGCACGTCGTTACGCGCCTTCTGCTCCGGCTCATCGCTCAGGCGCAGCTCATGCACCGCGCCGAACTCCACGGCGCGAACCCGGCCAAACGGCCAGGGCAGACCGGCGTGCAGCCCCGGCGAGAGCACCGCCATCGGGCGACCAAAGCGCTCGTAAATTCCCCGCTGATGCAGCGGCACCTGCGTCAAGCCGCTTAGCAACCAGCCAAGCACCGCCAGCCCGCAAACCACCGGAACGATGGTTTTACCCATCAGGCGAAATGCCTGAACCTGACGGAGATCGATGCCAAAGCGTTGTTCCAGCGTGTCGAGGACAAAAGCCAGCGGGCGTAGCGGCCAGCGATACTGCGCAGCAAGCAGGCTGCGGGTCAGGAAATGGGGATCGGTGTCCTGCGGCAACGGCGTGGCCATCACCATCAGCACGCGCAGGAAATATTCCAGCGCGACCAGCAGTATCAGTAGACAGCCCAGCTTGATAAGCCACAACGTCAGCGTCGGCGAGTAGGTGACCAATAGCAGTGATCCGGCCAGCAGGAGCAGCAGGTTCAGCATGACGCGCGTCAGCCCGACATATTCCTGCTGGTAGCGCCAGTGGCGGATGGTCTTGAAAGAAATAGTGCGTTCGATAACCAGCAGGCCGAAGCTGATGACCAGCAGAATGCCGGGGATGCCCCGGCTTATCGCCGTGTCGGCTTCACTGGCGGGGCTGCGGTCCGCCAGGCCGGAAACGGCGAAAAATATCGCCAGCAGCGACAGCACTGCGGTCAGCGCCAGGTGGTTTTGGAAATAGTTCAGCCAGCCCTGTATGGCGGGAGGGAGCAACAGACGCTGCCGAGTTGGGGGGGCTTCATCGGTTTGCGCCGCAGGGGCTGGGCTCTCATAGCGTATGGCGTTATCAATAAACGCCAGCGCTACCAGCACGATAGCCAGCAGCAGTCGGAACGTGGGCAGCCAAAGGCCGGTTCCTGCGATTAACAGCAGGAACGCGTAAATCAGGCCGACCAGCAGCAGTACGCCGTAGAGGGAAAATCTAGCAATGGTAAGACGCAAAAACAGGCGCGGATGTGGCGCCTTATTCTGCAATAGCGGTGGTAATGACACCCTGATGCTCCCAATGGTTTCGCCTACCCGGCTGCAACACATCTGGTAATAGCAGGAATGGCAAACGGATGCGGATTTTGGCGTTACGATATAACATCATTATCATATACAAAACAGAATATAATAAGCCGCCGCAACCATTTTCGTATCAATATGTAACCGGATATTCCGTAGGCTTATTCCTGCGCCATCGTGCGGTGCTCTCCGCCTTTGCCTCTCATCACCATCACAAAACACAGCAGCGTAAAGGCCATCATGATCCAGGCCATCGCCCACGGCGTGCCGTCGCTAAACACCGATAGCAGCAGCGATGAGACGATCCCGCTGCCGTACTGCAACGAGCCTATCAGCGCCGAGGCCGAACCCGCCAGATTCGATGGCACCGTATCCAATGCGGCAGCGGTGGAAGCCGCGGCGACAATGCCGTTCATCGAGAAGAAGATAAAGATGGTCAGTACCATCGCCACCATGCCGCCAATATGCGTTTTCACCGACAACGCCAGCAGTACGGTCGCCAGCGCGGCCACAAAGGCGGCTACCCGCAACAGCGTATGCAGCGGGTGGCGCTGCACTAAGCGGCGGTTAACGGAGCTTAGCGCCATCACGCCGATAATATTGACTGCAAACAGCCAACCATAGTGCTGCGGGTCAACGTGGTAATAGCTGATATAGACAAACGGTGAACCGGCGATAAAGGCGTAGGCCGCCACGTAGAAAAAACTCACGCACAGGGTGTAACGCATAAACTCGCGGTTTTTCAACAGTGAAGCATAGTTACCAAACGCGCTGCTGATTGGCGTAGTCAGCCGTTTTTCGCCCGGCAACGTTTCCGGTAGCCACCACAGCGCGATAAACATCGCCGCCCCCATCACCACCAGCAGCCAGAACACCGCGCGCCAGGAAGCAATCGTCACAATCTGTCCACCGAGCAGCGGGCCAACCACTGGCGCAATGGCGCTGATGATCACCAGCGTCGAGAGCATCTGTGCGGCGCGGGTGCGGGCATAGAGGTCACGGATCATTGCGCGCGCCAGCATTGGGCCGGTACAGGCGCCAAACGCCTGAAACACCCGCCAGAATACAATCTGCGGCATGTCGCTCGACAGCGCGCAACCGGCAGATCCAATCACAAACAGAACCATACCAATAAACAACGGGATACGACGGCCAATACGATCGCTAATCGGCCCCCAGATAAGCTGGGCAAACGAGAAGCCAATCAGGAAGCCGGTAATGGTTAATTCGACGTTCCCCTGCAACTCAGCGGCCATCATTGGCATGGCGGGCAGGTAGATATCGGTTGAAAGCGAGGTAAATGCCATCAGCGCACCGAGAATCACAATAAAGAAGATCCCGGAGGTGGCGGCGCGTTTATTCGGCGTTGAGTGCTCTGTTCGGCTCATAATATCCTGACACAAAAGAAGAAACCGGCAGACGCGCGCTGCCGGTGAAGGGGTTACTCGCCAGCGGGGAAATCGGTCGATGCCGCAAGCGCTTGCTGCGTTTCAAAATCGGCAACGCGAGCCCGCAGCGTCGATATCGTGCTTTGCAGTGCCTGCGAGCCCAATACCATACGCAGCGGGGCCGGATTGACCTCCACGCTTTCAATAATGCGTGCCGCCATCCGCGCCGGGTCACCCGGTGCCTGACCGTTCGCCGGGTCGAGCATCTTAAGGAAGCTATGCGCCGGTGTCGCATCGTATTCCGGCATCAGGGTTGCAACCTGCGCGCTGCCGTAACGGAACTCGGTACGCGCACCGCCGGGCTCAACGATAGTCATTCCGATACCAAACGGCGCCACTTCTTGCGCCACGGCTTCGACGAAACCTTCAATGCCCCATTTGGTGGCGTGATACATCGAGTTTCCGGCGAAGGCCACCTGGCCGCCGTAGGAGGAGATCTGAATCACTCGGCCACCGCCCTGGGCGCGCAGATGCGGCAGCGCGCTGCGGATAAGCTGGATAGAACCAAGCAGGTTGGTATCAATCATTTGTTGCACCTGCGCGTCGTTCAACTCTTCCGCCGCGCCAAACAGACCGTACCCGGCGTTGGCAATCACCACGTCAATGCGGCCAAAGCGCGCCCAGGATTCATCAACCACCTGACGCACTGCTGCACCGTCGGTGACATCCAGCAGCGGTGCGCTGAAGGTCTCCGGCCACGCAGCCAGCAGGTCTTCCACCTTCGCCGTGCTGCGCACCGTGCCAATCACGCGTTCACCGCGCGCCAGCAGTTGCTGCGCCATTTCACGACCAAAACCGCTGCTTACGCCTGTAATAAGCCATGTCCGCTGATCCATAAATCCTCCTGCTAACCGTTGATATTTGCGCCGTCAGACGTTGCCGCCCCGCGTTTCGATGCCGTGATTATCCGCCGCAGATTATTACCAGTATATGAATATTTCCTGCTTTCAGAATTCCATTTCTGGATATAATAACCAGTAAACCCTTAATCATCAGGCCACACCATGCTCGATAAACTTGATGCGCTGAAAATTTTCTGTACTGCCGCGCAGACGCTCAAATTCCGCGAAGCTGCCACTCAGTTGGGCCTCGCGCCGCAGCAGGTCACTCGCGGCATCGCCGAGCTGGAAAGCCAGCTCGGCGAGATGCTGTTTTTGCGTAATACCCGGCAAATTAAGCTCACGCCGTTTGGTCAGCAGTTCTGGCCTAAAGCCGAGCGGCTGTTGGCGGAGAGCGAAGCGCTGTTTGCCGAAGGCCAACAGCGTAATGAGCAAGCCATGGCGGGCAAAGTGCGTATCACCCTGCCCCCGCTGTTTGAGAATCGGGATATTATCTGTCAGCTTCTGCATCAGCTGTCGGGCTACCCGGAGATTGCCATCGAGTGGCATAACACCGGTCGTCACCTGAATATTATTGATGAGCAGATTGACATTGGCATTCGTATTGGCGCGGTGCCGGATAACCGCTATATCGTCAAAACGATCCGCCCGGTCGGGGTGCAGATTGTCGCCGCACCAGCGTTAATCCAGCGGATGGGCGAACCCGCTGACCTCAAAGCGCTGCAGCTTCGCTACCCGTTGAGCGCACTCAGCAACAGCAACTCCGGCCGCGTCTGGCCGTGGCAGTTTGCCAACGACAACAGTTTCTTCCCGACCAATCCGGCGTTTGTCGCGTTTGATATCGACAGTGAGCTGGCGGCGGCGCTCGCCGGGCGCACCGTTAGCCAGTTGGCGGATATTTCCGTGCGCCCGTTCCTGCTGCGCGGCGAACTGGTGAATTTGCTGCCAGAGCTAAACTATCAGCCGTGGCAGCTCTATATATTTCGCCCCCATCTGCCGCTGCTCCCTGCCCGCGTGCGGCTGGTGTTTGATCTGCTGACGCAGATCCTGCGCGAGCACTTCGCGCATTAAGCCGAGTGCAGCGTGATCACTTCGCGGTTTCAGCAAGAAACTGCGCCAGAACCGTATTGGCATTGGCCGCCATGTCCGAAGAGCACTTCGCAGCCAGTACGGCGATGAACGCCTGAAGCTGCTCTGGGGTGATGCCGTTATGATGACTGATGGCAAAGTGACTTTTCAGCTGGCTTTCTGCGCCGGGAATGGCGGCCAGCGCAGAAATCGTCGCCAGTTCGCGTGCAGGCCAGTCCAGCACATCGCGCTGGAAGATATCGCCAAACAGATGCGCTTTCAGGTAGGTATCAATAGCCGGAGCAAAATCAAACAGCGGCCCGCTCACCGCTCTGCCCACCAGCGCCGTTTGGGTATCACGCCCGGCGGCCAGGCTATCCCATCCCGCTGCCGCTGGGGTGGCAGCCTTACCTTCTTCATCGACAATGCCCTGCGCCTGGCGCGCGTTCATCACCGACATAAAGCAGCCGAGGCCGTTGAGACTCCGCGGGAAACCGCAGTAAGCATAAAGCTGAACCAGCACTTCTTTGATCTCATTCACGGTCAGCCCAGCGTCCAGTCCTTCATGCAGCGCGGTGGTCAGTCGGGTCATGTCACCGCAGGCGGTCAGCGCGGCAATGGGGATCATCGCCTGCTGGCGGTCATTTAATGGGTTTTGCATCAATGCCTCTCCGAAGGGAGCCCGCAGACTCCCGCATGAACGGGTAAATGGGAAAAGTATAAAGCGTTAGCGTTAGGTTGATTAGCTGGTGAAATCAGAACTGGCCTATGAGCCAGTTTCATGAATGTCATCCGCGAGCGCCTCGAAAAAAAGCAGGATTTTCGCCGGTTATGCCGTCCGCAGTTCGGCGGCAAAACGTGCCTTAAACTCGCTCAGCTTGTCCTTATTACGGGCCGCCACCTCATAGAATGCCAGCGGCGAGCGGTAGTCCATGCCCACATAACGGGCGCTGGCTTTCATCGGGGTGAGCACCTCTTCCATGGTGCTGTTGAGCAGACCTTCATGGGAATAGGTGAATTCGCTCGCCCCCGCCGTGGTAACAATTTGCAGTTGTTTCGCTTTCAGCGCCTCGCCGCCGGGGCCAAAGGCCCAGCCATAGGTCCAGACCGCATTCAAATAGGCTTTGAGCATCGGCGTCAGGTTGAACCAGTGGGTAGGATAGAGGAACACCACCCGGTCAGCCTCCGCATAGGCTGCCTGCTCTGCCGCCACGTCGATATCCGCAGGGTTATCACCGTACAGCGCTTCCAGGTTACGTACCGTCACGTTTTCCGCCTCTTCGGCGGTCTGCTGCAGCGCATGGATCGCGCGGGATTGTGAGAAATAAGGATGGGAAACCACCACCAGTGTTTTCATATGTCGATGACCTTGTCGCGTTTATCTCGAATGACACGCAGTATGCGACGACCTATTGCTAACTTTAATAGGCCCTATGGTTGATGTACTTTCAACCTAAGGTTAATAATAAAGGCCACTACCCCTGCTATCGGAACCGGACATGGATCTTTCTCAGCGCGTACGCGCCATTACCTCGTTTATCGATGCAGCCGATGCAGCCGATGCAGGCAGCTTTGCCGCCGCCGCGCGGCTTCAGGGCGTGAGCGCCGCCGCCATCAGCAAAAATATCGCCGGGCTGGAGCAGGCGCTGGGGGTTCGCTTAATGAACCGCACCACTCGCAAGCTCAGCCTGACCGAAGAGGGGGCGGCCTTTTTGCAGCAGGCACGCATCGCCATCGAGGCGCTGGATACCGCTGTCGATACGGTTGTGGCCGGGAAAATGGAGACGCGCGGGCACGTGCGCATCTCCACCAGCGCGGCCTTTGGGCGCGAACAACTGCTGCCCGCCCTGCCGGGGCTGCGTCAGCGCTATCCCGGCCTTTCCGTTGAGGTGGATTTTGACGATCGGGTGACGGATATCGTCCGCGATGGCTACGATCTGGCTATCCGCGGCGGGCGCATTGTCGATTCGTCGCTGATTTCTCGCCCGGTTTGTCTGCTGAATATGGTGCTGGTGGCGTCACCGGCCTACCTGGCGGAGTGTGGCGTCCCGACCACGCCGGACGCGCTCAGACATCACCATCTGATCGCCCGTCGCTTTCTCGGCGGCAAAGTGTCTCCCTGGAACTTTCACGCGCCCGATGGCAGCCTGATAACGCTGGAACCGGACGCCGCCGTTGTCACCCTCTCAGCCCCCGAAGCCCAGCTTCAGGCGGCGCTACTGGGCCTGGGGATTGCGCAAGTTGGCGTCCACCACGCGCTGGCGTATCTGCAAAACGGTCAGCTAAAAACGCTGCTCTTCGGGCAACACGATACCGGTAGCTATGAAATGGTGATTCAGTACCCGCACCGGGCGCTGGTCGCGCCGCGCGTCAAAATGACCGTCGAATACCTGCTGGAGACGTTCCACCAGGATCCCAGACTGCATTTCCCCGTGGCCAGACTGGCGGAGTTTGCCGCATAGTCCAGAATAGATATATTCATCACACAAATATTGCATTTCATGCCGCATTTTCGGCATTTCATTCCCGTTTTCAGGCCGTTAATGCCTGAAATGTCTGACGGGCGACAAAAAGGCCTACAGTAGCGTTTATTTACAGGTGTGCCCTATGCCGAAGTCTCTGTTGCAACGTGAAAACCTGTTGTCCGGGTTTCAGTGGTTCTTCTTCATTTTCTGCAATACCGTGGTGGTCCCGCCAACGCTGGTTTCCGCTTTCCATCTGCCCGACAGCAGCCTGTTGATGCTGACCCAGTATGCGTTTCTCAGTACCGCAGTCGCCTGTTTACTGCAGGTCTTTTTCGGCCACCGCCGCGCCATTATGGAAGGGCCAACCGGCTTATGGTGGGGTACCATTCTGACCATCACCCTGGCAGAGGCCTCGCGCGGCACGCCGCTGAACGACATCGCCAGCAGCCTGGCGGTAGGGATCGCCATCTCTGCGGTATTGTCCGTTATTATCGGCATCAGCGGCCTCGGTAATCGCCTGTCGCGGTTGTTTACCCCGACGGTGATGGTCGCTTTTATGCTGTTGCTAGGTGCGCAGCTCACCACCATCTTCTTTAAAGGGATGCTGGGGCTGCCGTTTGGTATCGCCAAATCAACCGTCGGCCTGCAGCTTGCGCCGTTCGCCATTTCGACGGCCATTATGTTCTTCGTGATTGGCTTGATTGTTTTCTTACCCGCGCGCATTTCCCGCTATGCCCTGTTGATTGGTACGGTCGTCGGCTGGCTGGTGTGGCGCATCTGTTTCGGCGCGTCGGCCACCTCCTTCGGCGAACTGCACTGGCAACTGTTCCCGCTGGGCAGCCACGGTACGCTGTCGCCGGGGATTATTCTCACTGCGGTTATCACCGGTCTGGTGAACATCAGTAATACCTACGGCGCCGTGCGCGGTACCGATGTGTTCTACCCGCAGAGCCCTGCCAGCAGCGCGCATTATCGCCGCAGCTTTGTGGTTTCCGGGGTGATTACGTTGGTGACAGTGCCGCTGGCGGTGATTCCTTTCTCGCCCTTTGTCTCTTCCGTTGGCCTGTTAACCCAAACCAACGACAGCTCGCGAAAATCCTTTTTCTATGGTGCGCTGTTGTTCCTGCTGGTCGCCATGGTGACCCCACTCACCCGCTTCTTCTGCGCCATTCCGTTAGGTGTTAGCAGCGCGGTAATGCTGGTCTCTTATCTGCCGTTATTATATTCCAGCCTGGTATTTAGCCAGAAGGTGAAGTTCACTTCGCGGAATATCTATCGCCTGGCACTGCCTTTATTTATCGGGCTATTTTTAATGAACCTTCCGCCGGTATATTTACAGGATGTACCGCTCACCATTCGTCCATTGTTAAGTAATGGCTTATTGATGGGGATTTTGTTATCCGTATTGTTAGATAATATTATTCCGTGGGATCGTTTTAAATAATTGCTCCTGCAGCTCCCCGAAACTTCGGGGAGCACACGCGCGTTCTGCCTCACACACCGCTTTACATGCCAGCGTAATGTGCTATTAATAAGTATAGCTGTATGGCAAGTGATTAATTCAAAAACACATAACGCAAGCGTTTCCTGTTGCATAAGAGAGAACGGTAAGAAGCTTTTTATCCCATCCATCAAGATGTAAATAAAGTGTTTCTTTACGTAACCAAATAATAGGCAAATCGTAATGAAAAAACGTATTGATAGCGACAAAATAACAAAAACATTTCTCGAATATACCTTAATTAACACTACCTCCGTTCCCACCAGTCAGAATTTACCGAGTTGTGATAATCAATTTAAACTCGCACAACACGTCGCCAATCAATTTGCTCATCATGCTGGCGTTACCGTTGATATAAACCAACACGCTATCACCACCATTACGCTTCCAGCGAATATTGCCAACGCCCCTTCTATCGTCTTCTTCGCACATCTCGACACCGCACCTGACCATACCGGCGATACCCATGCCATTCGCGTGAACCAGTATGACGGGCAGGCCATCGTCCTGCCGGGCAGCGGCGAACGCTTCTCACCGGAGAACCACCCGGAGCTGCTGGACTACATCGGTCAGGATCTCATCACCACAGATGGCACCAGCCTGCTGGGTGCCGATGACAAAGCGGCGATCGCCGCCGGTGCCGAAGCGCTGCAGTACCTGATTGCCCACCCGGAAGTGCCGCACGGTGATATTCGTCTGGTGCTGCTGCCGGATGAAGAGATCGGCATACGCGGAGCGAAAGCGCTGGACGTGCAAGCGCTGAACGCCGACTTCGGTATCTGCCTCGACTGCTGCGGCGTCGGCGAATACGTGATTGAAAACTGGTACGCTGGGAGCGCACAGATTACGGTTAAAGGCACCACCGCTCACCCGATGAGCGCGAAAGGCAAGCTGGTGAACGCGCTGTGTATCGCCACGGAGGTGATTACCGCCCTGCCGCCAAAAGAGCGCCCAGAGCACACCGAGGGCCGCGAAGGCTACTACTGGCCGCACAAGCTGGTCGGTGATACCGCCAGCGCCACACTGGATATCGCTATCCGTGATTTTGAAATCGACGGCTATCAGCAGCGTAAATCCACGCTGCAGGCGATTGTTGCCGACCTCAAACAGCGCTGGGGCGACGAGCGCGTCTCCATCACGCTGAATGATATTTACGACAACGTGAAGCCGAGCCTCGACAAATCACCGGAGATTCTGGAAAACGTCAAACGGGCGATGCATAACCTCGGCATTACGCCAAAACCGCTGCTGATGCGCGGCGGCTATGACGGCAGCGTGATCACCCCGAAAGGTCTGCCGACCATCAACATCTTTACCGGCGCGCACAACTTCCACTCGACCAAAGAGTTTTTACCCGTTGAATCCCTGCGTCTGGCCGCTGAAATGTTGCTGGAGATGGTGGAACTGAGCACCGGTGAGGTTGGCGCGTGAAAAAGTGGACCATTGAATTCGTACTCTATGCCGTCTACATGGTGTTCGGCGCCGCCTGGGCCACCACTGGTTCAGTGATGCCGCAGATAATGGCTGATTTCAACGTAGATGTGTCGCACGCCGCGCTGATGTCGAACGTTATTCTGTGGGCCAAGATTGTCGGTGCCGTGGGCACTGCCGTGCTGGTTGCCCGCATGGGGACGCGCAAGTCGTACCTGTTGGGCTGCGTAATGATTGGCGTGTCGGTCTTTATTCCCTTCGTCGATAACTTCACCCTGCTGCTGGTTATTCGCTTCCTCGGCGGCCTCGGCGGCGCGGTATGCCTGGTGTCGCTGGTACCAACGGTGGCCCGCTTCTTCGATAACAAGATGGCGGCAACCCTGAACAGCATCAACTGCACCTCAAACATCATCGGCACCATCATTGCGCTGACGCTGGCGGGCTATCTATCCACCTTCTTCGGCGGCTGGCGCAACCTGCTGGCAGCCTACGGGGTGATTACCCTGGCGCTGGGCGTGGTGTGGATGCTGTGCTTTACTGACGAAGAGCGCAGCGAGCAGCATGCGGCGAACCTGAGTCGTGAAAGCAAGATGGCGGTGCTGAAAGAGGCTATTTTCAGCCGCATCGTGTGGGGGATGATTGCCCAGTACGCTGGCGCGATGATCATGATGGTGTTTATGTTCACCTTCCTGCCGCTGTACTACGCCAAATATGCGCATCTGCCAGCAGACTCACACGCACATCTGAGCGGCACGGTGAACCAGGTGGGGATTATGCTCGGCGCGCTGGTGGGGCCGTACTTTAAAAACCGCGGCTATCACTATAAAAACTGGCTGTTTATCTCCAGTATCTTTATGGCGGTAACGACTTTTGCCATGCTGTTCGCCACCAATGACATGGTGATTCTGGTGTGCTCATTCCTGACAGGCGGTATCTTTGCGACCTGGTTTGCGTTTATCTTCTCGATTCCGAAAGAGGGGCTCAAAAACGCCACCACGCAGACCGTCACCTACGCGATGTCCACCTTCTGGGTCTGCACCTTCCTGCTAGCCACCATCAACAGCCAGCTTATCGGCTGGTCGGTTGACCTGACCGGCGGCTTTACCGTGGGCTTTACCTACGTCTTCGCCCTGATGGTGGTTTCACCGATTGTGGCGCTGCTGGTCTTTCCCAAAAAAGCACGATAATCAGAAACAACAACGGGCACGATACTGTGCCCGCTTACCATGAAAAACGGGCCACCCGGCCCGTTAACGATTAACACACTTCAAGTACCTGCCGCTTCGCGCTTTCCGCCTGCGTTCGGTAGAATTCATACCGCGCACAGAACCACGTTCTTTGCTGCTCGTTCATATTGCCGGTTACTGCACCTATATCGACAGGGCGGCCTCGCGACTGCATTTGGGCAAAACTGCGGGCCAAAAAATCAAAGTTCATTAACGCCTGCTGATCCTGTTGTTGCATTGCATATCCCTCCGGTCTGATACTCGTTTTCAAGGCTATATGCTCTACTGTTTCCAGTATTCGCCTGTTATCAGTTACTTTTTGAACACTGCGTGCGCATTCCAGTCGCGCGCCGTCACACTTCAGCCATTTCCCTTTTTTCTTCACGAGCGGATCGTGCTGAATACGCGTACGGGTCCATATGCGGGTACATCAATCAACATTTTTGCAATATACTGTGACAATTGTAGAACAGAGTGAGTACAGGTGAGCGATGGAAATTGATCTCGATAATCTGGTCTTTGATGGACTGGAAGAGGCGCAAGAGCGCAACGCAGAACGTCTTGACGATGCGGACAAGAAAGCGCAGGCGATTGTCGCCGACGATGATTGCGGCGATGCCTGCAAAATCTGATAACAGAAACCGGCCTGAGGGCCGGTTTTTTTATATGGGGCGGGACTCTTTCCCGGCGTCGCTGCGCTCGGCCGGGCTACATATTCGTGACAACGTCACGCCAAATCAATCCGCTGTCTGTTCTCTGGCTAGCGCGACTAGCTTTTTTATCGCTGCGGTGCGCTCCCGTTTGCGGTACAGCAACCACAGCACCGAAGGTATTTCATCACCATCTATCTCCCGATAGCACACGCCGGGCAGATTGATGGTCTGCGCCATCACCGCAGGAACCACCGCCACGCCGTTGCCCAGTGAAACGTTCGCCAGCACCTCAGTCAGCGCTCCGGCCCGTCGGGTGTGTTCAAGAGTAAAGCCGCCGCGTTTTGCCACCTCAACGGTGCCGGAGCGCTGTTCCGGCAGAATAAAGGTTTGCTGACGGAGGCTTTCCGGCGTAATCGCCGCTGTCTGTGCCAGCGGATGACCGTCCCTTAGCGCCAGGCAAAAGTGGTCATGATACAGCGCCAGATGGGTTATTTCAGCGGGCAACGCTAGCGGCCCGCGCACCAATGCGACGTCCAGTTTCCCCTCCACCAACAGTGCCGCCATCCCCTCCATCGGCAGTTCGTTAACCTCAATGGCGACGTCGGGGTACTGCTGGTGATAGCCATTAAACAGAGAACTGAGCACCCCGGACAGCAGCGTCGATGACACATATCCGACACGGAGATACCCGCGTTCACCCCGCGCCGCACTCTGCACCCTCGCCCTCGCCTGATCGGCCTGCGCAAGCGTTGCCTGCGCCTCGTCTCGCAGAATTTCACCTGCCTGCGTCAACGTCACCCGACGCTGGCTGCGTATAAACAGCAGCGTCCCCAGTTCACGCTCAAGCTGCGCTATCTGTACGGAGAGCGTCGGCACGGCGATACCGAGCGCCTCCGCCGCCGCGCCAAAATGCAGGGTGTTAGCCACTTCAAGGAAATAACGCAGATGACGCAGCTCCATGACGACTCCAGATTGTTAGGTTTTACCTAATAATAACGGCAAGTCTCTGGATTGAACAAGGCTGCCGGAACGCCGATGCTAATGGCTATACGAACCTTTTCGGATGCCTGCCATGCTGTATCGTTTTGCCATTTTTAGCGATGTTCACGCCAATTTACCGGCGCTTGATGCCGTCCTCACCGATATTGACCACCATGGCATTACCCAATGCTACTGCCTGGGCGACGTTGTCGATTTCGCCCCCTGGCCGAATGAAGTTATCGCCCGATTACGCGAGCGAGAGATACCCGTTCTGCGTGGCAACCACGACCAGCGGGTCGCCTGCGATGAGCCGGTGACGACCATGGCGGTGCACAGCCCCGAAGAGCGGAATGCCCGGGTAGAAGCCATTGCGTTGAGTAAACGGGTGATCACCGAAGAAAATCGCCGTTGGCTGCAAGCGCTTCCTGATTCGTTACGCCCAGCGCTACCGCTGCCTATTTTGCTGGTGCATGCCAGCCCGCGCTCGCTGTCGGAATATCTGTATGCCGACACCACCGCAGACACGCTGCTGGCCTTTCCACAACTGCACGACGTCGACGCGTTGATTTGCGGACACACCCACTTTGCCTGTGTGCGGGAAATCAACAGAGGTACGAGTCGACCGCTGCTGTTCGCCAACCCCGGCGCCGTCGGGCGCATTAAACCGGGACAGCCGCAGGCAAGCTGGTTGTTAGGGGAAATTCGTGAAGGGAAACTCTCATTGACGGTTAAAACGGTGCAGTACGACGTGGCGCAGGTGGCACAGGCCATCCGCGACAGCGATGTACCGGATTATTATGCCGACGAACTCATGCGCCGCATCGCGCAGTGATAAGCGCCGTTGCGCACCGAGCGGCGCAGAACAGCAGCGATGGTATGCACACCGCCACGCACCAGACGCTGCTCTAACGGGCTGAGACGCAAGTCCAGCATCTCCTGCGCCCAGTCGGGCAGCAGGTCAATCCCCGCCTTCATCAGAATCGTGCCCGCGGGTTGTGCCATTCGTCCCGGCAGACGGGTGGTCATCAGCACGCGAGCGACTTCCCGGGTGCGTTCATCGCATCTTAGCTGAGGCCGCATCTGTTCGAGATAGTCCGCTACTACCTGCGGTGTTTTCGGCACGTTACGCGCGCCCAACCGCTCAGCGATACTCGCGGACTCAATAAAATATTGCGCCTGCCTTGCGGGGCTCACCACTACGCGGCGATAACGTAGATGGGAGGCCATAAACGAGCTGCACTCCGCAACGTGAACCCAGGTCAGCAGATCCGGGTCGCTGGCGGCGTACGGCGTTCCGTCGATGTCCACCCCGCTAACCCGGTCATGAATCGCTTTTACCCTCGCTATTAGCCGCTCAGCATCGGGTTCGGTGGCGAAAGTGGTGGCCGAGATAAACTGGCTGGTGCGGCGCAGACGGCCAAAGATATCTTCACGAAACGAGGAGTGATCCCACACACCGGCCAGCGCCAGTGGGTGCAGCATCTGCAGTAATAACGCGCTGATGCCGCCGCACAGCATGGAGGTGAAATCGCCGTGCACCGGCCAGATAGCCGACTGCGGGCCGAACAGCCCCGGTTCTCCGGCAGGATGCTCAAAGTCGATTTCATTCAGCGCTATCCCCGTCAGGCCTAGCACCTGACGTTCAATACGCTGGCGTACCCACTCCATGCGCGTTCTCCCTTGAGCTTACGCTTTACGCGCGTTATCAAGCCAGGCGTACACCGCCGCCAGATCCTGCTCGGCCAGCCCGCCCTGCGACGCCTGCGTCCACATATCGACGATATCAGCCATCATCGGCATGGTGCCCTGCGAGGCATTTGCCAGCGCCAGACGCGCATCTTTGAGCGCATGCTGAAGCTGCATCTGCGGGGCGTAATCTTCTTTGCGAATCATCTCCAGCTTACCCTTAACGTACGGTGCCGCCAGCGGGCCGCCTTCCAGCGTGTCCCACAGCTGACCCGGGGTAAAGCCAAACTGTTTGGCAAGCTGCATACTTTCCGCCACGCCCTGCATCATCGAAATCAGCCAGGCGTTGATTACCAGCTTCATTTTCTGGCTGTTGCCCGCGTCGCCGTACCACTGGGTGCCGCGAGAAATGGCGTCAAAGACCTGCTGCGCCTCGCCTGCTCGGGATGCGTCACCGCTGGCCATCACCAGAATCTGAGCATTTTCTGCCGGGGCTTTGGTGCCGGAAACCGGCGCATCGAGGTAGAGCATATCGGGACGAAGTGCTTCGAGCAGCGCGATGGCATCGGCGGTTTCCTGAATGCCGATGGTCCCCATCTGGCAGAAGGTTGCACCCTGCGGGCAGGATGGTGCGACGGCGCGGATGGCCGCCAGAGTAGCGTCGCCGTCGGTGAGCATGGCGATAATCACCTGCGCGTCACTCACCGCTTGTGCGGCGGTTTCACACGCGACAAGGCCCGCTGACAGCAAGTCATCGCCACGACCCGGTGTGCGGTTCCAGCCGTATACCGTGAAGCCTTTTTTCAGCAGGTTGGCGGCAAATGCGTGCCCCATCGCGCCTAAACCCAGTACCGCTACCGCGGGCAGTGCCTTCATGTTTCTCTCCTCAGATGGTCGGTCTTTTAGGTAGCGTGATGATTATTCGGCGGAAAAGCAACTGGTTAATGGTTGAGGTTGTTGAGCTTTGGGTTTTAAGCGTAAATTCGCGGGACAGAACCACATATATCAATCTGGCGAAGGGTTCCGTTCACTTTACGTCGGGTGGAATATGACGTTCCTTCACCGGTGAACGGGCCAAGGGGGGCGGCCGCGCCCCCCTTCGCAATCCCCGCGGCCCCGCAGGGAAATCGGTGCTTCGCACTACGCTCGCCTACGACTCCAGCCTGCGGCACGGCGAAACTCGACATCCTGTCTCGGTTCGCCTCAATCCGCCATCCCTGGCGGATTGACCTTGTCTTCCATTCTTCGGCTCGCCGATTTCCAGCGGGGACTCATCGGTTTCAGTAACATTCGTGTGTTTTTTGTGTGTGTTTTTTTGCCGTTAACTTAAAGACCGCACGGTTTTTGGTGGCGTCTAAATCGCCGAAGCGTTTCCCGTAGGCCGGGTCAGCCCACAGGGATGTGGGCTGAGGGCGTGGTTCACAGGGATGTGAACTCACGCCCGACCCGAAGCCGAAGGGAATAAGCTGAGGGAACCACGAAGTGGCGATTTTGCCGCCAGAGCCCGGGGGTGCAGGGGGAGGTGGCGATTGGCCTCCCCCTGCGCGCTCCCTGCGCCCACGCAATTTATATGGCTAGTGCTGGATGGGAGCGCAACAGAGTGATAAGCCTGAATGCAACTCAGAACGAAGGCATTAGCAACGATCGCGCTACCCCCCTTTCCGCCCCCCAGACTTCCCAATCGCCTTATGCAAATCGTTAATTCGCTTCATCGAACGCAGCGTCCGCTGCGAATGGGTAGAGGCCACCGACAGCACCAACATCTCCAGACACACCATCACCGTACCATGCAGCGGTACCCGACCATTCTCTCCGCGCGGGACGTGGATCACCACCTGCGCCATATCGCTAAAACGCGAATCAGTAGCCTGAGTCAGCAAAATCGTTGGGATCCCCAACCGCTCTGCCTCACGCAGCGTCGTCAGCCCTTCCCGGTGCGGCGATTTTTGCCCCATCATAATCAGCACATCCCCTCGTTGCAGCGCAATAAGCTGCTCGGCGAGACTAAAGCCAGTGCGGTTGAGCACACAGGACGGCAGACCAATCCGGCTGAACAGTCGCGCGGTGTACTCGGTCAAAATCCCCGACGCGCCAATGCCAAACAACGCCACCTGACGCGCGTCACCGAGCAGCGCCACCGCCTGGGCTATCGCGGCACGGTTGCTGGTGCTGGCGAGCATCTCACAGGCACGCTGATGCCCTTCCAGCACAAAATCAATGCTGGAGTTCACGTCGCTGGTCAACGCCCCGACCGTCGAAGCCATTTTTTCCGACGAGGTGATGGTCGGGCCAAACCAGTGCTGCATGGTCTGCTTCAGGTCACGCAGCCCGGCGAAGCCGAGCGCCTGGATGGCGCGTACCACGGTGGCATCGGAGGTTTGCGTAGCTGCGGCAATCTCCATCGCCGTGTGGTCGAGCACCGCCTCGCGGTTGTCATCAATCCAGTGCGCGACTGTCAGCAGGCGCGGCGAAAGCTGAGGGGTGCGGCTGCGCAGGCGTTCGCCAAACAGGTCGACCCGGCGTTTCTCTTTACGCATCACCGTCTGGCTCATTTCGCCTCCTTAGGCAGTGGACGACCGGCAATCTGCGACTGCACCTCCGCCACCAGCAGGTTCAACGAAGCATAAGAGTTAGAGATAACCTCGTCGCGCGGCAGCAGGATGTAATGCCCGGTGCGGCAGGCGCGCATAAAGTCGCACCAGCCCGGCATCACTTTTTCCATGTCGTTGAGTTCATCCTGCGGTTTGCCGCCGGTGTCCGAGCGCCAGGTAGCAAACAGGAAATCGGCGTCCAGCTCCGGCAATTGCTCAGCGCTCACATCGATACGCTGGCCATCGGGAATGCCTTCAATCATCGGCGGGAATCGAAAACCTGCGTCGCGCAGCACGCGTCCCAATGAATGATAAGAGTGATGTACCGTCACCTTGCCGTTATTGGCCTGAATCACCGATACGGTGATCTTATTGGTATCGATGGTTTGTTTGAGCTGTTCGATTTGCGTCTGATAGCGGCGCTCAAGGAGTGCCAGCCGCGCCTGTGAGCCGGTCAGTTCGGCAAGTTTGCTGTAGATGCGCGGCGCGCTGCCGAGCAGATGGTCAATGCTCACCGTCGGGGCGATTTTTGCCAGTTGCTCAATCGGCACGTTACGGTTGGGTTCGGTAATAATCAGGTCTGGTTTCGCTGCCGCCACCGCTTCGAGGTCAATATCCGCGGTGCCGATAAACGTAATATCGCTGTTGTCAAAATCGACGCCGGTCAGCATCGCGCTGGAGCGCAGATAGTGGCTACCGTCCGGACGCGTCCGCCCGTGGCTGGCGACCGGCGGCACGCCAAGTTCGATGAGCGGAATCGTAATATCGAGATCGTGCATCGACACGATACGTTTCGGGTGATCGGGAACCTGAACCACACGGCCCAGATCGTCGGTAAACGGGTGCGTTTGTGCAAACGCCGAAACACTAAACAGGCACAACGCTGACATTAGCCCACGTAGGGTCATTCAGAACCTCACAATGCGTCGCGACGACGCCACAGCAGTAAAATAAAGAAGGGGCAGCCAATTAACGAAATAATGATCCCTGCCGGAATTTGTAGCGGCGCGAAGGCCAACCGCCCGAGGGTATCGGTGAGCAGCACCAGCAGCGCACCAATCAGGGCGCTACCGGTAAGCAGCGCGACCTGACCACCGCGCAGCATAAAGCGCGCCATATGCGGAGCCATTAGCCCGACAAAACCGAGGCTACCGACGCAGGAGACGCTTGCCGCCGTTAGCAGCACCGGGGCGAAGAAGCGCAGCAGCGTCAGGCGCGATAACCGCACCCCGAGCCCATTTGCCACCTGGTTGCCCATCAACGCGACGTCTGCCGCCCTTGCCGTCAAATAGAGGATCAGCACCGCCGGCAGCGCCCAGGCCACCGCGACCGCCAGCAGCGACCAGGTGGCAGCGTGCAGGCTTCCCGCAAGCCAGGTCATCGCCGTCTGCACATCGCGGATATCAGCAGTAGTGATAAACAGCCCCATCGCCGCCGACAGCGCCCACGACACGCCGATACCGATCAAAATAAAGCGCGGGCGCGAGAGGTCGCGGGCCAGCGCAATGACCAGCAGCGCCACCAGCACGCCACCGAGCATGCCGACCAGCGGCCGCCAGGCGAGGCTCACAGCAGGGAATGCCAGAATTAAGGTCAGCACCACCACGCTGGTTCCCTCTTTCACGCCAATCAATCCAGGGTCAGCCAGGCCATTACGGGTAATCGACTGCATTGCTGCACCGGCAAGGCCGAGCATGCCGCCACAGAACAGCGCCATCAGCAGCCGGGGTAAGCGGATGTCGCGCACGATGTACACCTGCTGCGCACTTAACGCCTCTGGCATAAACAGCGCCCGCCCGATAGCGCCAGTAGGAATGGGCAGCGAGCCTCGCGTGACGCCGAAAACCACTAATAACACAATCACGGTCATCAGCGCGGCGGCGATGTTCAGCAACCGAGGGCGCAGCAGAATACGTAATGGGCCGATTGTGACGGCGCGAAAGCCCGCCCGAGTCACCGTTCGCGTCATTTAAAGAACCTCACCGCAATCGCGATAAACACCGGCGCACCGACCATCGCGGTCATCACCCCGGTTGCCAGCTCCTGTGGTGCCAAAAGCCAGCGGGCGAGAATATCCGCCAGCAGCAACAGCAACGCCCCGGTAGGTAACGCCAGCAACAGACCGGTGCGGATATCCTGCCCGGCCCAGCGGCGAATAACGTGTGGCACCACCAGTCCGATAAAACCAATTGGCCCGGCTACCGAGACCGCCGCACCGCACAGCAGCGCGATGGCAATCACCCCCAGCACGCGGGTGCGCGCCACCGATACGCCGAGCCCGCTGGCCACCCGGTCGCCGAGCGCCAGAATGTTGAGACGCGGTGCGAGTAACGCCGCCATTAACACGCCGAGCAGAGCAGGCACGCTGGCAATCTGTAGCGTGCCGAGACTAATGCCGGAGAGATCCCCCGCAAGCCAGGTACGCATCGCCTGTAGCGTCTGTTCATCAAGGATCAGAATCGACGCGGTGACAGCCGACGCAAACGCCGACAGCGCCACCCCGCAGAGGGTAATTTTCATCGCCGTCGCACCGACACGCCCGGCGGAAGCCAGCAGCATTACCAGCCCGAACAACGCCGCTGCCCCACAAGCCGCCGCCAGCGGGCGACTCACGCCATAAGAGATCCCCGCCGCAGAGCAGACCACCACCGCCAGCGTTGCTCCGGCGTTGAGGCCGAGAATATGCGGTTCGCCCAGCGGGTTGCGGATCACCGTTTGCAGCAGCAGCCCCGCTGCCCCCAGCGCCGCACCGGTCAACAGTGCCGCCAGCAGGCGCGTCAGACGCAGGTTAATGATGATGCGGTGGTCAAAATTTCGCGGGTCGTAGTGCAGCAGCGCGTCAATCACCACGCCGGGGGCAATGGCACGCGCGCCAAGCCCGAGATGGATCACCGCGCCGAGGCATAGCAGACTGCTAACCAGCAGCAGTGCCCACAGCGGACGAACCGTTTTTGGCCGTTGAATCAGGCTCTGAGTCGCCATCAGGCAGACTCCGGATGGGCGCAGAACGGCATAAATAGTGGTTTGCCGGTTTGCGGGTTAGGCAACATATGCACGTCGACGTCGAAAACCTGTTTGATGATTTCGGCGGTGCAAGGCGCGCTGTCATCCACGATGCTGGCAATCTTCCCCTGCTTCATAAAAATCAGCGTGTCGGCGTAGTTCACCGCAAAGTTGAGATCATGCAGCACGGTCACCACGGTGCGCCCATGTTCACGGGTAAGCTGCTGCAGCAGTTCGAGGATCTCTACCTGATAGCGTAAATCAAGCCAGGTGGTGGGTTCATCCAGCAGAATGGTGGCGGTTTGCTGCGCCAGCGCCATGGCAATCCAGCAGCGCTGGCGCTGGCCGCCAGAGAGGCTATCGACCGGCAGATGCGCAAACTCCAGAGTGCCGGTCAGACGCAGCGCTGTCTCGACCGCCTGTTCATCGTCCGCCGACCATTGGCGAATCAGCCCCTGCCACGGGTAACGCCCGCGCGAGACCAGTTCAAAGACGGTCAGCCCTTCCGGGGTCAACGGCGATTGCGGCAGCAGGCCGAGCTGACGCGCGACCTGTTTTGTTGGCTGTTGATGAATGTCGTGACCGTCCAGGCGAACGCAGCCGCCCAGCGGTTTGAGCATCCGCGCCATGGTGTTGAGTAATGTGGATTTACCGGAACCGTTGGCGCCCGCCAACACCGTCATCTTGCCGACGGGGATGGTCAGGCTGATGTTATCAACGATGCGCTGGTTGCCGTAACCGGCGCAAAGGGACTCCAGCACGATCCCGCGTTCCTGAGGGGCGTTTTGTTGCCGCTGTGGCATGTTTCTTTCTCTCCGGCCGCAACGACGTGGTATCGTTCTGCACTTTAAATAAATCTCATTCTCTTTTGATCATGCAATGCCGTAATGTAGTAGTCAATAGCACTACATTACCACTTCATTTCATAAGGAATAGGTTATGAAACGCGATTTCCGCACCTAACAAAAACCATTAAAATCATTTATATTCAATTAATTATGAATAACACCTCTATTTTCCAGCCTCGCATTTCGGCTCATTTTGAGTCGCCGATAAATTTATTGCCGATTGGATTTACTACTACATTTCTGCATGTTTGAATGATTCTCAATTACATATCCTGAACATCCCGGCTTGATGTGAATGGGTAATTTTGGCTTTTCAGGGCAATGATTTTTATCAATTTTGACTGCCATCCTTCGGCAGTTTTTTTATGGGAAACAGAGAGATGACACAGTTATTCCCGACGTTCACGGGAAAATCCGGACGCGCACTTTTTTCATTGGTTTTTCTGGGGGCGGTCGGCTCCCCTTCGCTGATGGCGGCAGAAAATACCCCGAGCGGCGATAGCGCGAAAAAAGAAGAAGCGATGACGGTTGTAGGCACCGCGCAGGCTGACCAGACGGTTACCGAAGGGTATCAGCCCATCAGCAGCTCCACCGCGACCCTCACCTCGATGCCGCTGCTCGATATTCCGCAGGTGGTCAACACGGTGAGTGACAAAGTGCTGGAGGACCAGCACGCCACTTCACTTGACGAGGCGCTGTATAACGTCGCCAACGTGGTGCAAACCAACACGCTGGGCGGCACCCAGGACGCCTTTACCCGTCGTGGCTTTGGCGCCAACCGCGATGGTTCGATCATGACCAACGGCCTGCGCACCGTGCTGCCGCGCAGCTTTAACGCCGCGACGTCTCGCGTGGAAGTGTTGAAAGGCCCGGCCTCTACTTTGTACGGGATTCTGGATCCAGGCGGCCTGATTAACGTCGTCACCAAACGCCCTGAACGCACCTTCTCCGGCGATATTTCCGCCACTTCCAGTAGTTTTGGCGGCGGCACCGGGCAAATCGACGTGACCGGTCCAATTGAAGGCACCCGTCTGGCGTATCGCCTGATTGGTGAATACCAGAACGAAGATTACTGGCGTAACTTCGGCAAAGAGCGCAGCAGCTTTATTGCGCCTTCCCTGACGTGGTTTGGCGATGATGCTACGGTAAACCTCTCCTGGTCACACCGTAACTACAATACCCCGTTCGACCGTGGCACCATTTTCGACCTCGATACCGGGCATGCGGTGAACGTGTCGAGCAAAGAGCGTTTTGACGAGCCATTCAATATTACCGACGGTAATTCCGATCTGGCGCAGCTTAATGCGGAATACCGCCTGAACAGCCAGTGGACCGCGCGCTTCGATTACAGCTTTAGCCAGGACATGTACAGCGATAACCAGGCGCGCGTGATGGCTTACGATGCGAAGACCGGCAACCTGACCCGACGCGTCGATGCGACCCAGGGCTCTACCCAGCGTATGCACTCCACACGTGCCGATTTACAGGGCAACGTGGTGATTGGCGGCTTCTATAACGAGCTGCTCACCGGTATTGCCTACGAGAATTATGATCTGCTGCGTACCGATATGATTCGCTGCAAGAACATCAAAAATGGCTTTAACATTTATGACCCGGTTTACGGCTCGCTGAGTAAATGTACCAGCGTCTCCGCGGCCGACAGCGACCAGCGCATTCAGCAGGAAACCTACGCTACCTACGTACAGGACGCGCTGTACCTGACCGATAAATGGATCGTGGTGGCCGGCGCGCGCTACCAGTACTACACCCAGTACGCGGGTAAAGGCCGTCCGTTTAAAGAGAACACCGACAGTCAGGATGAGAAGCTGACGCCGAAGCTGGGTATGGTCTACAAGCTGACGCCGAACGTCTCGCTGTTCGGCAACGTAGCGCAGTCGTTTATGCCGCAGTCTTCAATTGCCAGCTACATCGGCGATCTGCCGCCGGAAGAGTCCACAGCCTACGAGATGGGCGCGAAGTTTGATCTGTTCAACGGCGTGACCTCGAATATCACCTTCTTTGATATTCATAAGCGCAACGTGCTGTATACCGAGACCATCGGCGACGAAACCTACGCCAAAACGGCGGGTAAAGTGCGCTCACGCGGGATTGAAGTGGATGTCGCAGGCTCGCTTACCGATAACCTGAACGTGATTGCTAGCTACGGTTATACCGATGCGAAGGTGATTGATGATCCTGATTATGCAGGCAAACCGCTGCCAAACGTTCCGCGCCATACCGGTTCACTGTTCCTGACCTATGACATCAACAACGTCTACGACAGCAACACCCTGACCCTCGGCGGAGGCGGCCATGCATTGAGCCGTCGTTCAGGCACCAACGGCGCGGATTACTACCTGCCGGGCTACGCGGTAGCCGATGTCTTTGCGGCCTATAAAATGAAGCTGCAGTATCCGGTCACGCTTCAGCTGAACGTCAAAAACCTGTTCGACAAGACCTACTACACCTCCTCTATCGCCAGCAACAACCTGGGCAACCAGATTGGCGACCCGCGTGAAGTGCAGTTCACGGTGAAGATGTCCTTCTAACCGCCAGCGGCCCCACTCACGGGGCCGCCTTTACATACTCTTTCAAACCCTTAGCACTTCCCTACAGTTCCCTTCCGCATAATAGTCGCTTTAACTTTTAAGCAACATATTGCGACTTTGAGGGATTAGAGTAATGAAACAAACTCTGCAACTTTCACGCTGGCTACTGGGATTACTTCTCGTCGCCAGCGTTGCGCTGCCCGCCAGCGCCAATAGCTGGCCGTTACCGCCGCCAGGCAGCCGTCTGGTTGGCGAAAACCGTTTCCACGTCGTCGAGAACAACGGCGGTTCACTGGAATCTATCGCCAAAAAATACAACGTTGGTTTCCTGGCCCTGCTTCAGGCCAACCCTGGGGTCGATCCTTACGTGCCCCGCGCCGGTAGCGTACTGACCATTCCGCTGCAAACACTATTGCCGGACGTTCCGCGCGAAGGCATTGTGCTGAATCTGGCTGAGCTGCGTCTGTACTACTATCCGCCGGGCAAAAATACGGTCACCGTCTACCCTATCGGCATCGGCCAGCTAGGCGGCACGACGGTGACGCCAACCATGGTGACTACCGTCTCCGATAAACGTGCCAACCCAACCTGGACGCCAACGGCCAATATCCGCGCCCGCTACAAAGCACAGGGGATCGATCTACCAGCGGTAATGCCTGCGGGTCCAGATAACCCAATGGGCCACCACGCGATTCGCCTTGCGGCCTACGGCGGCGTGTATCTGCTCCACGGCACCAATGCCGATTTTGGTATCGGCATGCGCGTCAGCTCCGGCTGTATTCGTCTGCGTGACGGCGACATTAAAGCGCTGTTTGACCAGGTGACACCGGGCACTAAGGTGACCATTATCAACACACCGATTAAAGCGTCAGTCGAGCCCAACGGTGTGCGTCTGGTGGAGGTTCACCAGCCGCTGTCCGAACATATTGATGACGATCCGCAGACGCTGCCTATTGTGTTAAACGCCAGCATGCAGGCGTTCAGCCAGAATGCGAACACCGACACGGCCGTGATGAACAAAGTGATGGACGTACGCTCCGGGATGCCGGTTGATGTCACCCGTCACCACGACGTCGCGCAGCAAAATATGTAGCAGAACCCATAAAGAAAAAGGCCCTGAGCGGGATACGCTCAGGGCCTTTTTTATGGCAGTGACATAAGCATTATGAGGGTTTTAACGCTTATTTATAGATAACTGCGGTGCCGTGCAGGTTGTTTGGACCGCTTACAGAAGTGATACGGAACGATTTCGCGCCCATGTCATCTGCTTTCTGAGCCAGTTCTTGTTCCAGAGACGCCAGGTTAGGGCCTGCGGAAGCGGAGATGCTGCCGACTTTGTGCTGGTCTGCCGGAGTAGACTGCACTTCTACGGCAGCAAAGCTTGCGAATGATAGGGAGCTCAGTACGGCTGCGATGGCCAGAGTTTTTACGGTTTTCATGATTTTTACCTTTGCAGATGATTTTGTAGGTCAGACGTTATTAACTTAACGATCGATAAAATAATCATAATGAGATCCAGGTCACACGTCAACGTATTTTTATAACGATCGTTTATTTAATTAAGATTCATATATTTTTCATATGAATATGTTCTTTTTATTTTTCCTCACGAAGCGCTAGCCCCTTTCGGGGATTATTTTTATAATGAGCGTTCACTAAACACCGACTAAGGTAGGCGGCACGATGACAACTGACACGCAAAGTTGCGCGAAAAAAGGCCGCGGTCGACCTAAAGTATTCGACCGGGAAGCGGCGCTTGATAAAGCGATGACGCTATTCTGGCAGTATGGCTATGAAGCAACATCCCTCTCCGACCTCGTCGAAGCTACGGGTGCAAAAGCGCCGACGCTATATGCCGAGTTTGTGAATAAAGAGGGGCTGTTCCGCGCCGTTCTCGATCACTACATCACGCACTTTGCCTCAAAAAATGAAGCCTGCTTGTTCTGCGATGAGCAACCGGTAGTGGAAGCGCTACGCAACTACTTCACCGCGGTAGCCACCTGCTTTACCAGTAAGGACACGCCGGCAGGCTGCTTTATGATCAACACCTCGGCGGCGCTGGCGGCGTCATCGAAAGAGATTGCGAAGACCATTAAGTCTCGCCATGCGATACAGGAGCAGACGCTGAACCAGTTTCTTCAGCTGCGCCAATCACGAGGGGAAATTCCGGCGGAGAAAAACGTCACCGAGCTGGCGTTGTTCTTGAGCTGTATTTTGCAGGGCATGTCCATCAGCGCGCGCGAAGGTGCCAGCTTTGATACCCTGATGCAGATAACCGACACCACGCTGCGACTCTGGCCGCAGATGATCGCCCCGTCATAAAAAAAACGCCCCGCCATCTGAGTGATGGCGGGGCGAACAACTGACTACCTGCTATTTTAGGCTTTATTCAGTACCAACTGGCCGTTGCTATCCAGCGGGATCTGGCTACCAGGCTGTTTATCCATACGGATTTTTCCCTGCTGATCGCCAATTTTGTAGGTCACATCATAGCCGAGCGTCTTTTCGGATTTGTCATACACCGTTTTACAGCGCTGCTCGTTGGTGGTGTAGGTGTCATTATTCTGCATCGCACCCTGCACCTGGTTACCGGCATAGCCGCCGCCTAACGCGCCAACTACGGTGGCCACGCTTTTACCGTGCCCGCCACCAAACTGATGACCAATCACGCCGCCTGCCACCGCACCCAGCACGGAACCGGCGATACGGTTTTCATCCTGTACCGGACGACGATGCGTCACCGCGACGTTACGGCACTCCTGACGCGGATTTTTGACGGTTTCCTTGATAGGCGTAGCGGAGATAACCTGCGCATACTGCGGGCCACGATCGAAAACGTTCATACTCGCTACGGCGGCCACCCCAAGCGCGGCGGCAACGCCAATACCTATACCCGCCAACATTGATTTATTCACGGGACATCCTCCTTTGTTGCTATTGCTAACAATTGTGCAACCGATCGTTAGCAGTGCCTATCAGACAAAAACTCAAAAGCAGGATTTTATGTGGGGAGATGGGTGTTTCGGAGGATTCTGAGGATGGAAGCGCAGCTAACTCTTGCCGGCCTGATAAGCGCGCCGCCATCAGGCGAGATGCGAGCACCTGCCGGATGGCGGCGTAAACGCCTTATCCGGCCTACAGGTGTAGGCCGGGAACAGCACGATGATTAATGCAGCTTCAGACGCGGACGAATCACACGGTTGATGCTACCAACCAGCATCATCAGGCCAGTTTTCACGTAGCCGTGCAGCGCAATCTGGTGCATACGGTACAGAGAGATGTAAACCATACGCGCAATGCGTCCTTCAATCATCATCGAACCGCGCATCAGGTTGCCCATCAGGCTGCCGACGGTGGAGTAATTGGAGAGCGATACCAGCGAGCCGTGATCTTTGTAGCTATAGGCTTTCAGCTCTTTACCCTTCATCTGCGCCAGAATGTTATTCAGCGCGCAGGTCGCCATCTGGTGCGCCGCCTGAGCGCGCGGTGGCACAAAGCCGCCTTCCGGACGCGCGCAGGAGGCACAGTCGCCAATCGCGTAGATATCCGGGTCGCGGGTGGTTTGCAGCGTTGGCTCAACCACCAGCTGGTTAATACGGTTGGTTTCCAGGCCGCCGATCTCTTTCATAAAGTCCGGCGCTTTAATACCCGCTGCCCAGACCATCAGATCGGCCTGAATATACTCGCCGTCTTTGGTGTGCAGGCCGCCCGCGTCAGCGCTGGTGACCATCGTTTGGGTCAGCACACGCACGCCCATTTTGGTGAGCTCGCTGTGCGCAGCACCGGAGATACGCGGCGGCAGCGCAGGCAAAATACGCTCACCGGCTTCCACCAGCGTCACGTTCAGCGCTTCGTTGCTTAAGCCTTTATAACCGTAGCTGTGCAGCTGTTTCACCGCATTGTGCAGTTCAGCCGACAGCTCAACACCGGTCGCCCCGCCGCCAACAATCGCAATGTTCACCTTGCCGTTTGCACCCAGGTTTGCAGAGTACTTCAGGAACAGGTTGAGCATTTCCTGATGGAAACGACGCGCCTGATGCGGGTTATCCAGGAAAATGCAGTGCTCTTTCACGCCCGGGGTATTGAAGTCGTTGGAGGTACTGCCCAGCGCCATCACCAGCGTGTCGTACGCCAGCTTACGCTCAGGCACCAGCAGTTCGCCCTTGTCATCGCGCAGTTCAGCGATGGTGAGAGTTTTCGCTTCACGGTTGATATCCATTACAGAGCCCAGTTGGAACTGGAAGTGATGGTTACGCGCATGCGCCAGATAGCTCAGCGCATCCACGCCTTCATCAAGAGAGCCCGTAGCCACTTCGTGCAGCAGCGGTTTCCACAGGTGGCTGTGATTACGATCCACCAGCGTGATTTTCGCTTTTTTACTGCGGCCAAGCTTTCTACCCAGTTGAGTAGCCAGTTCCAGGCCGCCAGCACCACCACCCACAATTACGATTTTTTTCATTGGCGTAGTCATGTGACCCCCTTAAAATTTATTAACCAATTGTTAATTAAAAGTTATGAATATAGCCTTTAATTAACAACAAGTTACTTGTGTGAAACCATTCAGCTGCAATGAGAATAACATGAATGGTGCATTGGTCATACCAAAATTGATGTGCATCAAGTTTTATCGCGCAGAAGTTGAGCGAACGGTATTTTGATAGCCGAAAAACGGGTAGGTTCGGTTAAAAATTAACAAAAAAAGCCCCGACAACGGGGCGTTGCCGGGGCGCTTTGCGGGACGCTTAGCCTAAGGTTTTAAAGGCTTTGATCCGCTGCAGATGCGGGGAGATATTCTTGAACTTATGACCCTGCTCTTCATCCCAGATGATCTCATAGTAATGATGCAGCATGTCGGCTGAACGCTGACTATCCAGCGCATCATCGTGACGCGAGAGAATGGCCAGGCAGCGGTCGCGGTTCTTTTCACGGAAGTTATTCACGCACTTGGTCGCGATATCCATATACTCTTCCGGGCGGTCAATCTTGCCGTCCATGTTCTCGTTCGGGAACAGGTTCGGGTTAAACATCACCTGACGGATATCACACAGGAAGCCAATACGTTCCGCCCAAAAACCACCCAGACCAACGCCGCAGATGAGCGGTCGCTCGTCAGCGTTCAGCTGCAGCATCTTGTCCACTTCCTTGAGCAGATGCTGCATGTCATGTTTCGGATGCCGCGTGCTGTAGCTAATCAACCGCACGTCCGGGTCGATAAACTGTAGCTGCAGCACTTTTTCGTGGTTGCCTGGGCTATTCGAGTCAAAACCGTGTAAATAGATAATCATTTGATCCTCACCACACCATTACTCCCACACCGGGAGGGTTAATGACCAGCCTTCTCTTCCTGCCAGCGTTCGTGGAGTTGCTCCAGCTCAGCGCTAACCGTTTTCCAGCGGGCGGAGTCCATCAGTTCCTGACGGCTAAATGAACCTTTATGATACAACTTCGTAACACGCTCAGCGTTGATCGGCGACAGGTTATCTAACACGCTGACGGCCCCTTTACGATTATTGCAGACGAGGATCATATCGCAACCTGCATCCAGCGATGCCTGGCCGCGCTCGGCGTAGCTGCCCATGATTGCCGCCCCTTCCATCGACAAATCGTCGGAGAAGATCACCCCATCGAAGCCCAGCTCGCCGCGCAGCACGGTTTTCAACCAGTGCGGCGATCCGCTTGCCGGACGCGGGTCGACTTCATCATAGATAACGTGCGCGGGCATAATAGCGTCGAGCGCGTTTTCGGTAATCAACGTTTTGAATACCGCCATATCTTTGGCGCGAATCTCAGCCTCTGAACGCGGGTCATGCGGCGTCTCTTTATGCGAGTCAGCGGTCACCGCGCCGTGGCCGGGGAAGTGTTTACCGGTGGTTTTCATCCCGGCGCTGTGCATGCCGTCAATAAAATGACGTGCCATTGCCAACGCTTTGTGCGGGTCAGCATGATAGGAACGTTCGCCGATGGCGGTGCAGATATGGCCGACGTCCAGTACCGGCGCAAAGCTGATATCAATATCCATGGCGATCATTTCGCTTGCCATCAACCAGCCAGCGTCTACCGCCATGCGCCCGCCCGCCTCTTCGTCCAGCACGGCGGCGAAAGATTGCGCAGCCGGCAAACGGGTGAAACCTTCGCGGAAGCGCTGGACGCGCCCGCCTTCCTGGTCGACCGCTACCACCAGATGATTCCGGGAGGCGCTACGAATCTGGCGAACCAGTTCACGCAGCTGCTCCGGGTCATGATAGTTACGGGTGAAGAGAATTAAGCCGCCTACCAGCGGATGCGCCAGAATCTCACGTTCTTCGGCATCCAGCTCATAGCCTTCAACATCCAACATTACTGGCCCCACACGGCCTCCTTTTTGTCGCTAAGCTGGCACCATATTTCGTTTGCCAGCGTGATGAATTGTTTGTCGCCGCTTTGCCGCCAGCGACACTCGAACCAGCCAGCCATGAGCATCAGCACCCACGGCCGCCAGCGTTTAACTTGTCGCCAGAGCGCTTGCGGCGAAAAATGCGCCTGCTCGGCGTATGCCCACGTCAGTTCGCGGCGCTGCTTCATATCTGCCGTCCAGACGGCGGCAAGCTCCAGCGCCACATCGCCGTCACCCGCATATTCCCAGTCGATCAGCCGCAGCCCGTCGGCAGTATGGACAATGTTGCCCGCATGAACGTCCATATGCAGCGGTGCCAGCCGCAGCGGGCGTGGTTCGCCCTGCTTACGCAGACGCTTAAGCTCCCGCAGCCACAGCGGCGTTCGCCGCGCCGGGTCGCACTGCTCCCAGTACTGCATCAGCAGCGGCTGTAGCGAAAGCGCCCAGCCAAACCGAGGCTGCTGGTGCAAATCATACAGGAGAGCGGCGAGCTGACGATGCGCCGGGAGCACGCTTTTGATCTCACCGGCTAAAAAATCGACGGCCATCCAGCCAGGCGTATAAAAAACCGGCTTTGGCGCCAGTGAGGACGGGAGTTGACGCAGAGCGTGATACTGACGAAGGAAGTCGCTTTCCGGCGCTTGCGGGTCATGGTGCTGACGCAGCACCAGCCGTCGTTCGCCGTGTTGCAGGATGCAGCTACTGCCGCTCAGCCCCGCGGTTTCGGGGCTGGCGACAATCTCATAGTGCGGGAAGACGCGTGACAGGAGTGCGTCACGCGAGAGCTTACTGTTGCGCAACCGCACCCTTACCTGACCAGACGATCTCACCGGTCTGTACCAGCATCAGCTGCATTTGCAGCGTCGGCGCGTTGACGTTACCGGTGGCGTTGGAATAGAGCACGTACTGCGCGCCCACGTTACGGGCGATGCCCATCGCTTTGCTGCGGGAACCGAGGCTATCCTGCGGCGACAGGCCAAGCTGCTGCTTCGCCACCGCCAACTGCTGCGCAGAAACCAGAGTGAATTTACCGTTGCCCGCCAGCGCATTGCGCAGCGCGGTCGTCGCCTCACCGGCGTTCAGCGAACCGTTGGTACGGTTGTTGACGCTATCAACCAGCAGAATGCTGCCCGCGTTAACGCCGCCGGCCTGGAGCATTTTGCCCACCAGCGGCTGTGCGGCGCCGTTCCAGTCATAGTGACGGACGCGCGGCGTTGGCTGCGCAGGCGTTTCACCGCCGTGCTCAATTGGCCCCGGCTGCTGCGGAATCGTCGGCACGCTCGGCACCGTCGGCACCGGCTGCTGCGGTTCCGTTGGCTGCTGCGGCTGCTGTGGATTTGCCGTGTCAACCGGTGCCGGTTGTTCACGCACCGCACACCCGGCGAGGAACATTGCCAGGGAAGCAATTAACGCATAGCGACCCAATTTACTCATTGATAGTTTACCCCTCAGAGATAAAGATAAAGCCGGGCTTTATGCGCCCCAAGACTGTTAGCCGTCCCGTACAGCGTCACCGACCCCATTGCTGGAACCGTGATGCTGCGCGGCGCTTCCAGCGGGTGCATTTCCAGCCCTCTGGCGTCATACCAATAAAAACGATAGTGAACGGTGACCGGCTCTCGCCTTTCATTAAACAGCTTCGCGCTGGCGGTAGACTGGATATCCGATGAACTCAGCACCGGCTTTTCCGCGCTGACCCCCGCCGCCAGGACGTTGGATTCCATGACCAGCGTTTGCTGCTCGCTGACGGCAATTTCCGGGCGCGAATGGCACCCGGCAAGCAGCGTCGCGCAAAGTACAAGACCGAGACAGACCGGTTTCATAGGTTAGCCTTTATGCGCCAGCATTGGCCCCAGCGGGCGACCGCCCACCAGATGCATGTGGATATGGTAAACTTCCTGCCCGCCGTGGCGGTTGCAGTTCATGATCAGACGATAGCCGTCCTCAGCAATCCCTTCATCACGAGCAATTTTCGCCGCCACGGTGACCATACGCCCCAGCGCCTGTTCGTGCTCGGCGGTAACGTCGTTGGTGGTGGCAATCAGCGTGTTAGGAATGATCAGAATATGCGTCGGCGCCTGCGGAGAAATATCGCGGAAGGCGGTGACCAGCTCGTCCTGATAGACGATGTCTGACGGGATTTCACGACGAATGATTTTGCTGAAAATCGTTTCTTCTGCCATTGGGAGTTCCTTTATTATTCTCATGTGCAGCCGGTAAAATCGTTACCGACGAACAGGTTACATGCCAAGAGTATGAGCGAGTTGCCGCCCCTGTTTCAACCGTAATGCGTTTTTTCTTATACGCCCCAGCCTTTACTTCCGCACCCACTGGCCGTTAATGCCCTGGACGTATTCCCCCGGCAGGGCTTTCTCAATCAGCTTTTTCCCAGCCAGACGCGCCACTTCCTGCGACGGCAGGTTGTTACTTTGCGCCAGCTGCTGATAGCTTTGACTGCGCGCTTCATTAATTTTCTTCACCAGCGCCAGCGTCTCGCTATCCTGGGCAATGGCCGCCAGATAGCCCCCCTGCGTTTCTCCCACTCGCCCCTGCTGGCGAGCCTCGGGCAGTGTAAGCGCCAGCGCCTGTAGGCTGAAGAGCGTGAACGCCAGCACGGCGATAATCCCGATTTTTCTCATCATAGCCTCAGAATAGGTCGCTACGGGACTTGAGCAGATCCTCAACGTCCTTATCGGCCTTAATATGGATTTCGTGTTCAATTTTCACGTTCATATTGATGGTGATCGGCTCTTTTGGCGCCGCCACTTCAATGCGCGGCACGCACCCTGATAACAGGCCGGTTGCCATCAATCCCAGTATGGCGATGGATAATTTCATTGTTGCTCCTTACATTCCGTGCCGCTGCGACACGGCACACCGGGAAGGGTTGCGTGTTGCTCGAGCCATGACTGAAGTTTGTCGCCAAAGCGCAGGCTTCGCCACAAATCAAAAACATTCTCCTGGTGCGTGTAGTTCAGACGCACCGTGCTGCGTTTCTCGTCCATCACGCCGGTCCCGGTGACCGTTGCCTGTAGCGTCAGCAGACCGAGACTATCGAGATTGATACGCGTCCACGACCGCGAAATCTCCATATAGCGTAACCAGTTAATCGCAGCCCCGGCGGCAATATTATCGTCGGCGACGGCATCGGCGGTGTCTTTATCCAGTCTCAAGGTCATCGGGCCGGGGTTATGCAACCAGCCGTCTTTGATTATCCATTTACTGTCGTTCAGCCAAAGCGGCAGCGCACCGTCTACCGGACCGGACATGGCGAACTGTTTCGGGTTGACCGCGCTGACCAGTTCGCTGGTCGAAATATGCTGCAAGCGCAGCAGCGCCGCATCGTGCTGCGGCATGCGCAGTTGCTGCATGGTCACCTTGCCGCCGAGCACGTCAACGCTGACATCGCTCAACTGTAATGGAGATGCTTCGCTCCAGGGCCAGGTGCCCTGCAGATCAGCGGTGACATTACGCGCCGTCACCTGGTTGACGATTTCAGCAATACGCAGCGACACCGGGCGACGCGTCCCCAACTGCCATACGCCGGCTTTCAGACGGAACGGCAGCACGAAATCGACGCCGTTGACTTCGTTATCTGGCATCCACGCGCTGCCGTTGCGCAGCACGCCGTGGCCACCGGCCTCAAAACCTTGCCCTACCGCCGCAGAGAACGCCACCTGGGCATACAGCGAACCGTCACGCAGCTTCATTTTCCAGTCCGGTGGCACCAGCGGCTGGAACACCGTCAACGACTGCTTCGGCCACCATGCCTGCCCGCGCAGACGTTCGCCGTCCCAGCGGCCGTTGACGCGAATCGGGCCAATCTCCTGCGCCCTCAGGTCACCTTTAAACTGGAAGAAGGTCGGATCGCGGCCGTCAACGCTGAAATTCAGGGCCGAGACCGGCAAGACGCTGCCGCCGGTAAAGCGGGTCTCTTTGGCATCAAGCGCCAACGCGCCGGTAAAAGAGGGATGCTGTTCGTCGCGGACCCAGTGAATCGGCTGCTGTAGCGTCAAGCGCGGCTGCTCGATGGTCATGGTGCCGTACTGAAGTTTGTCAAAGCCAGTGGAGAGTGCGTTGAGCACAATCGCGCTGTCGCGCCACTCGCCGGTGCCGGTCACGTCCCAGCGCGCCTGCATCGGCGTGAAGTGGCCGTCGCCCCAATAACGCCAGTTCCAGACGCCTTTATCCGGCAAGAAATTGTCGGCCTTACCGTCCAGATGAAGGACAAAATCGCCGGTTTGCTGCTCATGGGCGCGAAGGATTGCCTGCAGACGGCCGTCAATCCCTTGAGTGGAGATTTTGACCCCGGCCAGTGGCCAGCGGACATCATCAATATTAAGAGCATCAATAACGCGGCCGCGCGAACGCAGTAGCGAACCGGGCTGGAAAGCCAGCGTCGGCGCCGAAAGCGGGCCACTTAACTGCGCGGGAAGCTTGGCGTAGAAAATCAGATCGCCCTGCTTGGCCTCACCGACCAGATGCAGCGGCATGTCGCTGTTGTCCATGCTCAGCGTTCCCGGCCCAACGTTCAGCACCGCGACGCCTTTACCGGCATCACCGGAGGTCAGTACGCTTAAGCGACCGGTAATCAGCGTTTTATCGATGCCCTGTTGCCAGTTATCCAGTTTCACGCCCACACGACCACTTAGCGGAATACCCGCCTGATACGGCCAGCTCCAGCGACCGTCGCTGATAACCAACTGCTGTTCGGTAATCTGCCACGGGAAATCGGCAATCGGGTCGTCTTCACCGCGTGCCATCATCACCAGTTGCCCCTGATTTCCGTCCCAGTTCAGCTCAGCATCCACCAGCGACGGCACCTGAGGCACCTGGAATGTCGACTCAAGATGCCCCTTCACCGGCAGCCCATCCGGCACCAGCGGCATGGTAAATTCACCGAGCAGCTTCACCGGCGGCTCACCTTCCAGCAGGCTGGCGTGAAACTCGCTGACCGTCAGCGCCTGCCCGCGCAGGCGGGCGTGCAGGGTCACCTGGTCACCTTCATATTCCAGCTCCTGGTGCTGGGCGGTGAGCGAGACCTTGAGCTTGCCCTGCCACTTTTCCCACGGCGAGATGCTCAACGAGTCGATGGACAGCCAGGTATTCGGCAGCATCGATTGCCATTCCGCCAGCGTGCGCGGCGCACCCGGTACCGCATCGTTTTGCGGGAGCTTATTAAAGCAGACGGAATTGAGATTGACGGCGGCGGCATGCAGCTGCCAGCGGCTAGGATGTGACAGCGTCACGTCTTTCAGCGTGGCGAGCTCGCAATCCCCTACCAGATAACGTAGATCAGGAACGCGTAAGGAGGTGCGGGTGAAACGTGGGCTGTCGTTCAGCGCGATGCGTGTTCCCGCCGGCAGCCAGATGCCGACCAGCGTTGGCACCCAATACCCGAGCGTCATCACCAGCGTCAGCGGCAGGAGTATTAATACCAGGAGTAGCGCAATAACGGCTTTATATTTACCCTTCATGGGTGCAGTGATATCCAGATTAAGCAGGCAGTCATGCCGTGAACGCGCAGCGGGCGATCCAAAGAGGCATATTGTGTCATGTCAGACCTGTGAGTGAAAGCCGCCACCATGGATTAATCATAGCTGCTACAAAATAAAACGTGAGGAATTTCAGTTGATTCTGATTGAGACCGTGAGTTCTCCCCCGCCGATTATCCGCGTATACTGGTGATAGTTTCTTTACGTAACTTTAGCCTTCAAAACATTTTTATATTTTGTAAGATTTTTTGAATTGTGCTAAATTAACGCCAAAATCATTGGAGAAAAGTCTTATGAAAATCGCCGTTTACAGCACCAAGCAGTACGACAAAAAGTACCTGCAAAATGTTAATGAGACATATGGCTTTGAACTCGAATTTTTTGATTTCCTGCTGACGGAAAAAACCGCAAAAACCGCCCACGGCTGTGAAGCAGTTTGTATTTTCGTCAACGATGACGGCAGCCGTCCGGTTCTGGAAGAGCTGAAGAGAATCGGCGTGAAGTACATTGCGCTGCGCTGTGCGGGCTTTAATAACGTCGACCTCGATGCGGCAAAAGAGCTGGGGCTGCGCGTGGTTCGCGTTCCGGCCTATTCGCCGGAAGCCGTTGCGGAACACGCTATTGGCATGATGATGACGCTCAACCGTCGTATTCACCGTGCTTATCAGCGTACCCGTGATGCTAACTTCTCGCTGGAAGGTCTGACCGGCTTTACCATGTTTGGTAAAACCGCTGGGGTGATCGGTACCGGTAAAATTGGCGTTGCCGCCCTGCGCATCCTGAAAGGTTTTGGTATGCGTCTGCTGGCGTTTGACCCGTACCCAAGCGCGGCGGCGCTGGAACTGGGCGTAGAGTACGTTGACCTGCCGACGCTGTTCGCCGAGTCGGACGTTATCTCGCTGCACTGTCCGCTGACCGCAGATAACTATCATCTGCTCAACGCCAGCGCGTTTGAGAAGATGAAAGACGGCGTGATGATCGTCAACACCAGTCGCGGTGCGTTAATTGATTCTCAGGCAGCGATTGAAGCGTTGAAGACGCAGAAAATTGGCGCGCTGGGGATGGACGTGTACGAGAACGAGCGCGATCTGTTCTTTGAAGATAAGTCTAACGACGTGATTCAGGATGACGTGTTCCGCCGCCTCTCCGCCTGTCACAACGTACTGTTTACCGGTCATCAGGCGTTCCTGACTGCGGAGGCGCTGACCAGCATTTCGGAAACGACGCTGGAGAACCTGCGCCAGATTGATACTGGTGCTGATTGCCCTAACGCTATTGCTTGATGCGTTGTGCCTCCCCTGGTTCAGCTATGATCAGGGAGATGTATTTAGGTTTATCACTCCGTTGCGCTCTCTTCCAGCGCTAGCCATATAAATTGCGCTGACGCGGAGAGCGCGCAAGGGGCGGCCAATCGCCGCCGCCCCCTGCACCCCCAGGCTCTGGCGGCAAAATCGCCACTTCGTGGTTCCCTCAGCTTATCCCTTCCGGCTTCGGGTCGGGCGCGAGTTCACATCCATGTGAACCACGCCCTCAGCCCACATCCCTGTGGGCTGACCCGGCCTACAGGGAACGCTTCGGCGATTTAGACGCCACCCAAAATCGTGCGGTCTTTTAGTTAACAGCAAAAACCAGTCTTTCTGAAACCGATGAGTCCCCGCTGGAAATCGGCGAGACAGAGAATGGAAGACAAGGTCAGGACGCCATGGATGGCGGACTGAGGCGAACCGAGACAGGACGTCGAGTTTCGCCGTGCCGCAGGCTGGAGTTCGTAGGCGAGCGCAGTGCGAAGCACCGATTTCCCTGCGGGGCCGCGGGGATTGTTAAGGGGGATGCGGTTATCCCCCTTAACACGTTCACCGGTGAAGGGTCTTCATATTCCGCCTGACGTATAGTGAACGGAACCCTTCTCCAAACTAACATATCTTCTGCCACTAAGAATTTGACTAATAACGTCAGCCCCCCGCCCGGGAAGCATTTTCCGCCAAGTCCCACAGCCCTCTCCGGCTGTACAGTAACCCCTCAGTAACATTCACCTGATCAATATATTTATAAGAAGTCTCAAGCAATGAAGAAAATGTTATTCCTGCTAGCCGCAGCCGCTCTGCTTTCAGGCTGCGTCTATAACAGCAAAATGTCTACCGGCGGTGAACAGCTCCAGCATCACCGCTTCGTACTGGAAAGCGTGAACGGCAAAACCATCAGTAGCACTGATGCTCCGCTTGACGTGAGCTTTGGTGAAAAGCAGCCGCTGTTGAATCACATTTATCTGTCCGGCGAGATGTGCAACCGCTTCTCCGGAACGGCAAAAATCAGCAACGGCGAGCTAAAAGCATCCGATCTGACGATGACGCGCAAGATTTGTAGCGATGCGCAGCTGAACCAACTCGACGCCACGCTGAGCACCATGCTGCGTCAGGGCGCCCAGGTCGATTTAACCGAACAGCAGCTGACGCTGGCGACGGCCGATCAGACGCTCATCTTTAAGCTCGCCGACCTGGTGCATTAAGGCTTAATAATTACCGCAGCTTCCCGCCGCCAGCGATTGCTCGCTGCAGCGCTTACCGTTTGGCAGCGCGCACATGCCGATGCTGGAGCCATCCAGTTGGCGGGCGGCGGAGAGTGACCCACCGATCATCGCGCAGTTTGCTTCGCCTGAGCTGGACATTGCCGCTCTCATCCCTGGCGTCACGTGCGCCGCCGTTGCCTGCTGGGCAGGTTCACTACTACACGCGGATAATAAAAGCGCCGCACACCCGACAAAAAAAGCAGCTCGCATCACTTCCCTCCGAATCGCAAAAATAGGAACAAACCTATGCATCATAGGCAGCGTAGCGGCGCTCGTCGAGAGAGGAAGCGCGCATTTATGCACCTTAGAAACATTTTCTGGCAATTTTGTGGCTAAAAACATTCGCGTCATTGATATAGACGCGCCCCAAGGACACAAAAGCAAAAATGATTCAGCGCGGGGTTTGCTAAACTTCACCTAACATCATCGACAAGAGCGATGTGTCTATTAAGGATAAATTTCCGGCCTTCGGTACGCCCGTGGGCCACTTTTCTGCGCAATGTAAGGTGTCATAACCAATGATCACAACTGACGGTAATGGTGCGGTCGCCTCAGTGGCGTTCCGAACCAGTGAAGTCATCGCCATTTACCCGATCACGCCGAGTTCAACGATGGCCGAACAGGCCGATGCATGGGCGGGGAATGGGCTTAAAAACGTGTGGGGCGATGTCCCGCGCGTGGTCGAAATGCAGTCTGAAGCCGGTGCCATTGCCGCCGTGCATGGCGCGTTGCAAACCGGTGCGCTGTCGACCTCTTTCACCTCATCGCAGGGTCTGCTGCTGATGATCCCAACGCTCTACAAACTGGCCGGTCAGCTGACCCCGTTTGTTCTGCACGTCGCTGCCCGTACCGTAGCGACTCACGCGCTGTCGATTTTCGGCGACCACTCCGACGTCATGGCTATCCGCCAGACCGGCTGCGCGATGCTCTGTGCCGGTAGCGTCCAGGAAGCGCAGGATTTTGCGCTGATTTCGCATATCGCCACGCTGAAAAGCCGCGTGCCGTTTATTCACTTCTTCGACGGCTTCCGCACCTCCCACGAAATCAACAAAATCGTACCGCTGTCGGATAACACCATTCGCGACCTGCTGCCGCAGGATGAAATCACCGCGCACCGTGCGCGAGCGCTGAACCCGGAACATCCGGTGATTCGCGGGACTTCAGCAAACCCGGACACCTACTTCCAGTCTCGCGAAGCCACTAACCCGTGGTACAACGCGGTATACGACCACGTTGAGCAGGCGATGGCTGACTTCGCCGACGCGACTGGCCGTCACTACAAACCGTTCGAATACTACGGCCATCCGCAGGCCGAGCGCGTGATTGTTATCATGGGCTCCGCCATCGGCACCTGTGAAGAGGTGGTGGACGAACTGCTGACCCGCGGCGAGAAAGTCGGCGTGCTGAAAGTGCGCCTCTATCGCCCGTTCTCCGCGCAGCATTTATTGCAAGCGCTGCCGGAAAGCGTGCGCAGCGTGGCCGTGCTAGACCGTACCAAAGAGCCTGGCGCGCTGGCTGAACCGCTGTACCTCGACGTGATGACCGCGCTGGCGGAAGCGTTCAATCAGGGCGAGCGCGAAACCTTACCTTGCGTGATTGGTGGGCGCTACGGCCTGTCGTCAAAAGAGTTTGGCCCGGACTGCGTGCTGGCTATCTTTGATGAGCTGTCACAAGCGAAGCCAAAACCACGCTTCACCGTCGGCATTTACGACGATGTTACCAACCTCTCCCTGCCACTGCCGGAAAATACGCTGCCATCGCGGGCGCGTCTGGAAGCGCTGTTCTACGGCCTTGGCAGTGACGGTAGCGTCTCGGCAACCAAGAACAACATTAAGATCATCGGTAACTCGACGCCGTGGTTTGCGCAGGGTTACTTCGTCTACGACTCCAAAAAGGCCGGCGGCCTGACGGTCTCTCACCTGCGTGTGAGCGACACGCCTATTCGCTCTGCTTATCTGGTTGCGCAGGCCGATTTCGTTGGCTGCCACCAACTGCAGTTTATCGATAAGTACCAGATGGCCGAGCGCCTGAAGCCCGGCGGTATTTTCCTGCTCAACACGCCTTACAGCGCTGATGAAGTGTGGGGACGTCTGCCGCAGGAAGTACAGGCCGTACTGAACCAGAAAAAAGCGCGCTTCTATGTGATTAACGCAGCGAAAATCGCCCGTGAATGCGGGCTGGCCGCACGTATTAACACCGTAATGCAGATGGCGTTCTTCCATCTGACGCAAATCCTGCCGGGTGACAGCGCGCTGATGGAACTGCAAAACGCCATCGCCAAAAGCTACAGCAGCAAAGGTCAGGATCTGGTTGAGCGTAACTGGCAGGCGCTGGCGCTCGCACGCGAGTCGCTGTTTGAAGTGCCGCTACAGCAGGTTAACGCCACCAGCCCGAACCGCCCGCCGGTGGTGTCCGACGCGGCTCCAGATTTCGTCAAAACCGTGACCGCCGCGATGCTCGCCGGGCTTGGCGATGCGCTGCCTGTCTCCGCGCTGCCGCCGGACGGTACCTGGCCTGTGGGTACGACCCGTTGGGAGAAACGCAACATTGCTGAAGAGATCCCTATCTGGAAAGAAGATCTCTGTACCCAGTGTAACCACTGCGTCGCGGCCTGCCCGCACTCGGCGATTCGTGCCAAAGTGGTCTCCCCGGAAGAGATGGAAAACGCCCCGGCCACCCTGCACTCTCTGGACGTGAAGTCCCGCGATATGCGCGGTCAAAAATACGTCCTGCAGGTAGCGCCTGAGGACTGCACCGGATGTAACCTGTGCGTGGAAGTCTGTCCGGCGAAAGATCGTCAGGATCCAAGCATCAAGGCCATCAATATGATGTCCCGCCTGGAGCACGTTGAAGAAGAGAAAGTGAACTATGACTTCTTCCTCGACCTGCCGGAAATCGACCGCAGCAAGCTTGAACGTATCGATATCCGTACTTCGCAGCTGATTACCCCGCTGTTTGAATACTCTGGCGCCTGCTCCGGCTGCGGCGAAACGCCGTATATCAAACTGCTGACCCAGCTGTACGGCGACCGCATGCTGATTGCCAACGCTACCGGCTGTTCTTCTATCTACGGCGGTAACCTGCCTTCCACACCGTACACCACCGATGCTAACGGTCGCGGCCCAGCGTGGGCTAACTCGCTGTTTGAAGATAACGCCGAGTTTGGTCTGGGCTTCCGCTTGACGGTCGATCAGCATCGCCAACGCGTGATGCGCCTGCTGGACGGTTTTGCCGAACATATTCCGGCTGAGCTGAACGACGCGCTGCACGCCGATGCCACACCGGATGTCCGTCGTGAACAGGTTTCACAGTTGCGCAGCGCGTTGAAAGGTGTCGAGGGTGCTGAAGAGCTGCTGACCGATGCCGACGCGCTGGTCGAGAAATCGATCTGGCTGATTGGCGGCGATGGCTGGGCCTACGATATTGGCTTCGGCGGCCTGGATCACGTGATGAGCCTGACCGAGAACGTCAATATTCTGGTGCTGGATACCCAGTGTTATTCCAACACCGGTGGCCAGGCCTCCAAAGCGACCCCGCTTGGCGCAGTCACCAAGTTTGGCGAGCACGGCAAGCGAAAAGCGCGTAAAGATCTGGGCGTCAGCATGATGATGTACGGTCATGTTTATGTGGCGCAGATTTCACTCGGCGCTCAGCTCAACCAGACGGTGAAAGCAATTCAGGAAGCCGAGTCTTATCCAGGCCCATCGCTGATCATCGCCTACAGCCCTTGCGAAGAGCACGGCTACGATCTGGCGCTGAGCCACGATCAGATGCGTCAGCTTACCGCTACCGGCTTCTGGCCGCTGTTCCGCTTCGACCCGCGTCGCGCTGACGAAGGTAAAATCCCGCTGGCGCTGGACTCTCGCCCACCGTCAGATGCGTTAGCCGAAACGCTGATGAACGAGCAGCGCTTCCGCCGTCTGAACAGTCAGCAGCCGGAAGTGGCCGAGCAGTTGTGGAAAGACGCGGCAGAGGACCTGCAAAAACGCTACGACTTCCTCGCGCAACTGGCCGGAAAGGCTGAGAAGACAACGCCGCAAGAGTAACGATTGTTATCGACAGCCGCCTTCTTTATGAAGGCGGTTTTTTTTGCCCGATACGTAGTTAATTCGACCGATACGATCATTCCCCCGCATCGCCATATTTTTTCATGTAACTCCGAACCGAATACAGAAATGACAGAAACATTTAGTTTTATGCTATCGATCACACTATTTAATCTCGCATGGTTAAATTTCCGCCATCCGGTGTGAGAAAGGTATTCAGCCATCGATTTATTATCTACTTCCAGCCGTTTCTTAACGCATCAAATATACAGCGTCATGTCCGTCTACTTTGTGTTTATTGCCTATCAAAAGTCGCCATCAAATAGCACGATAATGATCTGATGAGAGTGTAGATAGAATTGATTTCACCACCAGCAGACACACGCTGCCACGCCGTAAAAAACACATAAAAACAAAGTAATAAAAAAAGCCCGAATGGCTATTCGGGCTTGTCATTTGAGAGTGACGAATCAATAAAATGACACACGGCAACTTAAATACGTTGTGTGACAAAAAGGCATATAACGGAGATAGCTTACGGCAGCGAATATTCTTTGTATAATTTTTATTTTATATGTTTAGACGATAAATATTCATGAAAATTATCATCGTTTCATGGGAATTATATTCTTTAGATTTTACTCATGTTGTAACAAATGTTATTTACCATCTCCGATAGGTCTCCTTTAGCATTGCCTTACTTCCTCTATTTGAGTGGAAGTGCGCGAATAAAAATACTAAAGGAATAATTTCAATGAACAGAAAAGTACTGGCCCTCGTTATCCCTGCGCTGTTAGCAGCAGGCGCAGCTCATGCCGCAGAAGTTTATAATAAAGACGGCAATAAATTAGACATCTATGGCAAGGTAGATGGTCTGCACTATTTCTCCAGCAACTCTGCACACGATGGCGATCAGTCATATTTCCAGGGCGGCTTTAAAGGCGAAACTCAGATTACTGACCAACTGGTTGGCTACGGCCAGTGGGAATATAAAGTCATGGCTAACCAGACCGAAAGCAATTCCGGTACTGGCTTTACCCGTCTGGGCTTTGCTGGTCTGAAATTCGGCGACTACGGCTCATTCGACTACGGTCGTAACTACGGCGTGCTGTACGACGTAGAAGGCTGGACTGATATGTTGCCAGAACAAGGCGGCGACACCTACACCAGCGCTGATAACTTTATGACCGGTCGTGCGAACGGCGTTGCTACCTACCGTAACAATGACTTCTTCGGTCTGGTTGATGGTCTGAACTTTGCCCTGCAGTTCCAGGGTAAAAATGAAAACCAGAGCGGCGCTGATAGCAATATTGGTACCAATAACCGCGCTGATAGCAATAGCGACGTTCGTAAGGACAATGGCGACGGCTTCGGTATGTCCACGTCTTACGATCTGGGCATGGGCGTTAGCGCGGCAGCGGCATACGCAACATCTGACCGTACTAACCAGCAGATCACCGACTCCAACGCTGGCGGTGACAAAGCTGATGCATGGACTCTGGGTCTGAAATACGACGCTAACAACATCTACCTGGCAACCATGTATGCGGAAACCCGTAACATGACTGCATACGGTGACAGCAACGGTGTTGCCGATAAAACTCAGAACTTCGAAGTGACTGCACAGTACCAGTTCGACTTCGGTCTGCGTCCAGAAATCTCTTATCTGCAATCCAAAGGTAAAGATCTGTCCAACACCACCAGCGATCTGAAGAAAGGCCAGAACGTCAGTGGCGACAAAGATCTGGTTAAATACCTGGATCTGGGCGCAACCTACTACTTCAACAAAAACATGTCCACCTACGTTGATTACAAAATCAACCTGCTGGACGGCAACGACAGCTTCTACGCTGATAACGGTATTGCTACCGACAACATCGTTGCGATGGGCCTGGTTTACCAGTTCTAATGCAACAAAAAACCCGCTGGCAACAGCGGGTTTTTTCTTTTATCAGCCAGCACAGCATCACTGCACCGCGCTTTCTCCGTGAATCTCACCCTTAAACCCGGTTTTGGCTATCGCCGCCAGCAGCTGTTGGTTATCGAAATTCTCCGGCACCACCACCTCCGCCTGACGCGTTTTCAGCGACGCTTTCGCCTTAATCACCCCATCGGTCGTACGTAGCGCCTGATTAATCGAAATCACGCACAGCGGGCAGTTCATCTCGCCGATATCAATGGTGACCAGCTTATCGGCGGCCCAGCCCAGCGGCGTAAAGAGCATCAACGCCAGACATACTGCTTTTTTCATTCCATCCACTCCCAAATCCAGGGCAGAACATAAGGATAGGTGATAAGCGCCAGCACCAGCGGTACCGACAGCCAGTAGAGCCACACCAGCACCCGACGACTCACCACGTTCACGCACACCGGCTTCGACGACAAATGCAAACGCCAGAAACCCCGTGCCATCAGCCCTACTGCGACGACGATCATCGGGAACTGTAGCCAGGACGCGCCGGGAATACCCACCAGCCCCGCTGCCGAGATACCGAACAGCAGATACAGCAGCGGACCAATGCAGCACAGCGTCGAGGCACCAGCGGCAACGATCGCCGCCAGTAGCGTCAGGACGCCGCCCTTAATGCTGTTCGACGCTGACATAGTCGTAGCTAAATGCCGCAGGATCGTAGAAGTTCAGCGGATCGCCATCGACCTCGGCGTACGGGTAGCCCAGGTTGTTAACGTCACCCTGCTCTGCCGCTGGCGACAGCGCGAAATCACGCGCGTGGTTGAAGCCCACCCAGTTCATCTCCCAGTTACCGAACAGGTAGTCGTTCACTGCCGTCACCGCCGGGTCGCCGTTCTCTTTTTTCTCGGTCAGACGCATTTTGGTGACGTCCGCCGGGTCGGCAGGCATCCAGCCGAAACCGGCCAGCCAGAACATCGCGCGACAGTGTTGGCCGCCGCTGACTTTTGCCACGCCCTGCGCATCGGCACTGCCGAAGGCTTTTTTAGAGTAGCCGTCGAGTTTGCGGCTCGCGCCCAGGCGAATCCCGAACATTTCACGCGCCGGGATCCCGACCGCGCGGCACAGCGCCACGAATACGGAGTTGATATCGGTGCATTTACCGCCAAGCTTACCGGTTTTCAGGATCTCTCCTACGTCGCCGGTACCGCAGCCAATCACCGCATCGTCACGGTGCATATGCGTGCTTACCCAGTCATGAATCAGACGCGCCTGCTTCAGCGGCGCTTTTTCGCTGCCGATAATTTTCAGCGCGGTTTCTTTGACCAGACCATCAACGGGAATATGGGGAGTCGCCTGCAGGAACGGTTTGATCTCATCAGGGATCACCGCGCCTTCAACCGGCAACTGCCAGTCGGCAAGACGGTTTTCTTTCAGTACTTCCCAATCGCGAGTTTCAATCTCCATTTCGACCTTGATCTCCAGCGGGCCGCTGGAGGCAGGCCAGGTCACAAACAGGACTTTCGCCCCGTAGCGGTTATTCGCGTTGAGGCTAGCGCTTTGATAGTTGCCGCTAAAGGAGAGGTCAAGCAGCTGCTGGAAGGCGGTATCTTCCGGGATGGGGATCCACAAGTTGACCTTGCCTGAAGAACCCTGTGGGGCCTTAAGACTGTAGGTCTGGGTCATCACGAAACGGCGTGATTTGCCGGAAGACGAGACGGCAGGCTTTGCGACGGCTTCGGTTTTAGCAAAAACCGGGCTCACCAGCCCAAGGGTGGAGAGTGCCGCGGCACCTTTCAGAAAGTTACGCCTTTCCATTGTGTTTCCTTCATCACCAGAAAAAGCTGGCGCTTAACCCCGCACCTGCGGAGGTTGGCCGCTATTATGCGGCTACGCATTCATCGCCACAATAAATAACGGGGCATTAAAGGCGCGAAATGCCAAGCGGACGCCAGACAATGCGCCACTCGAGACCTATAATCTGGCATCGTGACAAAAATTGCGGGTATAATCCTCGCCATTATTCATCCTATTCAGAAGCGAAAATGACAAAACTTACCTTACAAGAGCAGATGCTAAAAGCGGGATTAGTCTCCAGTAAAAAAGTGGCCAAGGTCCAGCGTACGGCGAAAAAATCGCGCGTTCAGGCTCGTGAGGCAAGAGAAGCGGTCGAAGAGAATAAGAAGGCGCAGGTTGAACGCGATAAACTGCTCAGCGAGCAGCAAAAGCAGGCCGTGTTATCCAAAGAGTATAAAGCGCAGGTTAAACAGCTGATTGAAATGAACCGCGTCATGCCGGGCCGCGGCGATATTAGCTTTAACTTTACCGACGGCAGCATCATCAAAAAAATCACCGTCGATAAACTGACGCAGACCCAGTTAATTAACGGGCGTCTCGCCATCGCGCGTCTGGCCACTCAGAGCAATGGTGAGAGCGAGTATGCGATTATCCCGGCGGTCGTGGCGGAAAAAATCGCTCAGCGCGATGCCAGCAGCATTGTTCTGCACAGCGCCCTAAGCCAGGAAGTACAGGATGAAGACGATCCGTATGCAGATTTCAAAATCCCTGACGATCTGATGTGGTAAGCATCACCTCGCCAACGTCTTACCAAAAGCCCTCACGGGCTTTTTTAATGTCTAAAACGGGCTAGCATGACGCGCCTTGACCGCTTCACCACTAACGGGATGAACAAAATTCAGCTCGCTGGCATGCAACATCAGCCTGGGTGCTTCTTCTGCACCTGACATCAGTAATCCGCCATACAGATCGCAACCTAAAATCGGATGGCCCAGTTGCTGACAATGAATACGCAGCTGATGCGTGCGCCCGGTTTCCGGCGTTAAGGTAACTCGCGTCAGCGGCAACTGCGCTCCCTCTTTTCCCTGCTGGAAAAAACGCGCTTCAACCCGGTAATGTGACCGTGCCGGTTTTCCCTGCTGCGGGCAAATTGTCATGCGCGGAAACCGCGCGGGATCCTTAGCAATCGCCGCGTCAATAATCCCTTCGTCATATTCAAGATGGCCGCACAGCAGCGCTGTGTATACCTTAGTCACGCTACGCTGGCTGAACTGCTGACACAGCGCGGCATTCATATCTTTGTTACGTGCCACCACCATGAGCCCGGAGGTGCCAAAATCAAGACGGTGAACCAGCGTACAGCCGGGATAATCTTTTACCAGCCGATAGTGTACTGAATCGACGTTCTGCGGATTCTTACCCGATAGGCTCAGCAACCCGCTGGGCTTATTGATAAGCAGCAAATACGCATCTTCATAGAGGATTTCTATCTCGGCGGAACACGGTGGAGCGATAAAGGTATCAACAATCGTAGGCATCAGGCGACCAGCATTGCGAAGGAGTGAGGATCATAGCGAAATTCTCGCCCTCTGGCGAATCAGCAGCGCTTTATTAGCTCACGCGCAAAACGTGCTGACATTCGTCGCCGTAATCCGTACCATACACGCCACACATTCGCTGATTCGCTATTGACCAGTCAGCGCGAGACAGGTCTTTTATCGCAAATCAAATGGATGGGAAGACGCTGTGTTTGGCCTGAACTTCCATTTAGATTTTTGAGTAACCATTAAATGCAACAAAATCAAGAAATTAGCCAAAAAGAAAAATACAATTTAAACAAGTTACAGAAGCGTCTGCGCCGTAACGTGGGCGAAGCCATCGCTGACTTCAACATGATTGAAGACGGCGACCGCATCATGGTTTGCCTGTCCGGTGGTAAAGACAGCTACACCATGCTGGAAATTCTGCGCAACCTGCAGCAGAGCGCCCCTATCAGCTTCAGCCTGGTCGCGGTCAACCTCGACCAAAAACAGCCAGGTTTCCCGGAGCACATTCTGCCAGAGTATCTGGAGAAGCTGGGCGTGGAGTACAAGATTGTCGAAGAAAATACTTACGGCATCGTTAAAGAGAAGATCCCAGAAGGGAAAACCACTTGCTCACTCTGCTCGCGCCTGCGCCGCGGCATTCTGTACCGCACCGCCACGGAACTGGGTGCAACCAAGATTGCGCTCGGCCACCACCGTGATGACATTCTGCAGACGCTGTTCCTGAACATGTTCTACGGCGGCAAAATGAAAGGCATGCCGCCGAAGCTGATGAGCGACGACGGCAAGCATATTGTTATTCGTCCGCTGGCCTACTGCCGCGAAAAAGATATCGAGCGTTTCTCTGAAGCGAAAGGTTTCCCAATCATCCCATGCAACCTGTGCGGCTCGCAGCCAAACCTGCAGCGTCAGGTGATTGCAGATATGCTGCGCGACTGGGATAAACGCTATCCGGGCCGTATTGAGACCATGTTTAGCGCTATGCAGAACGTGGTGCCATCGCACCTGAGCGATATCAACCTGTTCGATTTCAAAGGTCTGACCCACGGCGGTGAAGTGATTGACGGTGGCGATCTGGCGTTTGACCGGGAAGAGATTCCGTTACAGCCAGTAGGCTGGCAGCCGGAAGAAGAAGAAGGTCAGCTGGATGAGCTGCGTCTGAACGTAGTCGAAGTGAAGTAATCAGCTTGTCGCGTCTCAGGTCAGCACCTGAGACGCGTTCTTCTGCCGTTATTTCAGCAGACGCACACGGCACGCCTTGCCTTTGATTTTCCCTTTCTGCAGCAGTTTCCACGCCTGATGCGCCACGCCTTCGCGAACAGCCACGTAAACATGTGCCGGATGCACGTCAATTTTACCGATATCTGCCCCGACCAGACCCACATCACCGGTTAACGCCCCCAGCACATCGCCCGCGCGCATTTTGGCTTTCTTACCGCCGTCGATGCACAAGGTCATCATTTCTGGCTCCAGCGGCACGATACGCGCTTTACCCGGTTCCGCCACCCAGTTGAGTTTAATCTGCAGCATTTCGGCGAGAATATTGGCGCGCTGCGCCTCTTCCGGTGCGCAGAAGCTGATGGCCAGGCCGCTGTTACCGGCACGCGCGGTACGACCAATGCGGTGTACGTGCACTTCCGGATCCCATGCCAGCTCGTAGTTCACGACCATCGCCAGCGATTTAATATCCAGACCGCGAGCGGCAACATCTGTCGCCACCAGAATACGCGCGCTACCGTTAGCAAAGCGCACCAGCGTCTGATCGCGGTCGCGCTGTTCGAGGTCGCCGTGCAGCACAATGGTGCTCTGACCCGCGGCATTCAGTTCCTCAAAGACCGCCTGGCAATCTTTTTTGGTGTTACAGAACACTACGCAGGACGCGGGCTGATGTTGGCTCAACAGCTGCTGCAACAGCGCGATTTTACCGTGACGCGGCACGTCGAAGAACTGCTGTTCAACGGCAGGCAGCGCGTCTACAGAATCAATTTCAATGGTTTCCGGCGAGCGCTGCACGCGACCGCTGATGGCGGCAATCGCCTCCGGCCAGGTGGCGGAAAACAGCAGCGTCTGGCGAGAGGCTGGCGCAAAGCGAATGACTTCATCAATAGCGTCACTGAAGCCCATATCAAGCATCCGGTCTGCTTCGTCCATCACCAGCGTTTGCAGCGCATCCAGAGAGACCGTGCCCTTTTGCAGGTGGTCAAGCAGACGACCCGGCGTCGCCACAATAATATGTGGCGCATGCTGCAGAGAGTCGCGCTGAGCGCCGAACGGCTGGCCGCCACACAGCGTCAGCACTTTAATGTTCGGCAGATAACGGGCCAGGCGACGAATCTCACCGGCGACCTGGTCGGCCAGTTCACGGGTGGGGCACAGCACCAACGATTGGGTCTGGTAGAGACCGGCGTCCACGTGTTGCAGCAGGCCAAGACCAAATGCAGCCGTTTTACCGCTGCCGGTTTTCGCCTGCACCCGCACGTCCTTTCCCGCAAGGATAGCCGGCAGCGATGCCGCCTGTACCGGGGTCATTGAGAGATAGCCCAGGTCATTGAGGTTTTCGAGCTGGGAGGCTGGGAGGATGTTCAGGGAGGCAAAAGCGGTCACGGTGTAGTTCTCACGAATTAGGGGCTGACGTTCAGCAGGCGCGTATCCTCGCAGATCTCGCCGCGGGATGCGACAACTAATCAACGAGTGTAGCCAGGGTAGCGGAAAAAAAGATAAAAAAAAGCCGACTATTCTAAGCCGGCGTCGTACGAATCAATTGTGCTATGCAGTAATTCAAAAAAAGGAAGTAAGACAATATGGAGCGCAACGCCCATCGCTTGACGTTGCATTCACCTGCAGGAACGATATTGCCTCGATTGGGGTGCTGGTTTATTGACCTCGCTCAAATTAAGTCGCGTTATTGGCGCTTAATGGAATAAAAAAGATGACTTTTTACAACCATTTACTGCGATGTAACCACCACGTAACACCACCAATGAGTACTACCAGCATAATACAGAAGAGGGAGAAGCCCAGATGCGATCCGCCGCCGGGAATACCCCCAAGGTTGACCCCAAACAGCCCGGTCAGGAACGTGCTGGGTAAAAACACCATCGCCATCAGCGACATGGTGTAGGTGCGCCGTGAGAGCGACTCCTGCATCATCTGCGCAATTTCATCGGTCATTACCGCCGTCCGCGCAATGCAGCCATCAATCTCATCCAGCCCACGACCCAGACGATCGGCGATATCCTGCATCCGGCGGCGTTGATCATCGGTCATCCAGGACAGGCGCTCGCTGGAGAGCCGGGCATAGACATCCCGTTGCGGTGCCATATAGCGACGCATCACAATCAGCTGTTTACGCAGCAGCGCCAGGAAGCCACGTGGCGGCACCTCCTGCTCCAGCAGGCTGTCTTCCAGATCGATAATCTTGTCGTGCAGCTGTTCGATAAATTCACTGGCATGGTCGGTCAGCGCGTCGCAGACATCCACCAGCCAGGAACCGCAGTCCGTCGGCCCGCTGCCGTCCTGAAGATCGCTGACCACATCATCTAGTGCCAGCACTTTTCTCTGCCGCGTGGAGACGATCATGCGTTCATCTATATAGAGCCGCATTGCCACGAGCTGGTCAGGACGTTCGTCGGTACTACCGTTGATGCAGCGCAGCGTGATTAGCGTCCCTTCGCCTAAACGGCTGACACGCGGGCGGAGGCTTTCGCCAGAGAGCGCATCGCGGACCGTGTTGGGCAAGAGCGGCGTGGTTGCCAACCATTGCGCACTGTCGGGGTGGGTGTAGTTCATGTGTAGCCAGCACGGGTTCTCTTTGCTGACGGTTTCATCATCGGTCAGGGGCCTTACGCCACCCTGCCCGTCAAGCATCCACGCGAATACCGCATCAGGTACGTTGAGATCAGATCCCTTTATGGCTTCCACTTCGCCTCCGGTCAGAACTATTTATCCTGTTAGTCTAGCCATCTGCGTTTGTTAAGCAATATGTGGACGAGGCATCGCGCTGAAATTGTTCATAAAAGGGGGACGGTGAAAGTTACTCAGCAGTAGGCCGGATACGCAAAGCGCCATCCGGCCTAGCCGTTTTTCTGAAAGCGATGAAGCTTTACCCTACGCTAAAACGACTGCCAAAAATCCTTATCATGACTCCCGGCCACCGCTGGCTTAAGTACCGCCGCTCCCGGCGCCGCCTCCACCTTCCGCGGCTCATCCCCGATGCGGAAGTTCTGCGTCCGCGACTGCAGATCGATAACCTGATTTTTCAGAATATCAGAGGACCGCGCCAGCTCCTCCACCACCATCCCGTTACTCTGCGTCACGGTTTCCAGCTCCGTCAGCGCCAGGGTTATCTGATCGATACCTTTCTCCTGCTCGGCGGTCGACACTGCAATCTGCTCCATCAGACTGTTCAGCTCGCCGGATCCGCTCACGATATCCTGCATATTCCGCTCGGCCTCGGCGACAATATTAGCCCCCTGCGTCACGTTATCGCTGGTTACACTAATTAAGGTCTTAATGCTCTTCGCCGCCTCGGCGCTGCGGTGCGCCAGATTCCGCACTTCTCCTGCCACCACCGAGAACCCTTTACCGTGGTCGCCTGCCCTCGCCGCTTCTACCGCCGCGTTCAGCGCCAGAATATTCGTCTGGAAGGCAATCCCATCAATCATGGCGATGATTTCCGTCATCTGTCGCGCACAGTCGGTGATCGACTGCATGTTCGTCGCTACCTCTCCCATCAACTCCCCGCCTTTACGGGCGCATCGGGTAGCTTCACCCGCCCGCTCGCTTGCCAGACGGGTGTGCTCGGCATTGTTTTTGGTCCCAGCCCCAATCTCCTCCATGCTGGATGCGGTATGCATCAGCGTGGCAGACTGCTGCTCGGTCTTCACCGCTAACTCCGCGCTGCGGTTTGCCAGTTGTTCAGACAACGTCATCGCCGTATCGGACGAAGAACGAATCTCCGCCACCAGCGTGGAGATATTATTCGATAAGCTATTGATACCTGGAATTAAGCGCCCAGCACAGTTATTACCAAATATCGGAATACGTACCGATAAATTACCATCATTAACTTCATCAATGCTGCGCTTTACGGCGTTAATCGGCGTAACAAGATATTTGGTCATATAAAGCCAGAGCGAAGCCAGCGCCACCACCCAAACCAGGTTAATGGCTAAATGCAAGAATATATTCTTTGATAATATTAAGCAGATCACATCTACAATAAGGAAAACCGCCAGAATAAATACCAGGATAAACGTTCGGACGCTAATGTTTTTAAACATAATCTTTTCCCCAACACCGTTGTGTCATTTTGTTATATCACCACAAGGGGTATTTTCCAGATTATTTCCATGTTTATAAGGAGTTTAATTGTTAGCAGTGTCAGTTTCACTTTTACCAGACAATTACGCCACCCAAAGTAAAACTAATAACCCTAACCACTAATGAAACACTTAAGCAGCGGTAAAATAAGAATTATATAAAAAAGCAATACTTAACATTCATTGGCATTTCATCAAGGTTTAGCCGTACTTAATTGAGTTCAATTCAGTAAAAAGAGTCGCAGGTTATTGTTATTTCGCTGTGTAAAATTCGGAATTTACTGATAGATTAATTAAACCCCCTTTATGAAAAGGTATGGATTACATGATGCTGCATGCTTCGTGGGACCCGATACTAGTCGGTATTTCATTTTTGGTGGCCTTCATTGCGTCTTTCGTTGCGCTTGATAGTGCTGCAAAAATTGCTGCGTCTAATAAAAAAGCCGCTATCTTCTGGCGCATTACCGGCGGCGCGACGCTGGGTATTGGTATTTGGTCGATGCACTTTATCGGCATGCTGGCGATGAAAATGCCAATGCCGATGAGCTATCACCTTGAGCTCACGGTTATTTCTCTACTGGCAGCCATTATTGCTTCTTCATTAGCGATTAATATCGCGGTTGCAGGCAACACGCTGTCGTTAAAACGCCTCTGCATTGCCACCGCCCTACTCAGCTCTGGCGTCGTCACCATGCACTACGTGGGCATGGCGGCGTTGATGGCCCACGATGATATTGTCTGGAGCATTCCGCTGATTATCGCCTCGGTGGTCATTGCTATCGTGGCCTCCTGCGTCGGGCTGTGGCTGGCCTTCAGCCTGCGGCTCAACAGCAAAGGCGTGCTGTTGACCCGCGTCGGCGCGGCATTCGCCATGGGCATCGCTATCGCCGCCATGCACTACACCGGCATGAGTGCCGCCACCTTTACCGGCCACGGTCATATGACGATGGGCCACGACGCGATGGTCAGCGAAGAAGGGCTCTCTATCTGGGTATCGGTGACTACCCTGCTGCTGCTCGGGCTGATGCTGATGATCTCAATGGTTGACTCGCAGGTGCGTACCGCCCGCCTGACGGAGAATCTACAGCGCCTTAACCAGCAGTTGGAACAGCAGGCCCGCTTTGACGGCCTGACCGGGCTGGCAAACCGCAGCCAGATTGATATGCGGTTGCTGGCCTGTCTGCATCAATCTCGCCTGGCGGGCAGTACGTTTGCGCTGGTGCTGATGGATCTCGACCGCTTTAAGCTGATTAACGACGCCTGGGGTCATCACGTTGGCGATAATCTGCTGGTTTCCGTCGCCAACCGCATGAGTGCCTGCCTTAATCCTAAAATGACACTTGCACGTATCGGCGGTGACGAGTTTATCCTGCTCGCGCCAAACTGCACTGAAGCGGAAATTACCGATATTTGCACCCGCCTGGTGGAGAGCGTCCGCCGCCCGTTCTACCACTCCGGGCAGATCCTACAGATTTCACTCAGCGTGGGGATTAGCCTCTATCCAGGCCACGGTGAAACGCCGCAGGAATTGAAGCTCTCGGCAGATACCGCGATGTATCACGTGAAGCACAATGGTCGTAACGGCTGGGTTTTCTACCATGAGTCAATGCTCGATAGTACCTGGCAGGGGGCGCATTTCCTGCAGGATCTGACCCAGGCACTGGATCGCGGCCAGTTTGAGTTGTGGTACCAGCCTAAGTATCACGTCAAAGAACAGCGAATATACGGCTTTGAAGCGCTGCTGCGCTGGCGACACCCTAAAAAAGGTATCCTGCTGCCCGACGTATTCCTGCCCACGCTACAAAATACCGGGCTCATTGTCCCGGTGGGCAACTGGATAGTCGAACAGGCTAGCCAGCAATTGCATAAGTGGAGCATTGCCGGGCACGACGATTGGACGGTATCGCTGAATATCTCCCCCGTGCAGTTTGAGCAGCAGAACTTTTACGAACGGGTATGCGAGGCGCTGGTACGCCACCACGTCTCCCCAACCCGCTTAACCATCGAGTTGGCAGAAACCACCGCGCTACACGGGTTTGACCGCAGCGTGCAGATTTTCAACGACTTCTGCCGTATCGGCATTACCATCTCCATCGATAACTTCGGCGTGGGTTACTCCAACATGCTGGCGCTTCAGGACCTCCCCGCAGGGGAGCTGAAAATCGATAAGAGCTTTATGAAGGATATGCGGGAAAACAGTAAGCACGTCAAAATCGTCTCGACCATCATCAACATCGCCCACTCAATGAATATGGACGTCGTTGCCGAAGGCGTGGAGACGCAGGAGCAGCAGCGCATCCTCAGCGGGCTGGGCTGTGACGCGCTGCAGGGTTTCTGGTTCTCCGACCCGGTTCCGGCAGAAGATATTGAGACGATGCTGAATAACCTGCCGTTGACCGGCGACCCGAATGCGCCCGCGGCGCTGAGGCGGGATATTTCATCCGGGAAGAAACGGCAGGCCTGAAGTCTGGCGATCGGTTTCACGCCGCTCGCCAACTTATTAATGAATTTTGATCATTACCATTAGTGTATTTCCCCCTCTAATCAAATAAATCCCCACGCGCTATCCTTCTTCTACTCAGAAGAAGGATAACCCCATGCAAACAGTAAAACTGAACAACGGTATTGCGATGCCGCTACAGGGTTTCGGCGTCTACCAGATGACCGATGCTGCCGAGTGTGAACGCGCGGTGCTCGATGCCCTCGAGACCGGCTACCGTTTAATTGATACCGCCGCTTCCTACCAGAATGAAACCCAGGTGGGCAACGCCCTGAAGCGCAGCGGCATTGCCCGCGATGCGCTTTTTATCACCACCAAGCTGTGGCTACAGGGCACCAGCTACGACGGGGCGAAAGCGCAGTTCGAGCGCTCGCTGAACCGCCTCCAGCTTGACTACGTCGACCTCTATCTTATTCATCAGCCCTTCGGCGACGTGCACGGCGCGTGGCGAGCGATGGAGGAACTGCATGAGGCGGGAAAAATCCGCGCCATCGGGGTCAGTAACTTCCAGCCGGACCGGCTGGCCGACCTGATGGCCTTCAACCGCATTGCACCCGCCGTGAACCAGGTCGAAGTGAACCCGTTCAACCAGCAGCTTCACGCCACGCCGTGGATGCAGAGCCGCGGCATTCAACCGGAAGCCTGGGCACCGTTTGCCGAAGGGCGTAACGGCCTGTTTGCGCATCCGGTGCTGACCGCTATCGGTAATAAATATGGCAAAAGCGTGGGCCAGGTCGTTCTGCGCTGGCTGCTCCAGCGCGGCATCGTCTCGCTCGCTAAATCGGTGCGTAAGGAACGTATGGCCGAAAATTTTGCCATCAACGACTTTGCGCTGAGTGCTGACGACATGCTGCACATTGCCGCACTGGATACCGCCACCAGCGCCTTTTTCTCCCATCGTGACCCGGCCATCGTTGAGTGGCTGGCGGCCCGTCAACTCGACGTTTAACGTGATTAAGGAACCCGCAATGCAACAGAGAACCCTCGGCCAGTCTGGCCTGAAAGTGTCCGCACTCGGTCTGGGCTGCATGGGCCTGAGCTATGGCTACGGCCCGGCAACCGATACCCGTCAGGCGGTTGAGCTTATCCGCGCCGCCGTTGAACGCGGCGTGACCTTTTTTGATACCGCCGAAGTGTACGGCCCTTATCTGAATGAAGAAGTGGTCGGCGAAGCGCTGAAGCCGTTTCGCGATCGCGTGGTGATCGCCACCAAATTCGGCTTTACCTTCGGCGATGACAACAAGCAGCAGATTTTAAACAGCCGTCCGGAGCATATCCGCCAGGCCGTTGAAGGCTCGCTTAAGCGCTTAAAAACCGACGTTATTGATCTGCTCTACCAACACCGCGTTGACCCGGAAGTGCCGATTGAAGACGTGGCGGGTGTAGTGAAAGACCTGATTGCCGAAGGCAAGGTGAAACACTTTGGCCTTTCCGAGGCCGGTGCGCAAACCATTCGCCGCGCCCATGCCGTTCAGCCCGTTGCCGCGCTGCAAAGCGAATACTCCATGTGGTGGCGTGAGCCAGAGCGGGAAATTATTCCGCTGCTGGAGGAGCTGGGCATCGGTTTTGTCCCGTTCAGCCCGCTGGGTAAAGGCTTCCTGACCGGAGCCATCACCACCGACACTGCCTTTGGCAGCGATGATTTCCGCAGTAAAGTACCGCGCTTCCAGGCGGAGGCTCGCGAAGCAAACGCCCAACTGCTGACCGTGCTGGGTGACCTGGCCGCCGAACGCGGGATTACCCCAGCGCAGATTGCTCTCGCCTGGCTGCTGGCCCAGAAACCGTGGATTGCCCCTATTCCAGGCACCACAAAACTGCACCGCCTGGAGGAGAATCTGGGGGCGGCCGAGATTGTGCTGGCGGCAAGCGACCTGCAGAAAATCACCCAGGCGCTGGATGCGATTAAGATTGTGGGTGACCGTTATCCGGCGTCCATTCAGGCTCGCGTCGGGCGCTGATTGACCTTCCCGGCGTCGCGATGCTCGGCCGGGCTACGCGACCTCGGGGAATCTCCACGCTTATCGTTCTCCACAACCACCAGTCCGCTGCGGCCAACGCGAGTGAATGAGCAGAACTATACTCCATGCTGGCAGCCTCGCCTGCCGGGTTGAAGTTCATCGTTTCGGTTCGAACATGAGGAGCGTAGTGATGACGGTATTTCAGAACAAATCGGTACTGGTTCTCGGCGGCAGTCGCGGTATTGGCGCGGCGATTGTCCGGCGTTTTCGCGCTGACGGTGCGTCGGTAATATTCAGCTATTCCGGTTCGCAAGAGGCCGCAGAACGTCTGGCAGCCGAAACGGGCAGCACCGCTGAACGGGCCGACAGCGCCGATCGCGATGCGGTTATTGCGCTGGTTCATCACAGCGGCCCGCTGGATATTCTGGTGATCAACGCGGGGATTATTCTTTTCGGCGATGCGCTCGAACAGGACAGCGATGCCGTCGACCGCCTTTTTCGCATCAATATCCATGCCCCGTACCATGCCGCCGTTGAAGCGGCGCGTCGAATGCCCGAAGGCGGACGCATTATCGTGATTGGCTCGGTGAACGGCGATCGCATGCCGCTTCCAGGCCTTGCGGCCTATGCGGTCAGCAAATCAGCGCTACAAGGGTTGGCACGCGGCCTAGCTCGTGATTTCGGCCCGTTAGGGATCACCGTCAACGTCGTCCAGCCCGGCCCCATTGATACCGACGCCAACCCTGAAGACGGGCCGTTGCGGGAGGTGATGCACAGCTTTATGGCGGTTAAACGGCACGGTCGCCCCGAAGAGGTGGCGGGTATGGTCGCCTGGCTCGCGGGGCCAGAAGCGGCTTTTGTCACCGGGGCGATGCACACCATCGACGGCGGATTTGGTGCCTGACCGACAATGGGCGGCTGGCGTCATGCCGCCCTTTTTCACCGCCACAGAATACATCGTCATATCCGTGACGCAGCGCGCGCTTTGCGGTTCGCTATCCCCCCGTCGCCAGGCTATATCTTAGTCATCTTTACTCAACGAGGACGGGTTATGGCAGGCAAAAAGATTCTGATGCTGGTGGGCGATTATGCGGAAGATTATGAAACCATGGTGCCTTTTCAGGCGCTGCAGATGATTGGTCACCAGGTGGACGCGGTCTGCCCGGATAAGCCGAAAGGCGACTACATCATGACGGCAATTCATGATTTCGACGGCGCGCAGACCTACAGCGAAAAACCAGGGCACCGCTTTGTGCTCAACGCCGATTTTGCTAGCGTCAACGAAGCGGATTATGACGCGCTGCTGATCCCCGGTGGGCGTGCGCCGGAGTATCTGCGACTGTACGAGGCGGTTATCAAGCTGGTGCAAGCTTTCGATGTGGCGAACAAACCTATCGCCGCCGTCTGCCATGGCCCGCAGCTGCTGGCCGCCGCTGGCGTGCTGAAGGGACGCACCTGTAGCGCCTATCCGGCCTGCGCCCCGGAAGTACGGCTAAGCGGTGGGGAGTATGCGGAGATTGGTATCGATCAGGCGTATGTCGATGGTAATCTGGTCACTGCCCCAGCGTGGCCGGCGCATCCGCAGTGGCTGGCGAAGTTTGCCGAACTGCTGCGATAGCTGAGATTTGATACTAAAAACAGGCGCTTAAAAGCGCCTGTTTTATCACGAATCAATAAAGCGTCATGAGAGTGGAATAAGTGCACGTTTTACAACACATCCTCCATCACCCATACGCTGACGCTGCCCCCCTGGCAAGTAAAAATCCCCGTGCCTGTCACATCAGTGACCACCGTTTCCTCCCGGTTGTTGAGGAAATCTCTCCAGCTTTTGTTACCATAGTTTTCGCCCAGCGTAATATTTTTTTCGCCATCATCACCGTTGGACATCACAACAACACAGCCCGGCGCCTCCTGGGTACCACTGCGGCTAAATGCAATACAGTTCGGATGATCGAAGAACAACGTCTGGACCCCGTGCGCAAAACGCTGCCGCGCGTCAATCAACTCATGTAACTGGTGAATGACCGGCATATCAATATGGTAGGCATTACCATCCCGACCGGTGTCCTCATAAGAGGCACCAAAAAGATCGGGATAAAACACCGATGGTACCCCATTTTCGCGCAACAGGATTAAGGCGTAAGCCAGCGGTTTAAACCAGGGTTCAACCGGTGCTTCCAGGGCCTGCAAAGGCTGGGTATCGTGATTGGCCACCAGGGTTACAGCATGAAAAGGATCCACTTCAACAAGGGTACCCGTGAAAATCTGGCTCAGGTCGTAGTCTTTTCCTTTACGGGAAGCCTCGTGAAACTTCATCTGCAGGGGCGCATCAAACAAAAGTGTCTGCCCATCGACCTGACTAATATAGTTCTGTAGCTTACCCACCTCGTGCGACCAGTATTCCGCCACAATAAACAGAGATTTTGGCGCCACTTCCTGCACGTGCCCAATCCACTCTTTGTAGAACCAGGCAGGAATGTGTTTTACCGCATCGAGACGGAAACCGTCACACTGCGTTTGTTCCATCATCCAACGGGCCCAGAACTTCAACTCCTCGGTCACGGCGTGATTACGGAAATCTGTGTTGGCCCCCATCAGATAATCAAAGTTACCCATTTCGTCATCGACCTGATCGTTCCAGCCTTCACCGCTATAGTCATTCACGATTTTAAAGACGCCGTTTTCATCAGGATTTTCGATATGGTCAATACCGTTAAAACATTTATGATCCCAGATAAATTGAGAATATTGCCCTGCGCGCGCAGGATAGGTGTACTTAGACCATGCATCACACTCAATCACTTCTTCGTCAATCTGCGTGCGGTCTTGCTCATTAACGCGCTGAACCTGTATACGCTCTTTCTCATCAGCGCCCATTTTATGGTTCAGTACCACATCCATCAGTACCGCGATATCATGCTTTTTTAAGGCTGAAATGGCGGAGAGGAGCTGTGCTTTATCACCGTATTTAGTGGGAACAGACCCTTTTTGATCGAATTCGCCAAGGTCGAACAAGTCGTAGCTATCGTACCCTACCGAATAGCCACCGGACGCACCTTTGTACGCTGGAGGCAACCAAATCATATTAATGCCAATCTCATTCAAGTACGGAGCCAGTTCTTCAACTTCACGCCACAGCTCACCGCCATCTGGATAGTACCAATGAAAGCATTGTAATAACGTGGGGTTGACCATTATCCTTTACTCCCAAAAAGCGTTAATATATTAATGCAGTACGCAATGATTCATTCAGTATAACGAAGTAATCACATTCCACACGACATCCACTCCATTAGATATCGTGATAGATGTTATTGATTGGGGGAGCTAAAAATCAACCTGTTGCTATGCTGAAACCACCCATCGTTTGAATACATCGCTTTTCAGCGTTGTAAAGAAGTTGACGAGATTGGTACAACCTAATTTTGTAATTAACTTTTGTCGATTTTGATAGACTGTTTTGTAATGAAGTTTATTAAGCATGGCAATTTCTTGCACGCTTTTCCCAGAACTAAACTGATCGATAAAAACCTTGTCTCTATCAGTTAGCACTATTTTCTCAGTTCTTTTCCTGACTTTTTCACCATCCGAGGCAATGTCTTTAATGCTACGTTGCAGGGTAGAGAGATCGCTGCGGGCATTAAGCCTGAACATTTTAAAATCGCTGAGAAAATAATACATATCACCCTGTGTCAGTAATACCAGACGATGGGTAGATAAATCATAATTCTGTGCCTTAACGGCATAATAATTTTCGATAGTAAAAAAGACAAAGCGTTTATGTGCTGGCGCTGAGAACGACTTATCAAGCAGTGTCTCAAGCCCACGCTGTAGGTAAACATCACTGACCCAGATATCTGCTGTTTTCACTCGCTTCATTTTAGGCTCCGGATATTTATTGCATTTTATATTTTTGCTACGGCTTACTTCGATGACAACGCGTACAGGGGATTAAAAATCATCAGAGGTATGACTCACAACAATTTCCAGCGTCTTACGAATAATATCTGCCTCAATTACCCCTTCCGCACACTCGAGTGATTTGATGAGACAAATAATCAAATTCTTATTAGTTAATGGCATACCGGCATCAAGCATCCCCTGCGCCACATCGCCCAACAGTTTGGCTTCTTCAGCCATCGCCTCACCGGAGCGTGAGAAAAAGTTTTCGAGCGTTTTGTCAGACAACGCAACGGTAAATGGTTGAGTCTGCATCGTTATTTTTCCTGAGAGGTAGGTTAATGTAATTTATTCATTTTGTGCAAAATTGTGTGATGTCTCTTTTCGTTACCGGGTTTCTCTTCACTGATATCCTCACCGTCTTCCCGGCGTATCATTCCTGCATCTGGCATGAATTTTTTGACGCTTATTGAGAGTTCAGCGATCAACTCCTGCAAAACTTCATGACGTGCTGGGTCGGTCTCCATGTTTTGTATTTTGCGTAGTTGCATAAGCAGCGCGAATTCGGATATCGGACTTTTCTGGCCCAGTAGCGCCAGTATGCCCTGTCCGATAAGTTCGTTACGGATCTGCGTTTTGATTAACGTCTTCATAGCATGGGTGTCTTACTGATATTTCCGGTTTCACAGAAATGATTTAGTCAAACAACATTCCAATCAGACGATTGCAGTGTGCTTCCTCTTCGGTGTTTTGGACTTTATCAAGCCGGGAGAGCAGTTTTGTGCAAATCGCTTTACGATTCAGGCTGCGCCCATCATGTAAAATTTCAGCCACTATCTCACCAAGAATCAGGTGCTGGGTCGGTAACTCCGCCTTAGCAAAGTAACGGGTAATCGCAGCGGCCGAATCGGCGCCTGGAAGTGATTTCTGCATTGTCTCTCCGGTTATTAGCAGGGGGTAATGCTTTCGTTAAATAAACTTAGCAAACTTATACAAAAAATGTGTACAAATTTATTGCGCAACAATTAGCAAAAAGTGCTTACACTTTAAAATCAAATAGATAAGTTGTTTTATTGTTTTTGAAATACCTATGCACCTGTACAGTTAATCAACAACCTTAAAAAAAACCTGTACAAGAATGGGCAATTACCACTTTTGTAGTTAAGGAATCGTGAGAAAAATGTTTATAAAATAAGCATTTGAAGTGTTTGTCTGTTAACATTTCCCTTCCCCTACTTTGTCACTGGACAATCTATGCTCACCACACTTATCTACCGCAGTCGATTATGCGACGCCGTTCCTTTCAGGGACGTCGAGACGATGATCTCCGCGGCCAATCTCAGGAACGAGCATGAAAGCGTTACCGGAATTCTGCTGTTTAATGGGCTTCACTTCTTCCAGCTTTTAGAGGGTCCAGAGCATTCCGTCAAAACTATCTACCAGCAGATCTGCAAAGATGTCAGACATTACAATGTCGTAGAGCTGATGTGTGACTACGCCCCAGCTCGACGCTTTGGAAAAGCCGGGATGGAGCTGTTTGATTTACGTAAACACGATCAGGATGATGTATTGCAGGCGGTATTAGATAAGGGGACCAGTCGGTACCAGTTGACCTACAGCGATCGCGCGCTGCAATTTGTCAGAACCTTCGTGCTGACAGCCGGCAAAGACAGCGTTTATGAGATCCCGCCCGCCGACAGTTGGCATTTTGTACCCAACGTCATCAGCGATCGTACTACCTGCTCTGATGTGGCCGAAGAGATATGCTTTCAGCCATTGATTGACCCGCTATCCCGGGAAATTGTGTCGCTAGAGGCAAGACAGAGCAGCACTGACCAGGCCCTATCTGCCCATGGTTTGACTAATAATGATATCTATCAAGCTGACCTGATGGCCAAAAAAGCGGCTTTTTGCGCGGGTGCTCAGCTTCTGGCACGTTCCGGCGTACTGTCAGTCAGTCTGATGCCCATGACACTGGTAAAAGAACCTGCCGCCGTCGATTTTCTACTTACCGAAATTGCCGCGAATGGCCTGGTTCCCGAGCAGATTGAAGTTCAGTTCACTGAAAATGAAATCATCTCGCGGTTTGATGAATTCGCCGGGGCTGTCAAAGGACTTAAAGCCGCAGGGATAAGTGTGGCCATCGACCATTTCGGCTCAGGTTTTGCGGGTCTACAGCTGTTGGCACGTTTTCAGCCTGACCGTATAAAAATCAGCCAGGATTTGATTACGGATGTCCACAAAAGTGGCCCTCGACAGGCGATTATTCATGCCATTATCAAATGCTGCTCTTCACTTGAAATCCGGCTTTCCGTCGACGGCGTCGTAAACGCAGAAGAGTGGATGTGGCTTGAGTCTGCAGGTATTGAGCACTTTCAGGGGCCGCTTTTTTCAGCGCCCGAATACAACAAAATACCGAACATTGCGTGGCCAGAAAAAAGGTATAATGCCGAAGTCTGACGGTACAATAATCCATTTCGTCATGGACCAGATTCCGAAATATGCCCCAGGAGTTTGACCTCTCTTCGGGCATTGAGTAAATGTTTAGTTCAGTGCTGTATCTTAAAGAGACTTAACGGTCGCTTAACACCGCCTTCATCCGGACAGTGCTTATAGGGGAAATATGTCGAGTTATAGCATTGGTGAAGTTGCCGAGAGATGCGGAATCAACCCGGTCACACTGAGAGCGTGGCAAAGACGTTATGGTCTTCTCAAACCTCAGCGTACTGAGGGTGGCCACCGTCTTTTTGATGAAGAAGATATTCAGCGTATCGAAGAAATTAAGACTCTGATTAAAAGCGGTACATCGGTCGGGAAAATTAAAGCGCTGCTGGATGCAGAAAAATCCGTTCCCGCTGACAACGTCCATGCCTTGCAAGAGAATCTGATGACCGTACTCCGATTAGCCTCCCCAGCAAAACTCCGGGCAAAGCTAGTGATGCTGTCGCGCGAACATTCGGTTCCTGAATTGATCGATAACATTATCAATCCGGTCCGCCAGCGTCTCATGCTAGATAATCAGACGGGTAAAATGGTATCAGGAATGTTTGAAGGCATTCTGACTGAGCTGGTGGCGGCATCGCTGAGTGATTCTCGTCGTAAGTCAGGTAAGGAAGCGTTGATAATGGCATGGGACATCGAAGACAGAACCGGCCTCTGGCTTGAGGCGTGGCGCCTGTCTCAGGAAGGATGGCATCTCACCGTCATACCAGAACTCGTCTCATCGCCCCGCCCGGAGCTGTTTCCTGGGCAAACCTTATATGTCTGGACCGGAAAAACAACGTCTATCAGACAGACTGAACTTCTTCAATACTGGTCAGAACAGGGGTATGTGGTCAAGGTCCACCAGGCCTGATGGCTCAGGCCGGAGTGGCGAAGTGCCATCCGGCAGAACACGCATTAACGATGACATCGTTCAATCGTGGATTTTTACCCCAAGACAGCCGCGTACAAATTCCGGATTAAAATGCTTCACCGCCTCGCCCACATAGCCTAAATCCAGCGCGCTAATCTGCGCCATTTCACCCTCAGTGAGCGAGAAATCCCAGATAGCAAAGTTCTCTTCAATACGTTCCTGGCGGGTAGATTTAGGGATTACCGTAACGCCACGCTGCACGTTCCAGCGCAGGACGACCTGGGCGACGGTTTTTTGATGCGCGTTGGCAATCCCCTGCAGCATTTTATCTTCATGTGCCTGATGTCTGCCGCCGCCTAACGGTGCCCAGGCTTCCGGCTGAACGTTGTAGCGCTTCATGGTTTCAAGCGCTTCAGGCTGTGCAAAATAGGGGTGCAACTCAACCTGGTTTACCATCGGCTTAACGTTGACGGTTTCGCAGAAGTTGGTTAACACGTGGGCATAGAAATTCGATACGCCAATGGCTTTCAGTGTTCCTGCCGCATACGCTTCTTCCAGCGCGTGCCAGGCGCTGAAATAGTCGCCCATCGCCTGATGCAGTAAATAGAGATCAAAATAGGCTAAGCCTGATTTCTTCAGCGATGCGTCAATGCCGGCTTTTGCCGCATCATAGTTTGCCATGTCCTGTACCCACAGCTTAGAGGTGATAAACAACTCCTCGCGGGTGCACAGACCTTCGGCAATCGCTTCACGAACGGCATCGCCCACGGCATCTTCGTTGCCGTAGACGGCGGCGGTATCTATCAGACGATACCCCGTGCGAATCGCGGTTAACACCGACTGCTTGCATTCTTCTTTATCGGTGACCTTAAAAACGCCAAAGCCCAGCATCGGCATTTTGAGGTTGTTACTTAAAACGGAATATTCCACGGTACGGCTCCCGGCAGGTTAAAACATGATTTTAGGACAGAAACATCATGAGGATTAGTCGGTAATCCGTGATTTGACTTATGCAGTGAATTCATCAATAGCGCTTCACCTGTTTTGCAGGTTGCCATTGATTAATGAAAATCTGAGCCGTGATGATAGAGGAAAGAACGAGTGATTGTAGAGGTTAAAAGCGCCAGTGAAGGCGTGTGGCGATGATGCAGAATACATCCCACACGCCGAACAGGTAGCCTATTATGGCATCAGAAACGCTACGCTTAGAATGCCGATCTCAATGATAATTCGAAAATAATCATCTCAGCCTGACAAGAGAACGTCACCGAAGCGTTCAGCTTCACGTCGTTATCGGCTTTCACAACCTGATAAGTCACCACGGCGTCTTCATCCGATGACGCTGCAGCGGCCAGTTTCTTAATTTTCGCCGCGGCGAGTTCGGCTTCATTTTCCGATGGGAAAAAACGCTCGATCACACTGGTGCAATTATCATTCTCAATGATGGTGCCAATATCGATTGCACACCCTTTGGTACTGCATTTATCCACTACGTCTTTCATGATGATAACCTCGTATGTTTCCTCCCAAGATAAGACTCTACCGATGGAAAGTCCAACCATTAATAGGGTTAAAGATTATCGTTTTTGAGATTAAACGCTGCGGATTTTCCAGAAGGTCGATTTTATTGCTTAACCGGAGCAAATGTCTGATGTTTTAAACCTATCAGCGAACTGGGCCGACCGTATCGTCTGGCGGTATTCGATGGCACAGGTTCCAGGTTACAAATGCCAGGAATAAGCATCTACTATCATAATTCTATCCAATATATTATTTAGATTACATTCTCAATAGATATATAATCATGACCTATTCTTCGAATAAGGTTAATGAAATGAAAAAACTATTAGTTTTACTGATCGCTTTTGCATCATATGGTGCGAATGCACAATGCATTGGCACCGATGCGTTATCGACTTGTTATGATAACAACGGAAATACCTACACTGTTAATCGTATGGGAAATACCACAGTAGTAAATGGAAACTCTGCAAACGGCACCAGCTGGTCACAGACCTCCAATACCATAGGAAATAGTACTTATACTAACGGCACAGCCGCAAATGGTGAGAGCTGGAACGAAACACAGACCAATATGGGTGGAGGTAATCGAATTATTTCAGGAACGAACTCACAAGGTGAATCGTACTATCACAATTGCAATCAATACGGTTGCAATTAGTTAACATTTTCAGCCGGGCCATATTCCATTTTCAAATATAATTAATCTGGATAAATAAAAACAATCTTTATGTGACCTATTCACTGAGGATCTAAGACCAGTCTCCCAGTCAAATGCTACTGGCTTGATCGTACTAATGAAATAACAACTAACCGCGACAGAACGGTCCTGCACCATCGCATTACTTTTTTTTGGTAAGGTTAATGAATGAAAAAGATAATAGCACTATTACTGGTTGCCGCATTCGGCATGACCTCTACTTCCACTATGGGCTGTCCTAAAGGCACACATCCGCATGGAGGCACAGGTTCTCACCATAAAGGTGGGACTTGTTACTAAAATTAGGGGTGGCTTCGGTCACCCGTTTTACCTCCTTTGCTTTAGTAAAAAAGCCCCTTACCGCCTCAAACGCACCAGTGACAATCTCACGGGCTTTGTGGGGAAACTTGGCGCATATCTTCCCGAACTCAGAAACGTGCAGGTAACACAGCGTACCGCCACGAAACGACGTACTTACGTAGAGAGAGCCGCCCTTTTTGAATACCAGCTAGCCAGAAGAGTCATTGCTCGCCGTGTTCGCCGCCCTGATTTCCTTCGGCAGCTTGTCATATGCGTACTTCACTTTTTCGCGGAACAAGCGCTTGGCGTCATTCAGCGTATGGGCGATCAGCGCGCACTTTGCCGACTCGAATAGTGCCGCATCGAGTTGAATGATGTACACCTCGGTCGTGAAGCCGAGCTGACGAGCGTTTAGGATGATATTACGGGTGTGGATCCCCTCGAAGTATTCCAGCTACTCAGGCGTCATCCTGAAGCGCGTGGGCTTGCTCTCTTTGTCGGTGAGCCAGTATAGGTTGTTCAGCCGCCAGTCTTTATCGGACAGCAGCTTGAGGTACTCAGGTTTCATTACGCCCCCTGAGAGAGCGAATCCATCAGATCAGACAGTGCGTCCACGACCTTATCTTTTTCGCCTTCATCCATGCTGTAAGCCTGCCGCTCGAGGCCAATGAGATTCTTCAGCGTCTCGCTCAGGGCCTTCATCGACTTAACCCGCCCGGCATACTGATGATGGCATGGTAAACGGTCACGACCGTTCTCGTCTGGCTCCAGCATCAAAGCGCCCAGCTTACGCAACGCCCCAATGTCTGCACACTCGGCTTCAAGCTCATCGAACAGAGAGTTTGCCAGCGTTCTCGCCCGACGGATGTCGCCGCGATGTTCCATGCGTACCGTGGCAATAACCTCGGCGTTGGCCTCAATAAGTTCGCGTTCTGAGGTTGCATTTTCGGTGCGAACCTCTCGCCTGCGAACCAGGTCATCGGCCTTAGCCTGAATCTTTGCAGCTAAGTCTCGCGATCATTCTTCTTTCTTTGCTCGCTTACGGACCGCTGTATCGCTGATGCCGTGCTGCGATGCAATTTCACGAAGGGACATCACTCCGGCCCGGTAAGCCGATTCGATGGCCTCCCAGTCAGGTTTGCTCATTCGTTATACTCAACAATTATGATCGACATCAAAAACGGATATGATGGGTTTAATACAATCGCGGTTTTTGTGGGGTGGTAATGAAAACGATTTTAACAATAGTGTTACTGGCCTTATCCTCGGTTGCCCATGCAACCGCTGTATATGACTGCCAAGGTAAACCCGTGGTACTGACCAATGAGACTGCAATTATTGGACAAACAACATATAGCAACTTAGTTCGTGTGAGTGTACCGACTATGGCAGATGCTACTAATAGCCAGAGCGCGGAGATGCTGAGCGTGATTACTACACCATCACAAGACTTCGCATTTTCTCTTAATAGCACTAAAAATGAGTATGTTTTAGCTGATTATACTGATGCGAGTGAAGGCCTTCGCGTCTGCAAATTGAAGTCAGCAGGATAAACTTGCCCGTTGCCATTACGATGGGCCTACCCATGGTGATGGCAACAAAAAAGCCACCGGTGGATGTCAGTGGCTTGGTGCAGCTTTATTGCTATTTTTCTGCGAGTTTATACAGGTGTAATTCTGGATTTAGCTCACTTTTGCCGGGAGTCTTCCTTACATCCCAAGCCACACGAACTCCACTGTCAAAAACCGAGTACTGGTTGTCATCATCCGCATAGCCTTTAAGAATCCCCACGCTTTTCCCCCTGTAAGTGAACTCCTTACCTGCGAAAGATACATAGGGCCCATTTTTCATAAGATCGTAGAGGTTATCCATGTAATTCTCCTTAAGTTGCTCATACAGGATAGCAACTATAAGCATTATCACAGGCACTCAGTGAATGCCTGCTGCAATGCCCATGGTGATGTGTAAGTATCCCTGCAAAACGGCCCATTCACTTTTAGAGATCTTCCGACATACTGATTATGTCCCCTGAGGAGATCGCTATGCGTAAGATCCGATTCACCGAGCACCAGATCATCGCCGTCCTGAAGTCCGTCAAAGCGGGCAGGACCGTCAAAGATATGTGTCGTGAGGCCGCTATTTCCGAAGCCAGCTACTACAACTGGAAGGCGAAATATGGTGGGATGGAAGCTGCTGATATCAAAAAAATCAAAGACCTTGAGGACGAGAATCGTCGTCTGAAGCAGATGTTTGCCGATCTCAGCCTTGAATGTCGGGCACTGAAAGACGTTATCGAAAAAAGCTTTAAAACCAGCGATAAAGCGGGAGCTCGTCAGCTATCTGACGGCACAGTTTGCCATGAGCATCCGCCAGGCGTGCAGGACATTATCGCTGAGCAGGACGGTGTATTTTTATCAGCCCAATACCCGATGTGATGAACCGGTGATACTTGCGTTGACTGAACTGGCAGAACGCTATCCGCAATACGGTTTTAAGAAGCGGTTTCAGGTGCTACGCAGGCAGGGTAACACCTGGAATCATAAGCGTGTTCACCGGATTTACTGCGTACTGAAGCTGAATTTTCGCCGCAAAGGCAAGCAGCGTCTGCCGGTACGAAACCCTGCGCCACTGGCAAGCCCTGAGGCACTTAATCAGAGCTGGTCCATCGATTTTATGCACGACGCGCTGGTGTGTGGCAGACGCTTCCGTACCTTCAATGTGGTGGACGATTTAAACCGGGAAGCGCTGGCGATAGAAATCGATCTGAATATCCCGGCCCAGCGTGTAGTCCAGGTACTGGACAGGATAGTAGCAAACCGCGGATATCCACTTAAGATGCGAATGGATACACGGGGTGATGCTGGAGTTTATCAGGCCGGGTAAACCGACGCAGAATGCCTTAATCGAACGGTTTAACCGGACGTACCGGACAGAAATACTGGATTTTTATCTCTTCAGAACCCTGAATGAAACACGGGAAATCACTGAGCGATGGCTGGCTGAATATAACAGTGAGCGGCCCCATGAATCCCTGAATAACCTGACGCCAGAAGAGTACCGTCTGATGGCTAAAAACCCGGAAATCTCAAAAAGTGCGTGGAACTAAAACGGGTGTGCTTACAATTCTCCAGATGAGATTAGCTTCTTCGCTTCGTTTAATTTTTCTCTTGCTTCGGCAAGGCTAATGCCCTCTGGCCCATACCTTCTAATAGTTAGCGTTTCACGGCGACCGTTAATGCGATAGTCATAACGAAACGCAACCGTTCCAGCAGCACTGACGGTAACGTACAAGCCATCACGGTCTGATTGTTTGTACATTTTTTTTAGGTTTCAGATTCTTGAGCTTTTTATCGGTAAGCATTGACCGTATCCAGTATCAATAAATACCGTCACAAGTGATGAGCTATGACGGTAAAAACTGGATCTTACCGTAACGGTAATTCGTTGAATACGTCATTTATACCGTCAAAAAAATGAGGTTTTCTGATGTGGTTAGCAAAGGTTAACGAGAGGTGCTGGCGCTACAATCCGCGCCAGCTCTGGTTTTAGATGAGGTTAACGAAGGTTATCAGGAGCATGTATTCAACTAATGCTTCACGATATACATCGTATGCGTATAAGCCACGTCTTCCGGATTGGTAATCGGGTAGCCTTTCACCCACGGCTTGATTAACCGTCCATTGGTGTACTGATAAATAGGCGCAATAGGCGCTTTCTCGGCCAGAATTCTCTCGGCGGTGTTGTAGTCCGCGTTACGCGCCTCGGCCGTGTTCTCCAGCGACGCCTGGCGGATTACTTTGTCATACGCCGGGTCGCTGAAACGGGAAATATTGCCGGTGTTGGTGGAGGTCAGCAGCGACAGGAAGGTTGATGGCTCGTTGTAGTCACCTACCCACGATGCACGGATTACGTCGAAATTGCCGGTATTACGGCTATCGATATAAGTTTTCCACTCCTGGTTTTGCAGCTTCACGTCAACGCCGAGGTTTTTCTTCCACATCGATGCCACCGCGATAGCGATTTTCTGGTGGTTTTCCGAGGTGTTGTACAGCAGCGTCAGTTTCAGTGGGCGATTCGGGCCGTAGCCTGCCGCCTGCAGCAGCATCTTCGCCTGTGCGTTCAGTTCGGCCTGGCTGCTTTGCGCCATCTCAGAGGCCTGCGGCTTAAAACCAGCAGTCACATCAGGGGTGAAGCGCCATGCCGGTTTCTCACCGGTGCCTAAGACCTTCTCGGCGATAATCCGGCGGTCAATGGTCATGCTCAGCGCCAGGCGTACGCGCGCATCGGCGGTTGGCCCTTTTTGGGTGTTAAACGCGTAGTAATAGGTACCCAACTGCGCCGGAGTATAGACCTGGCCCGGTAGCTCTTTGAGCAGCTTCTGATACTGGTTTTTCGGGAAGGATTCGGTGATATCGATATCGCCCGCCAGGTAACGTTTGGTGGCGGAGGACTCCTGGTTGATTGGGATGAAGGTCACTTTCTGGATAACCGTCTTCGCGTTATCCCAATAGTTCTTGTTCGGTACCGCTACCAGCTTCTCATTGACCACGCGGTCAGCCAGCACGTAGGCACCGTTGCCAACAAGTTTACCTGGGCGCGTCCAGTTTTTATCACTCTCGACGTTGGCTTTATTGACCGGATAGAGCGAGAAGTTGGCGGTCAGATTCACAAACCACGGCAGCGGTTTATCCAGCTGTACGCGCAGGGTGTGGGCATCCACCGCGGTTACGCCCAGCGTCTCCGGTTTGGCTTTGCCGTCGAGAATATCCTGAGCGTTTGTAATACCGGCCAGCGCGGCAAACCAGGCAAACGGCGACGTGGTTTTCGGGTCGACCAGACGCTGCCAGCTGTAAACGAAGTCCTGCGCCGTGACCGGCGTACCGTCGGACCATTTTGCATCGTTGCGCAGGGTAAACGTCCAGATACGCTGATCGTTCGTCTGCCAGCGGGTAGCGACGCCTGGAATGATATTGCCGTTGGCATCCTGGTTCACCAGCCCTTCAAACAGATCGCGAATGACCTGAATCTCCGGCAGCCCCACCGCCTTTGCGGGATCTAATGAAGCGGGTTCATCTTTAATATGACGAACCAGCTCCTGCTGCTTCGCCAGCACCGTCCCAGCGGGAACGTCGGCCGCGACGGCGATAGAACTCAGACCTGAAAGCAAGACGGCGCAACAGGTCAAGGTGAACGGTAACTTCATGTCATCCCCTTAAAATTGGCAAACCCACACAACTTGATGAAAATATTATTTGTTTCAGTCTCGGTAATTGCAAACAACATGACACATAAACTTGATATGTCACCAGCAATATCTATCAGGGAAACTATTTGATTCGCGGCGAATTTTGCACAACACTGCTCAATATCCCCATTGCGTATCAGGACTCAGCGTATGTCATCCACCCGCCCTCGCGCCCAGCGCGGCGCGTTCCCGCCCGGAACACAACACTATGGTCGCTCTCTGCTTGGGGCTCCGCTCATCTGGTTCCCCGCCCCATTGGCTGGCCCGCAGAGCGGTTTGATCATTGCCGGCACGCACGGTGACGAAAACTCCTCAGTCGTTACCCTCTCCTGCGCACTGCGTACGCTGGCAACCGATCTTCGCCGTCACCACGTGGTGCTGGCGGTAAACCCGGACGGCTGTCAGTTGGGCCTGCGCGCGAACGCAAACGGCGTGGACCTTAACCGTAACTTCCCGTCGGCAAACTGGAAAGCGGGCGACACGGTGTACCGCTGGAACAGCGCGGCGGAACAACGCGATGTGGTGCTGCAGACCGGCAGCCGTCCCGGCTCAGAACCGGAGAGCCGGGCGCTGTGTCAGCTGATTCATCAGATTAACCCGGCGTGGGTGGTGTCATTTCACGATCCGTTGGCCTGCATTGAGGACAGCCGTCATAGCGAGCTGGGGCAATGGCTTGCCGAAGCATTCAGCCTGCCGCTGGTCAGCAGCGTCGGTTATGAAACGCCGGGATCGTTTGGCAGTTGGTGCGCCGATATTGGCCTGCACTGCATCACCGCCGAGTTCCCACCCGTCTCCTCAGACGAGGCCAGTGAGAAGTATCTGGCGGCGATGACGGCGCTGCTCCACTGGCAGTCAGCGCATCACAAATGAAGTTCACCGCAGGTAAAACGCAGCGCCGGTTCGGCATCGGCTGCCAGCCATGTCGGGCCGTCGAGGTCGGCAAAGCGAACCTGAGGTGCCAACGGTAGCGCGGCTTCAATGGCCCGTGAGGTGCACAGCATGCAGCCGAGCATCAGCGCAAAGCCCTGCGCTTTGGCCTCGGCGGCCAGCGCCAACGCTTCAGTCAGGCCGCCGGTTTTGTCGAGTTTAATGTTGACCATCTCATAGCGCTCGCGCAGCACGGGCAAATCTTCCCGAGTGTGACAGCTTTCATCGGCACAAATCGGCAGCGGATGGATAAAATGGCTGAGCGCCTCGTCTTCCCCGACCGGCAACGGCTGTTCCAGCATAGCGACGTTCAAATCAGCCAGCAGCTGGCAGCGCGCGGCGAGCCCATCGCCGTGCCAGGATTCATTGGCATCAACAATCAGCGTGGCATCCGGCGCGGCAGCACGGATGGCGACCATACGTTCGCTGATAAAGTGGTTATCGAGCTTGACCTTGAGCAGCCGGGCGCCGCTCTCATAAAGCGCTTTCGCACTCGCCGCCATCTGCTCAGGCGTGCCGATCACCACCGTCTGTGCGGTGGTAATGGTCTCCGGCAGACGAATACCCAACTGGGCCACCACGTCGCTTTGTTGCAGGCGGGTTTCCAGGCTCCAGAGCGCACAGTCCACCGCATTACGCGCGGCACCGGCTGGCAGCAGCGTGGCCAGCTGCTCGCGGGTTAACCCCTGCTCAAGCTGTTCACCCAGCGCCATGATCTGCGCCATCACCGAAGCGATGCTTTCGCCGTAGCGCGGATACGGCGTGCACTCACCCACCCCTTTTACGCCATCCTGCTCCAGTTCTACCACCACTACCTTCGCTTCACTGCGGCTACCGCGTGCGATAACGAAGGGGGTATGCAGTGGCCAGGCTTCTTCGAAGACTCGCAGCTTTCTCATTTTTGCTCCTTACAATCAGGCGTAAATAGGGTTTGCCGTGTTAACACCTGTTGTCATACACTAGGGTTGACGTTAACTATATGTAAACAGGAAGATAATCATGTCGCAAACCGTACATTTCCAGGGCAATCCCGTTGCTGTTCAAGGTTCTATCCCACAGGCGGGCGATAAAGCTCAACCGTTTACGCTGGTGGCAAAAGATCTGTCAGACGTCACCCTGGGCCAGTTCGCAGGCCGTCGTAAAGTTCTGAACATTTTCCCAAGCATCGATACCGGCGTCTGCGCGGCATCTGTGCGTAAATTCAACCAACTGGCTGGCGAACTGGCCAACACCGTGGTGCTGTGCGTTTCCGCTGACCTGCCGTTCGCGCAGTCTCGCTTCTGCGGCGCTGAAGGCCTGAGCAACGTAGTTACTCTGTCCACCCTGCGTGCTCCAGAATTCCTGCAGACCTACGGCGTAGGCATCGCAGACGGCGCGCTGAAAGGCCTGGCGGCACGTGCTGTTGTTGTTATCGATGAAAACGACAACGTGGTGTACAGCGAGCTGGTGAACGAAATCACCAACGAGCCAGACTACGATGCAGCACTGGCTGCCCTGAAAGCGTAATACTCTTGTCCTGGCGCTATCAGTGGCCAGGACATTTTCTTATCCCTCAGCCTCTTAGACTATATGATTTGCGGAACGGGAGGGAACTTTTGTCCGATAATTTCGAAAGGGAGTGATAAACCAGGCGTCTTCAGATATTTCTCTGATGCACTAGCCAGAAAGATATCGCGTGTTAATTTCTATTCGGAAGGCTTTCTGCGTTCCTTTCGCTCATCAAGTTTTGCAAATAACCATGACCTGACGGCTGCAGCGGTGCCTACAATAGCACTTACCACAACAACTCGCTTAATATCTGACCGTTCAATAACAACCTCGTGGTGGATAATGAATTTAATAGCGATCAGTGCCAAAGAGAAAAATACCAGGCAACACACAAACAAGTAAACAATGCTGAGTAATAGCGTAAAGATAGTAAGCTTGCTTTTAATCATCTTTGTTCACTCCATCTTTTCCGCATGTCGTTTCTGCGTGAGCCTCCAAAAACTAAGGCTTTATTTTGGAACGGGTAAAAGTCCAGATAACCCCAACGAACCCTACCGTCGGGGTGATTATCAGATATCGACTATTCCTCGCCCTTCTTGTTGCTCAACCCATATTCCCGCAATTTATTAGCAATCGCCGTGTGCGATACGCCCAGACGCTTGGCTAGTTTTCGGGTACTTGGATAGCTGCGATAAAGCTGCGTCAGTACCGAGCGTTCAAAGCGACGAGTAATATCGTCCAGCGAGCCTTCCATCGCCTCTTCCCCTACCGCCGCGCTTGATACATCGTGATCCGGCAGCAGTACGTCTTGCGGACGCAGTTCGTAGCCCTCAAGCTGGGTCAACGCACGGTACACCGCGTTCTTCAGCTGGCGAACGTTGCCCGGCCAGCCGTAGCGGGTGAGCACGGTGTTGAGATCGGCAGAAAGTTTAGGACGGGAGATCCCCTGCTCATCGGCAAAGCGCGCCACAAACAGTTCGGTCAGCGGCATGATGTCCTGCGGACGATCGCGCAGCGGCGGCAGGTTAAGGGTCAGCACATTGAGACGGTAATAGAGATCCTCGCGGAACAGCCCTTTTTGCACCAGCTCGACCAGGTTTTTCTGGGTGGCGCAGATAACGCGAACGTCGACATGCACTTCGTGATCTTCGCCCACGCGGCGGAAGGTGCCATCGTTGAGGAAGCGCAGCAGTTTAGTCTGCATGCGCGGTGACATTTCACCAATTTCATCCAGTAGCACCGAGCCGCCGTTAGCCTGTTCGAAGAACCCTTTTTTACCCTCAGCGGCATCACCGAACAGCTCGCTCTCAACCGCATCTTCCGGAATAGAGCCGCAGTTCAGCGCCAGGTACGGCTTCGCCGCACGTGGACTCGCCAGGTGGCAGGCGTGGGCCAGCAGATCTTTACCGGTGCCGGTTTCCCCGACGATCAGCAATGGCGCAGTCAGCAGCGCCAGCTTGCGCGCCTGATCCACCACCTGGCGCATACGCGGGCTAACGCCCACAATCTGGCTGAAGGCGCTGACATCCTGGGTCGTCATGGTTTGCAGCTGGCGGCCCATACGCAGCGTGGAGCGCAGCATTAGCACCGCCCCGGCCAGCACGCGGGCGTCATTTTCGCCGCTCAGGTAGACTGGCGTGGCTTCCAGCAGGAAGTTCTGGCCGTGGATCACCACATGTTCGGCGTGAGACTCCACTTCGTCGCTCTCGAACCAGCGCGGGAAGTTAAAGCCGCTGATCAGCTGCGCCACGTTATGGTTGCGCATTTTTTCCTGGCTCATGCCAAACAGCTGGCAGCTCGCCGGGTTAGCGCGTTCGATTTTACTGCGCGTGTCCAGCGACAGCACCGGCTCCGGCATCGCTTCCAGCAGCGCGCTCAGCGCCAGATGTTCACGTTCAGAAGGCATCCACGGGACGGTACGAACATCGGTCACGCCCGCAATGCGGCGGATTTCCGCCATCAGACTGCTGAAGCTGGTGAAATCCAGCTCCGCAAAATTTAGGTAGATTCGGCCAACAGGGTCGATATCGATACCGCGCAGGTCAATGCCGCGTAGCACCAGAAGATCGAGCAGTTCACGGGTCAGACCGAGACGGTCTTCACAAAAGACTTCAAGACGCATGGGAGTGTTCACCCTTATAAGCCAAAGACGTATGAATAATAAGACACTTATTCGCTGCCGTGAAGATGAGTGTCAACAATTATTGACAGTATGGCGGAAAAATGGGCGTTGTGCCGTAAAGTTATGCGTTCAGAAAAGAGAAAAAAGTGAAAAACAATAAACCGCACCTGACGGTCCCCTCGCCCCTCTGGGGAGAGGGCTAGGGTGAGGGGAACGGCGCGATAGCCAATCCGTAATGAGGTGACTTTAGCTGCGGTGGCTTAACCCTCACCCCAACCCTCTCCCTTAGAAAGGGAGAGGGGGCAGATTGTGCCAAAACGTTAACTGGTTACCCCATCCGATGCTCGCCGCGTTCCAGCGCGTTGCGGTTAAAGAAGCGTTGAATCACCCCACCCGCCATAAAGGCAGCACGGTCAGACATATGCGCAATCACGTCCGCATCGTGACTCACCAGCAGGTAGGTCATACCGTGGTCCTGTTTCAGGCGGTTGAGCAGATTCAGAATCTCCGCCTGCACCGACATATCCAGCGCCGAGGTGGGTTCGTCGAGCAGCAGGATTTTAGGCCGCAGCAGCAGCGCGCGGGCAATCGCCACGCGCTGACGCTGGCCGCCGGAAAGCTGATGCGGATAACGGCTGGCGGCATCGGCGGGCAACCCCACCTGCTCCAGCGCCGTCTGCACCCGAGCTGCAATGTCAGCTTCACCATGAATACTCAGCGGCTCAGCCAACGTGCGCCATAGCGTATGGTTCGGATGTAGCGAAGCATACGGGTCCTGGAACACCATCTGCACGTTGCGACGAAGTTCACCCTGGAAGCGTGCGCCGGGGGTAATCGGTTTATCGAACAGCGAAACCAGCCCACCCCACTCTCGCTGCAGCCCGGCGATGACCCGCAGGATTGTCGATTTCCCGCAGCCGGACTCACCAATCAGGCTGAACGTTTCGCCAGCGCTGACGTGGAAACTGGCCGCCGACACCGCCGTTTTCTCACCAAACGTCACCTGTAACGCCTGAATATCAACGATCGCCATGCGCCGTCTCCTCAAAGTTCTGACTGCGATCCAGCGTCGGCAGCATCTGACCATAGGTCTGCGCATTCGGGCGGCAGGTCCACAAAGTTCGGGTATAGGGGTGCGTGGCCTGCGGTAGATCACGGGCCGCCATCTCGTCCACGCCATTACCCTGATACATCACCAGTACCCGGTCGCAATGCTGAGCCACCAGCGGTAAATCGTGGCTGATCAGCAGCATCGCCATTTGTCGCTGCTCGCACTGCGCCACCAGCAGCTCAAGGATCTGGTTGCGCAGACGGGCATCCAGCGCCGAAGTAGGTTCATCGGCTATCAGCACTTTGGGATCGTTAATCAGCGCGATCGCAATCATCACCCGCTGCCCCATACCCCCGGACAGCTCGCCCGGATAGCGGTTCAACACCGCCACGTCAAGCCCCATCGCCAGCACCGCGGATTCACACTTCTCCTGCCGCTCGCGGCGGTTCAGCCGCTGATGCAGGGTGAGCGCCTCTTCCAGTTGCTCACGTACCGTTTTCACCGGATTCAGCGCATAGCGTGGATCCTGGAGCACCATGGCGATGTCATTACCCCGCAGCGCGCGCCAGCCGCGCGCATTCAGGGAGAGCACATCATGGCCGAGCACGTTTAGTCGGTCGGCGCTGACGATACCCGGCTTACGCACCAGCCCCATCAACGCCCGCGCGGTCATCGACTTGCCGGACCCGGATTCTCCCACCAGCGCCAGCCGCTCGTTACCGAGCGTAAAGTTCATATTGTTGACCACCCGCGCGCGGGGATAATCAATATTCAGCCCCTGTACGGTAAGGCGTTGCTCAGTCATGTTGCGGCTCCAGAACGTCACGTAAACCATCACCCAGCAGGTTAAACGCCAGGCTGGCAATCAGAATCGCGGCACCTGGTGCGGCGGCAATCCACCACTGATCAAATATTACCTGCATGCCATCAGCAATCATCGCGCCCCACTCTGCCATCGGTGGCCGCGCGCCCAGACCGAGGAAGCCTAACCCCGCTGCGGCCAGAATGATCCCTGCCAGATCCAGCGCCAGACGTACGATCGCCGACGGCAGACACAGCGGCAGAATATGGCCGGCCAGCAGGCGCAGGCCGCGAATCCCCATCATCTCGGCGGCGGCTAAATAGTCGCTATGCCGCAGACGTTGGATTTCGCTACGCGCCTGTCGTGCATAGGCAGGCCAGGTGGTCAGCGCCAGTGCTAACGCGCCGTTAACCAACCCTGGGCCCAGCATCGCCACGAAGGCAAAGGCCAGAATCAGGCGTGGCATCGACATCACGACGTCGGTAAAACGCATCAGAACGCGCTCCAGCCAGCCGCCGTAATAGCCGGAAAGAATGCCAATCAGCAGCCCGACCGGCAGCGTAATCACCGTCACCAGCGCCACCAGACCCAGCGCCGGACGGGTGCCGTAAATCAGCCTCGAGAGCAGGTCGCGCCCGTAGCTGTCGGTGCCGAGCCAGTGCTGCGCGTTGGGCATTTGCAAACGCACGGCGGCGTCCTGCCAGTTGGGATCCTGCGGCGCGAGCCATGGGGCCAACAGCGCCGTGAGTACCAGCACGGTAATAATAATCAACCCGCAGCAGGCCGCAGGCGAGCGCAGTAATCGACGTAAAAACAGAGATGATGGCATCAGCGAACCCTCGGGTCGGTCAGCCGCACCAGCACATCGGTGAGGTTATTAATCAACACAAAGCAAACGCCAATCAGCAGCGTTCCCCCCATAATCGCCGCCGTATCGCCAGCGAACAGCGCCGTCGTCAGATAGCGGCCAATCCCCGGCCAGGAGAACACTGTCTCAGTCAGCACTGCGCCTTCAAGCATCGAGGTATAGGCCAGCGCGATGACCGTCAGCAGCGTGCCACGAATATTCGGCAGCACATGACGCAGCAGAATACTCATCTCGCCTGCCCCTTTGGCGCGTGCCAGCAGGATGTACTCTTTGTTCATCTCGCTCAGGCAGGCAGAGCGCGTGAGACGCGTGATACTGGCAAGCGAATAGTAGGCCAGCAGCAGCACCGGCAGCACCAGATGGCTGAACGCGTTGCGGAAAGCCTCTTTGTCGCCGGAAAGCCAGGTATCAATCAGCGCAAAACCAGTTTTAGGTTCGATGGTGAACTGGTAGATGTCGTCGAGGCGACCGGGGCCAGGACTCCACTGCAGCTTCGCGTAAAACAGCGCCAGCATCAGCAGCCCGAGCCAAAAAATAGGCACCGAGTTACCCAACAGCGTCAGCGTTCGCACCGCAAAATCCCAGGGAGAACCCGCGTAACGGGCGCAAAGGACGCCGGCAATCACGCCGAACACCGCGCCGATAATCAGCGCCAGCGTCGCGAGTTCAAGCGTTGCGGGAAAGGCGGCCAGCAGATCGTGCAGCACCGGTTGCCCGGTGGCGCTGGCGGTGCCGAGATCGCCATGGAACAGGTTGACCAGGTAGTGCCAGAACTGTACCGGTAGAGAACGGTCAAGGCCCAACTGATGGCGAACCTGGTCGTAGGTCGATTGGCTGGCGTGGTCGCCGACAATTTGCAGCACACGGTCAACGGGTGAAAGCGCAGAGAGCGCAAAGGTGGCAAGCAGCAGACCCAGCAGCGTGAGCGCGAGCGTTAGCAGGCCCTGAAAAAGCGCAGACAGTAACCGACGAGTTCGCTGCGCGGTGGGATTCGGTAAAGCGGCGGGCATGGGTATTCCGTATATCAACGAGAAAAACGACAATGGCCCGGACGGCTTACGCCGCCGGGCCAGGGTTATCAGATGGACTATTTCGTCACGCGGTCATACCAGACCATGTCGGCGTTCAGCCCTTGCTGGTAGCCCTTCACGTTGTCGCGAACCACAATCTGCGTTTTGCCCTGATCAATAAAGACGTACGGCGAATTACGCTGCAGCTCTTCCTGCATTTTTTTGTACAGGTCGAGGCGTTTTGCGACGTCCGGTTCCGCGACGGCCGCGAGCGTGGCTTTATTCAGCTCAGGAATTTTCCAGCCGTTCAGGCCCGCCACGGTGCTGGATTTACCGTCGTTAAAGGCAAAGGCGCTCGCGTTGGAGTGCGCGTCAAAGTAGTCCGGGATCCACAGACGAATCGCCGCCTGATGCTGCTTCGCACGTACGCGAGCGTAAACCTGGCTGCCCGCCGCCGGCAGCAGATCCACCTTCACGCCGCCCTGGGCAAAGCTTGCCTGCATCGACTGCGCAATGGTGATAAACGGCGGTTTGTTTTCTACATCGAGAGTGAAGTGGGCGTCTTTGATGCCCGCTTTCGCCAGAATGTCTTTGGCTTTGGCAGGGTCAAATTTAAACGGCGTGTTGTCCAGCGCGCCCGGGAAACCGACCGGCAGGAAACTCTGATGCACAAAGTACTGCCCTTTCAGCAGATCTTTGGTGATGCCGTTGTAGTCCACTAACCAGCGCGCCGCTTCCCAGAACGCGGGATTCGCCAGCAACGGGTTGGCGGTGTTCGCGGTGTTGAACACCACGTAGTTTTGCTCGGCAGACGGAATGCTTAATACCTGTAGACCCGGTTTGCCCTGCAGAGCGTCAATCTGATCGGCGCCGAGGTCGCGCGCCACGTCAGCATCGCCCTGCTGAATCAACAGACGGCGGGAGGCCGGATCCGGCACGTTTTTAATGATCACGCTTTTCAGCTTCGGCGCGCCGGTTGGCGAAGTCTCGTTAGCTTCCAGCACGATAGCCTGATGCGGCTGGTAAACACGCATTTTGAACGCGCCGCTGCCCGCAGAGTGCATTTTCAGCCATTCGTTACCGAAGTCATTGCCCTTCACGTTGGCTGCCACCAGTTTCTCATCCACAATCGAGGCAATCGGCGTAGAGAGAATATTCAGCGCCACCGATGGACTGACGTCAGCAGTCCAGCTTAGCTGCAGCGTATGGTCGTCAATTTTCTTCAGCTGGCTGGCAATGTTGCCTGGCTCCCAGCCGAGGACGTTAAGAATAAACGCCGGGGATTTGTTGAGAGTGACAGCACGGGTGTAGGAGAAGATCACATCTTCCGGACGCAGCGGGTTGCCGGACGCAAATTTGGCATCGCTTTTCAGCTTGATGGTCAGCGTTTTCTTCGCGGCATCCGCCTGCCAGCTTTCCGCCAGAATTGGGGTGATTTTAGCCGGGTCGTTACGGTCAGGCTGAACCAGACGCTGGTAGAGGCTCGGTACCGTCTGGATGCTGGAGAGCTCGTTGGCCTCCGCCGGATCCAGACTCACAATATCGTCCAGACCCTGAGCCACGACCAACGTGTTTGGCGGCGTAGCGGCATAAGCGGAGGCTGACAGCGCGGTCAGCACGAGTAACGGCAGCAGTTTTTTGGTCATCGGGACTTCCTGAAAATGAACGTGTTGTGGACGATTCAGCTAAAGTAGCGCTGGTTGTCACTTTCAGTAAAGATAAGTATAGAAATAGGTTATACAATTTTCGCATAACCATATTTTATCTCGTCAATTATCCCGCTGCGCCGCCGATTTTCCTTTCTGCACCGTCGCTTTCAGTTGCCCAATAAGTTCGCGGCGGAAGTCACCGAGACGCGGCTTATCGTTGTCGATCCACGGCAGCGGTCGGCAAAGCTCCATCGCCTTGATCCCAAGACGCGCGGTAAGCAGCCCGGCACCAATCCCCTGCGCCGCACGGGTCGACAGGCGCGCGGCGAGATCCTGAGACATCCAGTCCATACCGATTTCCCGCACCAGTTCACTGGCCCCGGCGAAGGCGATGTTGATCAACACCAGTCGGAACAGGCGCAGACGGCTGTAGTAACCCAGCTCAATACCGTAGAGGTTAGCGATGCGGTTAATCAGCCGCAGGTTACGCCACGCAATAAAGCCCATATCTACCAGCGCCAGTGGGCTGACGGCAATCATCAGCGTCGATTCCGCCGCCGAGCGGCTGATTTCGCGGCGCGCCTGCGCATCCAGTACCGGCTGCACCAGATGGGCGTACAGGCTGACCACTTCGCGGTCGCTTTGGGTTTCGTGGATAGCCGCGTACCAGCGCTGTAGCGCCGGGTGCGACTGGTCCAGCCCCGCCTGACGCGCCAGCCCCTCGCAGAACGCACGTCCTTTGCCCACGCTGTGACTGTGCATTAAGGTCCGCGCTTCATCGCGTTCTTCCGCGCGCTGGCGTAAGCGCCAGAGTCGACGCCATTCGGTGACCACCGAACCGACACCCGCGCCGACGATAAGCGCCCCGGCGGCACAGCCACCAAGCGCCGCCCAGTCGTTGGTTTGCCAGGCGGTCATCGTCCACTGTACGCCCTGGGCAACCACGCTGATGCCAAACAGACCGAGCCCCGCGGTGACCATTTTGCGCCACAGGCTACGCTTCGGGCGCAGCGCCGCGTCGAGAGTGGCTTCCACCTGCCCTTCCTGCTCGGGTTCGTCGTCGAGCATCACCGGCGCGAATTTCTCCGCCGTCACGTCGTCAAACGCCTGCGAAGTTTTAAACTGTTCCGGCTTCACCTCATCAAGCGGGCCATCAAAGTCAATTCGTGGTTTATAGGCGTCGTTCATCGCAGCTTATCTCCAATCAAAAACTCCAGCGCGGCATCCAGACGGATATGCGGCAGCGGCTGGTCAACGTCCATCGTCTGCGGACGGAAGGCCTCAAACTGAAAACCTTGTTTATCCCAGAACGCCTGTCCGGGAAGGCGCGCCGGTACCTCACCTGGGTAAACGGTGAGCGGCTGGCCGTCACTCAAGCGATGACCGCGTAGCGCCGGGATCTTCTCACCATTCACCTCAATTAGCCCACTCTGCGTTGCCTGCACCGAGGCCAGCCCCAGACAGTCCATGGTAATGCCTTCAAAAGCGGCGTTCTGCCAGGCGTCCTGAATCAGCTGTTGCAGCAGCGACACCATATTGCCGTGCTGATCGACGGTGACGTGATCCGCCTTAGTGGCAGCAAACAGCAGCTTGTCGATAACCGGCGAAAACAGGCGACGGAACAGGGTGCGCTGCCCGTAATGGAAGCTGTGCATCAGCTGTGTCAGCGCCAGGCGCATATCGTTAAACGCCTGCGGGCCGCTGTTGAGCGGCTGCAGACAGTCGACCAGCACAATCTGGCGGTCGAAGCGCAGGAAGTGATCCCGGTAGAACCCCTTCACCACTTTTTCGCAGTAGTAATGGAAGCGTTCGCGCAGCATACCGGCATTGCTGTGTTTGTCCGCCTGCGCGAGCTTTGACTCACCGATGGCATCGACATCCGGCCATGGGAAAAACTGCAGCGCCGGGGCACCTGCCAGGTCACCCGGCAACACAAAGCGGCCCGGCTGAATAAAATGCAGCCCTTCCTGCTTGCACTGGTGCAGGTAGTCGGTCCAGGCCTGGGCAATTTCCGCCAGTCGGTTCTCGTCAGCGGGTGCGAACGGATCCAGCCCTTCGCAGAGCTGTCGCCATTTTGCCGACCACTCGGCACGCTGGCCGGTCAACAGCCCGGTCATCTGGCGCGACCAGCCCAGGTAGTCCTGGTTGAGCATCGGTAAGTCGAGCAGCCACTCGCCGGGATAATCGACAATCTCCAGATAGAGCGTGGAGGTCTCTTTAAAGTGACGCAGTAGCGAGTCGTTCGATTTGTAGCGCAGCGCCAGGCGAATTTCGCTCACCCCGCGCGTCGGCGTCGGCCAGGACGGCGGTTGGCCGTACAGCTGCGCCAGCCCTTCGTCGTAGGTGAATCGCGGGATACCAAGATCACGCTGAGGAATACGTTTGACGCCGAGCAGGCGCTCTTCGCGCACCGCGCTCAACAGCGGCAAGCGCGCACCGGTATGAATATTGAGTAGCTGATTCACCAGGCCGGTGATAAAGGCGGTCTTACCGCTGCGGCTGAGGCCGGTAACGGCAAGACGAAGATGCCGGTCAACGCCACGGTTGACCAGCGCATTGAATTCATTTTTGAGTCGCTTCATTGCTTATCAGACACTCCTCGCTACGCCGATAGCCCTATTTTGCCATGGGGAAATAACGTTTGGCGAGGCGGGACAACAGCGGTTCCAGCGCCACCGCCAGAAACATCTTCAGCGGACGGCGGGCGACGGACTTCACCGCCCATCCGGCTACGCCTGCCGGGCCGTAACGCAGGGCCGTCAGGAGCGCCAGCTTGCCAACGATTTTCAAACCGGGCTTCACCTTCTGGCCTGCCCGCTGCCATTTATTATTCATCAGTAGCCTCTTGCTCAGAGCTGACGGAACCGGCTGCGCAGGGTAAAAGTGTCAGATGTCACGTAACGTTCCATCTCGCGCAGTCGCTGCTCGCCAGCGGCTAATTCAGCATCCACCGCATCCAGCAAATCGCGGCTGGAGGGTTGATGCGGGTTGTTCATCGCCCCTTCCGGCATCGGGTCGAGGGCGAAGGTCAAAATCACGTAGGCGACGACGACAAAGAAAAACAGACCAAACAGCATCGCCAGCACGGTAATAATACGAATCAGCTTTACCGGCACGTCGAGGTAGTCGGCAATACCGGCGCAGACCCCTTTCACCATGCCTCGCTGCGGGATACGCCACAGCTTTTTGTTCAGATCCAGCGCCATTATTTGTCCCTCCAGTTTGGATGTTCTGCATCCAGAATGGCTTCCAGCGCCTGAATACGCTCGCGCATCCGTTTCGCGTCATCGGTCAACTGCATCAGCCGCTGCTGCTCGCCCTGTGAAAGCTCGCCGGAGCGGGAGCGATTGCTATAGTGAAGCCACAGCCAAATCGGCAATACAAACAGCACAAACAACGTCAGGGGAATGCCGAGGAAAAGCGCGCTCATAGAAACTCCTTATATATTATGAGCAGCGGCACGGTCAGTGCCGCCGGAATGATTATTCGTTGTCCTGCTTCATTTTGGCTTTCAGTGCCGCCAGCTGCTCGCTGATTTCATCATCCGCTTTCAGCTCGGCAAACTGCTGGTCCAGCGACGGTGTTTTACCAAAACGATGGCTTTCGGCTTCCGCTTCCATATGGTCGATGCGACGTTCAAAGGATTCAAAGCGAGCCATTGCTTCATCCAGTTTACCGCTGTCCAGCTGGCGACGCACATCGCGGGATGAACTCGCCGCCTGATGACGCAGCGCCAGAGACTGCTGACGAGCGCGGGTTTCGCTGAGTTTATTTTCCAGCTCGCCGATCTCTTTTTTCATACGCGCCAGGGTTTCATCCACCAGCGTCACTTCATGCTCCAGCGTGCCGATAACATCGGTCAGCTTCTGTTTTTCAATCAGCGCCGCACGTGCCAGATCGTCTTTCTCTTTACGCAGCGCCAGTTCGGCCTTCTCCTGCCATTCAACCTGCTGCGCCTGCGCACGTTCCACACGGCGGGACAGGTCTTTCTTTTCTGCCAGCGCACGGGCAGAGGTGGAGCGTACTTCCACCAGGGTGTCTTCCATCTCCTGGATCATCAAGCGGACCAGTTTCTGCGGGTCTTCCGCTTTTTCCAGCAGCGAGTTGATGTTGGCGTTCACGATGTCGGCAAAACGAGAAAAAATACCCATTGTTCAATCCTCTTAGTTCTGTGTATCGGGCTGAGCCCTGCGTAAAGACTATTACAACTTCCGTGCCAACTTTTTATCTTATTGATTATCAAAGAGGTGATTGAAATTCAGCCGCTAAACGCCTACAGTGAAATGGCGAATTACACCAACATGTGGCGAATTTCATCATGGCAGATAACAAAGATACCCTCCTCGGCGAAGCGAACCGCTTTATTGAGGTGCTGGAACAGGTTTCCCGATTGGCGCCGCTGAACAAACCGGTGCTGATTATCGGCGAGCGCGGGACGGGCAAGGAGCTTATCGCCAACCGCCTGCACTACCTCTCCTCCTGCTGGCAGGGGCCGTTTATTTCGCTTAACTGCGCGGCGTTAAATGAAAACCTGCTCGACTCCGAGCTGTTCGGTCATGAAGCCGGGGCATTTACCGGGGCGCAAAAGCGTCACCCGGGGCGTTTTGAGCGCGCCGACGGTGGCACGCTGTTTCTCGATGAGCTGGCCACCGCGCCGATGCTGGTGCAGGAAAAACTGCTGCGAGTGATTGAATACGGCGAACTTGAACGCGTCGGCGGCAGCCAGCCCTTGCAGGTCAACGTGCGCCTGGTGTGCGCGACCAATGCGGATTTGCCGCAACTGGTCGAAGAAGGCACCTTCCGTGCCGACCTGCTCGACCGGCTGGCCTTTGACGTGGTGCTGCTACCGTCGCTGCGCGAACGTCAGAGCGACATTATGTTGATGGCGGAACACTTCGCGATTCAGATGTGCCGTGAACTGGGTCTGCCGCTGTTTCCCGGCTTTACCGAACGCGCCCGCGAAACGCTGCTGCACTACCGCTGGCCGGGGAATATCCGTGAGCTGAAAAACGTGGTGGAGCGCTCGGTCTACCGCCACGGCTCCATTGATGAACCGCTGGACGATATTATTATCGATCCGTTCCGTCGTTCGCCTGCCGTCGTGCCGCCCATCGCCACACAAAGCAGCGGCCCGGCGCTACCGTTAGACCTGCGTCAGTTTCAGCTCAGCCAGGAGAAAACGCTGCTGGAACAGAGCTTGCAGCAGGCGCGATTCAACCAAAAACAGGCCGCCGATCTGTTAGGGCTGACCTATCACCAGTTACGGGCTCTGCTGAAAAAACACGCCCTGTAGACTGCTTTGCAGGCAATCCCCGGTAAAAGTGGCGACTTTTAAGCCAGTCACCTTCAGACTTTTGTACCTGGTAGCCGTAAGTGCGATACACTTTGCAGATCAATCGAAAATATAACGAAACTATGCGCCTGAATTTGCCATCCTTCCTCGCCGCATTGGGGCTCTTTTGCGGCCAGGCGATTGCCGCACCGCAACCGCTAGCCCCCCCTCGCGCCGATATTCGCGACAGCGGATTTGTCTACTGCGTCAGCGGGCAGGTCAACACCTTCAACCCGCAAAAGGCGGGCAGCGGGCTGATTGTCGACACGCTGGCGGCTCAGCTATACGACCGTCTACTGGACGTTGACCCTTACACCTATCGTCTGGTGCCGGAGCTTGCCGAAAGCTGGGAGGTGCTGGATAACGGTGCAACCTACCGCTTCCACCTGCGAAACAACGTGCAGTTCCAGACCACCCGCTGGTTTACGCCAACGCGCGCACTGAACGCCGACGATGTGGTCTTTACCTTTGAACGTATTTTCGATCGCCATCATCCGTGGCATAACGTCAACGGCGGCGCCTTCCCTTACTTCGACAGCCTGCAGTTTGCCGATAGCGTGCAGAGCGTGCGCAAGCTGGATAACCACACCGTGGAGTTTCGTCTGACCCGCCCGGACGCCTCGTTCCTCTGGCATCTGGCAACCCACTACGCCTCGGTGATGTCCGCCGAGTACGCCGACAAGCTGACCAAACAGGACCACCAGGAGCTGCTCGACCGCCAGCCGGTCGGCACCGGACCGTTCCAGCTTGATGAGTATCGGGCCGGGCAGTACATCCGTTTACAGCGCCACCCGACATTCTGGCGCGGCACCCCGCTGATGCCGCAGGTGGTGGTCGATTTAGGCTCCGGCGGTACCGGGCGGTTGTCCAAACTGCTGACCGGTGAATGCGACGTGCTGGCCTGGCCTGCCGCCAGCCAGTTGACCATTCTGCGCGACGACCCACGCCTGCGCCTGACGCTGCGTCCGGGGATGAACATCGCCTATCTGGCGTTTAACACCGACAAACCACCGCTGAATAACCCTGAAGTGCGTCACGCCCTGTCGCTGGCTATCAACAACCAGCGCCTGATGCAGTCGATCTACTACGGTACGGCGGAAACCGCGGCCTCCATTTTGCCGCGCGCCTCCTGGGCTTACGATAACGAAGCTAAAATTACTGAATACAATCCGAAGGAAGCGCGTCGTCGTCTTGAGGCATTAGGTCTGCAAAAGCTGACGCTGCACCTGTGGGTGCCGACCAGTTCGCAGGCCTGGAACCCGAGCCCGCTCAAAACCGCCGAGCTGATTCAGGCGGATATGGCGCAGATTGGCGTGAAAGTGGTGATCGTGCCGGTGGAAGGCCGTTTCCAGGAAGCACGGCTGATGGACATGAACCATGACCTGACGCTCTCCGGCTGGGCTACCGACAGTAACGACCCGGACAGCTTCTTCCGCCCGCTGCTAAGCTGTGCGGCCATCACCTCGCAGACCAATCTGGCGCACTGGTGTAACCGCGAGTTCGACAGCGTGCTGCGCAAAGCGCTGGACTCCCAGCAACTGGCGTCGCGCATTGATGCCTACGATGAGGCCCAGCAGATCCTCGCCCGCGAACTGCCGGTGCTGCCGCTGGCTTCGTCGCTGCGTCTGCAGGCCTATCGCTACGATATGAAAGGGCTGGTGCTAAGTCCGTTTGGTAACGCCTCGTTCGCGGGCGTGTCGCGGGAAAAAGAAGAGAAGGTGCAGAAACCATGATTATTTTCACTCTTCGTCGCCTGTTGCTGCTGCTGGTTACGCTCTTTTTCCTGACCTTTGTCGGCTTCAGCCTGAGCTATTTCACCCCCCATGCGCCGCTGCAAGGGGCCTCACTCTGGAACGCATGGGTGTTCTGGTTTGAAAGCGTGATGCACTGGGACTTCGGCGTCTCCAGCATTAACGGCCAGCCGATTTCCGAACAGCTGCGGGAAGTGTTCCCGGCAACCATGGAGCTTTGCATCCTGGCGTTTGGCTTCGCCCTGCTGGTCGGCATTCCCGTCGGTATGCTGGCCGGGATCACCCGCAACAAGTGGCAGGATAAAGTCATCAGCTTCTTCGCGCTGCTGGGCTTTTCTATTCCGGTGTTCTGGCTGGCGCTGCTACTTACCCTGTTCTTCTCACTGACGCTGGGCTGGCTGCCGGTTTCCGGGCGCTTTGACCTGCTATATGAAGTTAAAAACGTCACCGGCTTCGCGCTGATTGATGCCTGGCTTTCCGACTCGCCGTGGCGACATGAAATGATCATCAGTGCCCTGCGCCATATGGTGCTGCCGGTGCTGACGCTGGCGGTTGCGCCAACCACCGAAGTGGTGCGCCTGATGCGTATCAGCACCATTGCAGTGTATGACACCAACTACGTGAAAGCCGCCGCGACGCGCGGGGTTTCTCGTCTGACCATTCTGCGCCGTCACGTGCTGCACAACGCCCTGCCGCCAGTGATCCCGCGTCTGGGGCTACAGTTTTCCACCATGCTGACGCTGGCGATGATCACCGAAATGGTGTTTAGCTGGCCGGGTCTGGGACGCTGGCTGATTAACGCCATTCGCCAGCAGGACTATGCGGCGATCTCCGCCGGTGTGATGGTGATTGGCGCGCTGGTGATCATCGTGAACGTGATCTCCGATATATTGGGTGCTATGGCTAACCCGCTGAAACATAAGGAATGGTATGCCTTACGATAGCGTCTATCTCGAGAAGCGTACGCCAGGTGCCCTACGCACCGTGTGGCGTAAGTTCTACGGCGATACCACCGCGATGATTGGCTTTTACGGCTGCATCGGGTTGGTGCTGGTGTGCGTATTCGGCGGCTGGTTTGCTCCGTACGGCATCGACCAGCAGTTCCTCGGTTATCAACTGCTACCGCCGTCATGGTCGCGCTACGGTGAAGTGTCATTCTTCCTTGGCACCGATGACCTGGGCCGCGATGTGTTAAGCCGCCTGCTGAGCGGCGCGGCGCCCACCGTTGGCGGTGCGTTTGTGGTTACGCTGGGAGCGACAGTTTTCGGTCTGGGTCTCGGTGCCTTTGCCGGCTCCACCCGCGGCCTGCGCTCGGCGGTGCTGAACCATATTCTCGACACCCTGCTCTCCATCCCTTCGCTGCTGCTGGCGATTATCGTGGTGGCCTTTGCCGGCCCGCATCTGTCGCATGCCATGTTCGCCGTCTGGCTGGCGCTGCTGCCGCGTATGGTACGCTCGATTTACAGCATGGTGCACGACGAGCTGGAGCGCGATTACGTCATCGCTGCCCGCCTCGACGGCGCTTCAACGCTGAACATTCTGTGGTTTGCAATTTTGCCGAACATTGCCGCAGGGCTAGTGACCGAGATCACCCGCGCGCTGTCGATGGCGATTCTGGATATCGCCGCGCTGGGCTTCCTTGACCTGGGCGCGCAGCTGCCCTCCCCGGAATGGGGCGCCATGCTGGGCGACGCGCTGGAGCTTATCTACGTCGCGCCGTGGACGGTGATGCTGCCAGGCGCGGCCATTATGGTCAGCGTCCTGCTGGTTAACCTGCTGGGCGACGGTATTCGCCGCGCCATCAACGCGGGGGTGGAATAATGCCGTTACTTGATATTCGCAATCTGACCATCGAATTTAAGACCAACGAAGGCTGGGTGAAGGCTGTGGACCGCGTCAGCATGACGCTGGCCGAAGGCGAAATTCGCGGTCTGGTCGGCGAGTCCGGTTCGGGCAAGAGCCTGATCGCCAAAGCGATTTGCGGCGTGACCAAAGATAACTGGCGCGTGACCGCTGACCGTATGCGTTTTGATGATATCGACCTGCTGCGCCTGTCCAACCGCGAACGCCGCAAGCTGGTCGGCCACAACGTGTCGATGATTTTCCAGGAGCCGCAGTCCTGTCTCGATCCGTCTGAACGTATCGGCGAACAGCTGATGCAGAATATTCCCGGCTGGACCTTTAAAGGCCACTGGTGGCAGCGCCTGGGCTGGCGTAAACGCCGTGCTATTGAACTGCTGCACCGCGTGGGGATTAAAGACCACAAAGACGCGATGCGCAGCTTCCCCTATGAGCTGACCGAAGGGGAATGTCAGAAGGTGATGATCGCTATCGCGCTGGCCAACCAGCCGCGTCTGCTGATTGCCGATGAGCCGACCAACGCCATGGAACCGACCACTCAGGCGCAGATTTTCCGCCTGCTTACCGGTCTTAACCAGAACAACAACACCACCATTTTGCTTATCTCTCACGATTTGCAGATGCTGACCCACTGGGCGGATAAGATTAACGTCATGTACTGCGGGCAGACGGTGGAAAGTGCACCGAGCGAAGAGCTGGTGACCATCCCGCATCACCCGTATACCCAGGCGCTGATCCGTGCGATTCCTGACTTTGGCCGTTCCATGCCGCATAAAAGCCGCCTGAACACGCTTTCCGGCGCGATCCCGCTGTTGGAACAGCTGCCGATGGGCTGCCGCCTGGGGCCGCGCTGCCCTTACGCCCAGCGCAAATGTATTGAAACCCCGCGCCTGACGGGTGCGAAGAACCACCTGTTCGCCTGTCATTTCCCGCTGAACATGGAGAAAGAGTGAAATGGTCGAAACCTTGCTTGAAGTACGAAATCTGAGTAAGACCTTTCGCTACCGCACCGGATGGTTCCACCGTCAGACGCTACAGGCGGTCAAACCGCTGAGCTTTACCCTGCGTGAAAAGCAGACGCTGGCGATTATCGGTGAGAACGGCTCGGGCAAATCAACGCTGGCAAAAATGCTGGCGGGGATGGTAGAACCGACCACCGGAGAACTGTTGATTGACGACCATCCACTGGAGTTCGGCGACTACTCGTTCCGCAGCCAGCGTATCCGCATGATCTTCCAGGATCCGAGCACCTCGCTGAACCCGCGTCAGCGTATTTCCCAGATCCTCGATTTCCCGCTACGTCTCAACACCGATCTCGAACCGGAAGCGCGCCAGAAGCAGATTATCGACACCCTGCGCCTGGTCGGCCTGCTGCCGGACCACGTCAGCTACTACCCGCATATGCTGGCGCCGGGGCAGAAGCAGCGTCTGGGTTTAGCCCGTGCGTTGATCCTGCGCCCGAAGGTGATTATCTGCGATGAAGCGCTGGCTTCGCTGGATATGTCGATGCGCTCGCAGCTGGTGAACCTGATGCTGGAGCTGCAGGAAAAACAGGGTATCTCCTATATTTACGTGACCCAGCATTTGGGCATGATGAAGCACATTAGCGACCAGGTGCTGGTGATGCACCAGGGGGAAGTGGTGGAACGCGGCAGCACCGCCGACGTGCTGGCCTCCCCGCTGCACGATTTAACCAAGCGCCTGATTGCGGGCCACTTTGGCGAGGCGCTGACAGCTGACGCCTGGCGTAAAGACCGCTAACACTGAATAGAAGGATTAAACACGATGGGTTTTCTTTCCGGTAAACGTATTCTGATTACGGGCGTCGCCAGCAAGCTCTCCATCGCCTATGGTATCGCCCAGGCGATGGAGCGCGAAGGAGCCGAGCTGGCGTTTACCTACCAGAACGACAAACTGAAAGGTCGCGTAGAAGCGTTCGCCGCCTCTCTGAACTCCAGCATCGTCCTGCCGTGCGACGTGGCGGATGATGCAAGCATCGAATCCCTGTTCACCGAGCTGGCTAAGGTCTGGCCGACGTTTGACGGTTTCGTTCACTCCATCGGCTTTGCGCCGGCGGATCAACTGGACGGCGACTACGTCAACGCGGTAACCCGTGAAGGCTTCAAAATCGCCCACGACATCAGCGCCTACAGCTTTGTGGCAATGGCGAAAGCCTGCCGCAGCATGCTGAACCCCGGCTCTGCCCTGCTGACCCTCTCCTATCTGGGCGCTGAACGTGCGATTCCGAACTACAACGTAATGGGGCTGGCAAAAGCATCTCTGGAAGCCAACGTGCGCTATATGGCGAACGCTATGGGACCAGAGGGGGTGCGAGTAAACGCAATTTCAGCCGGTCCGATTCGAACTCTGGCCGCCTCCGGCATCAAGGATTTCCGAAAAATGCTGGCACACTGCGAAGCGGTAACCCCAATTCGTCGCACTGTGACCATCGAAGATGTTGGCAATTCAGCGGCGTTCCTGTGCTCTGACCTTTCTGCCGGGATAACCGGGGAAGTGGTGCACGTCGACGGCGGTTTCAGCATTGCTGCGATGAACGAGCTCGAACTGTAGGCCGGATAAGGCAACGCCGCCATCCGGTAATGTGTTCCGCATTGCCGGATGGCGCTACGCTTATCAGGCCTATATTCCCCGCTTCTTACCCCTCTGTTATTCCAGTCAGTTATTAATTATCGCCGAACAATATTTTCTCCCTCGCCACGCATGCGCCAGGATATTTACCTATAACGATCCGGCAACCCTCTCTCAATACCCGCCGGCTCGCCACCTATAGATCAAGGAATACCCATGGAGCCACGCCGCGTTTACGGCAAAAGCCACTGGTATCACGAAACCCAGTCGAGAGCCCAACACAGCGACGTGATGCCGCTGGTTCCCGAAGCCGCACACGTTGACGACCGTTTTTTACTGGACCTCACGTTACCTGATGCCCTTTACAGCGCCAATCAGCGCTGGCTGCGCGTTGCCCGTACGTTCGCCCAAACGCTGTTCCCGGATGTGGTCACCGTCAATCGCCTGCGCACCTTTAGCGCCTACGATCGTCTGAGCACCGCGCTCACCGTCGCGCAGGTTTCCGGGGTTCAACGTTTGTGTAACCACTACGCTGCGCGTCTGGCGCCGCTGCCGGGGCCGGACTCATCGCGCGAAAGCAACCATCGGTTGGCGCAAATCACCCAGTACGCCCGCCAGCTTGCCAGCTCTCCGTCGGTGATCACCCCACGCGAACGTCAACAGCTGGACGGCGTAGGGCTTACCGCACACGATATTATTCTGATTAACCAGGTGGTTGGCTTCGTCGGCTTCCAGGCGCGCGTTATCGCCATTTTCCAGGCACATCTCGGTTTCCCGGTGCGCTGGATACCCGGTATGCCGGTGCAGGAGGATGCTGACGCAGAACGCTTCCAGAGTGAAAGCGCGCCGTGGCATACCGACTTTGTCAGCACCGCGCCGCACCAGGCCAATACCCCGCAGGGTGACGCGCTAGCGCGCTGGCAGCAGCTACCCGAACTCACGGACCTGGCAAACGTACTGGTCGCCGAAGAGACGCTGCTGGAGGGGCTGGGTGAGCTTATCGACGCCCTCGCCTTCGCGCATCCGCTTCAGCCGCTGGCCGCGCTTATCCCGGCACGCATCAACGGCAGCGCGAGCTGTTTTCACTACTACAGCGGTCAGTGGCAAGGTGCCAGCGGCCTGCCCGAAGCGGTGCGCAACGGCGAGCGCGCCATCCAGGCCTGGAGCCACCACTATCCGCGTGAGCGGGCAATGGCACAGGCCACGCAGCTTTTAACCCGCGCGCCGGACCGCTTTAGCGCCGCGCAATTGACGCCACTCATCGAGCAAAGTCTTTCGGTACCGGATGCCATCACGCTGCTTGCCTGGAGCGCATTGAGCGGGTGGCTAAACCGCCTGCGCATCGCCCTTGGCAACGCGCAACAAGTTACGTAAAAGGGTGAAAGAGCGCTTGCTGCAACCTATAGATTCGCGTAAAAATGTCAGCCGCTCTTTTGGCCACGAAAATAGATCAATATGCTTCAGGACAACCCGCTGCTCGCGCAGCTAAAACAGCAACTTCACTCCCAGACGCCACGTGCTGAAGGGGTCGTAAAAGCCACGGAAAAAGGTTTCGGTTTCCTCGAAGTCGACGCGCAGAAAAGCTATTTTATTCCGCCGCCGCAGATGAAAAAAGTGATGCACGGCGACCGTATTATCGCAGTCATCCACTCTGAAAAAGAGAAAGAGAGCGCCGAGCCGGAAGAATTGGTTGAGCCTTTCCTGACCCGTTTTGTCGGAAAGATTCACCGCAAGGATGACAGACTGTCTATCGTTCCTGATCATCCGCTGTTAAAAGATGCCATTCCATGCCGCGCTGAACGCGGTGTGACACACGATTTCAAAGAGGGTGACTGGGCCGTTGCTGAAATGCGCCGTCATCCACTGAAAGGCGATCGTAGCTTCTACGCTGAGCTGACCAAATTCATCACCTTTGGTGACGACCACTTTGTGCCGTGGTGGGTTACCCTCGCCCGTCATAACCTGGAAAAAGAAGCCCCGAACGGCGTGGCGACCGAAATGCAGGATGAAGGCCTGGAGCGTCGCGATCTGACCGCTCTCGACTTCGTCACCATCGACAGCGCCAGCACCGAAGATATGGACGATGCGCTGTTTGTGGAAGAAGCCGCCGACGGCAAGCTGCTGCTGACCGTGGCCATCGCCGACCCGACTGCCTGGATTGTGGAAGGCAGCAAGCTGGACGACGCCGCGAAAATTCGCGCCTTCACCAACTACCTGCCGGGCTTCAACATCCCGATGCTGCCGCGTGAGCTGTCCGACGACCTCTGCTCGCTGCGCGCGGAAGTGGTTCGCCCGGTACTGGCCTGCCGCATGACGCTGGCGGCCGATGGCACCATCGAAGACAACATTGAGTTCTTCGCCGCTAACATCGAATCAAAAGCCAAACTGGTTTATGACGACGTTTCCAACTGGCTGGAAAACACCGGCGACTGGAAGCCGCAGACCGATGCCATCGCGCGTCAGATTACCCTGCTGCAGCGCGTTTGCCAGATTCGTAGCGAATGGCGTAAAACCCATGCGCTGGTCTTCAAAGACCGTCCTGACTACCGTTTCGTGTTGGGTGAGAAAGGCGAAGTGCTGGATATCGTCGCCGAACCGCGCCGCATTGCTAACCGCATCGTTGAAGAGTCGATGATTGCGGCCAACATTTGCGCCGCTCGCGTGCTGCGCGACAAGCTGGGCTTTGGTATCTACAACGTCCACACCGGCTTTGCACCAGACAACACCGAAGCGCTGGCTGCGCTGCTGAAAACCCACGACGTTCACGTCGACCCGGTTGAAGTGCTGACCCTGGACGGTTTCTGCAAGCTGCGCCGCGAGCTTGACGCTCAGCCTTCCGGCTTCCTTGACAGCCGTATTCGCCGCTTCCAGTCATTTGCGGAAATCAGCATCGATCCGGGCCCGCACTTTGGTTTAGGCCTCGAAGCGTACGCGACCTGGACTTCACCGATTCGTAAGTACGGCGACATGGTGAACCATCGTCTGCTGAAAGCGATCATCAAAGGCGAAAACCCTTCCCGTCCGAAAGAAGATGTGACCGTGCAGATGGCCGAGCGTCGTCGCCTGAACCGCATGGCGGAACGCGATGTGGCTGACTGGCTGTACGCCCGTTATCTGAATCCGCAGGCGGGTAAAGATACCCGTTTCGCAGCGGAGATCATCGACGTTAGCCGTGGCGGCATGCGTGTACGCCTGGTGGATAACGGCGCGGTTGCCTTTATCCCTGCGCCATTCCTGCACGCCGTGCGTGATGAGATGGTTTGCAGCCAGGAGAGCGGCACCGTGCAGATCAAAGGCGAAGTGGTCTACAAGGTCACTGACGTCATTGATGTCACCATTGCAGAAGTGCGCATGGAGACTCGCAGCGTGATTGCGCGCCCAGCGGCGTAAGTAACGAGAATCTGCATTAAACGGCCCCTTTTGGGGCCGTTTTTGTATCCGTTATTAAAAAGTTTGGCAGAAAGAGTCACTGGTGTATTTAGCCAGAATACAGAACAGACGCTCTCATCAACTTAATTCCCCCTTCTAACGCTACGACATTACAACCAGGAATTTAAAGTATCGTCTCGTGTAAACAGACAGTAAACGAAGAGAGAATTCCTGCATCGCTTTTATTTGAAGCACGCATAGCACGACTCAAAAACCATTCTAAAATATTGAAAATATTCAATTTAATCACCATTTTTGCTACAAGCATGAAAACAATGATCAAAGTCAATTTTTGGAATATACTTCCATATAAAAATGATTAACGCGAAATTAAATACTGATTAAGTGACAAATATATAGAATTAAAACCAATAAAAAATGAGCATTATCAGAATTTAATCCTTTAACAAGCATTAGGGGAGCTCATCATGAAAAACCAACACAACAAAACCCAAGCGGTAGCGTTATTTGTTTTTTCAGGGGATTTAGGACTAGCGAAGAAATACAGGCGCTACGAATTTGTCCGCAAGGGTTCTCAGAAATAGCAGTCACCACGCTGGTGGATTCACTTATAGTCGTAGTCAGTCTGAGTATTATCACACTGAAAATCATAACACTCTATTGTAAAGCACCTATAAATCAATCAGCTTAATGTGAAGGTATCATGAAGAAATATATGGTATTAACCATCGTCATATTCCTGTGCTCCTGCACTCAATACCAATGGGTTAAACCAGGAACAACACAGAGACAGTTGCAACTTGATGAGACTGCCTGCCAGGCCAGGTCACTAAAAGAACTTCATCCCGATAATGTTGTTATGGATAAAAACACAACCTATGACAGGGAGTTTGATGAAATTGACACTTCCTATTCGCGAGAAGATGCGAATGAAGAAGCAAGAGAGACTCTCATCCGTGATTGCATGTATCAAAAAGGATGGACACAAGAAGTCGTACGCTAGCATCGATTGAAACGTTCCGGCGTGAACATGTCCGGGAACCCGCATAGAGGCAGGTATTAATATGTGTCAGAAGCACTGAGGCGCATTAACGGCAAATATTGCTCTCGCATGCCACTTCAATCACTGAAAAGCGGTCTTGAGTCTAGACCTCATCATTTTAGACGTCGCGACCTAAACCTCAATGTGATCTTCACTGCCGCCTTAGAGCCGGTTCCCTGTTCTTTGTTTTAAGTGATGCTGGCTTTGCCTCAAGCCCAACATCGCCCCTCTTTTTTCTACGCGAAATTTCAAAAAACGTTCACACTGAATACCATGGTATTGGATTCGAACGCATTCGAATGCAGGTGTACGAGGAGCACACATGGTGAAGTCTCTGGCACAAAATCTGCTCGACCCAACCCCCAGTGAAACCAGTCTCTACTGGCGTTTGTCGCGTGCCGAACCCACTCTTTACCTGAGCATAGACCCCGATACCGGTGCCGGATCCGACCTCGCCATCCCCCTCAGCGAAGAAAATGCCCAGCGCATTCATACCATGAGCGTCACCACCTCAAGCCTGGCGGTCAATATTCAGGTCAACGGCCATGATGTGCCCATTCATCTTATTGGCCGCAAGGTCAGCTGTACGGAATGGGCCGGTACAGCGTCTTCCTGGTTTGATACCTCCTCCGTGGCCCGCGACCTGCTGCAGGGACTGCTGTTTGCCGAACAGGTGGTGTCCGAAGCGAATTCGGTAATTGTTATTCTCGACCGGGAAGGCAAAATTCAACGCTTCAACCGACTGTGCGAAGAGTACACCGGGGTAAAAGAGCAGGACGTGATCGGCAAAACCGCGTTTGAGCTTTTTATGTCTGCGCCGGAAGCCGCCGCCGCGCGGGAGAACGTGAGCCGTTTTTTTAGCAACGGTGGGCCCTATGAAGTGGAACGCTGGATCAAAACCCGCAAAGGGCCGCGTCTTTTTCTGTTTCGCAACCGTTTCGTCCACAGCGGTAGCGGTAAGAATGAGATCTACCTTATCTGTTCCGGTACCGACATCACCGAGGAGCGCAAAGCGCAGGAGCGGTTGCGGGTGCTGGCGAACACCGACACCATCACCGGGCTACCCAACCGTCATGCCATCAATGAGCTGATCGGCAGTGCCATCGACACCCGCCAGCCTGATGAACAAGTTGGCCTGGTCTATTTCGATCTCGATAACTTCAAGAAGGTGAACGACGCCTACGGACACGTCTTTGGCGATCAGCTGTTGCAGTCGGTAGCGCTGTCGATTTTAAGCTGTCTGGAAGAGAACCAGACCCTCGCGCGTCTGGGCGGCGATGAGTTTATCGTCCTTGCCACCCACACGTCGCAGAGCGCGCTGGAGGCGATGGCATCCAGGGTGCTAACCCGTCTGCGCGATCCTTTCCGCATCGGCCTGATTGAGGTCTATAGCGGCTGTTCTCTGGGTATCTCAATCGCTCCGCAGCATGGAGAAGATCGAGAGAGCCTGATTCGCAACGCCGACACGGCGATGTACACCGCCAAAGAGAACGGACGCGGGCGCTTTAGCGTCTTTAAACCGGAGATGAACCTGCGGGTATTCGAGTATCTGTGGCTGGATACCAACCTGCGCAAAGCCCTGCAGTGCGACCAGCTGGTTATCTATTATCAACCTAAGGTGGACTTAAACGGCGAGGTACATAGCCTGGAGGCGCTGGTGCGCTGGAACTCGCCCGAACGTGGGCTTATCCCACCGATGGATTTTATCTCTTACGCCGAGGAGTCCGGGCTGATTGTGCCGTTGGGGCGCTGGGTAATGCTGGACGCTATTCGCCAGGTGGCGCAGTGGCGCGACCGGGGCATTGACCTGCGCGTGGCGGTTAACGTCTCTGCAAGGCAACTGGTCGATCACGCCATATTCAGCGATCTGAAACAGGCGATGACCGCCCAGGGGTTCGAGACGTGCCCGATTGATATTGAGCTGACAGAAAGCTGCCTTATCGATAACGCCGAACAGGCGCTGGCGGTGATGGAACAGTTTCGCGCATTGGGGGCGCAAATCCATTTAGATGATTTCGGCACCGGCTATTCGTCGCTATCGCAGCTTGCCCGCTTCCCTATTGATACCATTAAGCTCGACCATATTTTTGTGCAGAGCGTGCACGACCATTCAGTCTCCCAATCGCTGGTAGTGGCGATTATTGCCGTGGCCCGGGCGTTGAATTTGCGTATTATCGCGGAAGGCGTCGAGGACGCGGCTGACGATGCGTTTTTGAAGCTGCACGGCGTAGATGAACGACAGGGCTACCTTTTTGCGCGCCCAATGCCCGTCGCCGAGCTGGAGCGCTGGCTGAGGGAGCATTCGGGGTTATAAGGTAAGCCATTTTTTCACTTCTCTTTTGTCGGTAAATTTTGCATCATTGATTTCAATCGAATTTATCAACAGGATCCCACTATGTCCGAGCTCGATGCGCGTCAGGTAGCCCAACGTATTGATACCGTACTTGATATTCTGGTTGGCGGCGACACCCATTCCGCAATCAATAATCTTGAAATACTCAAAGCGGAATTACTGGCCTACGCGGCAGACGAACGCGACAGCCGAACAGGTCAGCCAAAATCCCCGTGGGAAATCTGACACCATTCGCCCTGCGAGCGGCGGGTTAATCATCGCTTCCGCCCTTGCCCTAAAAATTGATGCATTGATTATGAATTCCCGACAGCAAACCATATTACAACTGGTGATTGATAAAGGCCGGATGAGCGTCGCCGATTTGGCGAAGATGACCGGCGTTTCGGAAGTCACTATTCGTCAGGACCTGAATCTGCTGGAAAAGCAGAGCTATCTGAGACGTACGCACGGTTTCGCCGTTCCTCTGGACAGCGAAGACGTGGAAACACGCATGATGAACAACTTTGCGCTCAAGCGTGAACTGGCGGCCTTTGCGGCCTCGCTGGTGCGTCCGGGCGAAACGGTGTTTATTGAGAACGGTAGCAGCAATGCGCTGCTGGCGCGCGAACTGGCAAAGCAGCCGGATATTACCATCATCACCGTCAGCAGCTATATCGCACACCTGCTGAAAGAGACCCCGGGTGAAGTTATCCTACTCGGCGGGATCTACCAGAAGAAAAGCGAAAGCATGGTTGGCCCATTGACGCGTCAGTACATCCAGCAGGTGCATTTCAGCAAAGCATTTATCGGTATTGACGGCTGGCAACCGGAAACCGGCTTTACCGGTCGCGATATGATGCGCGCCGATATTGTCAATGCGGTGCTGGAAAAAGGCAGTGAAGCCATTGTTCTGACCGACAGCTCCAAGTTCGGCGCGACGCATCCGTATCCGCTTGGGCCGATGAGCCACTTCAATCGTTTGATTACCGACGATAATTTATCCACGGAAAAACAGCTGCAGCTGGAGCAAACCGGACTTACCGTGAATATCGTGATGCGTCCTTAGTCACCCCGCCCGATGCCTGCTGGCGTCGGGTTTTCTCCGTTTTATCTCCCCCCGATTTACCCCGCTTCGCTATGAGACTTTTCCTACGCCGGAATTAAGACTTTTTCCCTGGAACTTACATCACAAATTCGTAAAATTAATGTTAGCGATATAACAGGAAGTAACTATCACTTGCGTGACTTTTAGCAACAAAATTTACAACCTGCGCAACAAGCTTCACGGAATACGCACTAAGTACTGGTGGCAACTGCTATAGTTAAAGGGCTTTTTCCGTGAATAGAATATTCAGGAGAAAAAAATGACTTCAATGAAAAAAATGACGGCTGCTGTTTTAGCGGTAACACTGGTAATGTCGCTGAGTGCATGTTCTAACTGGTCCAAACGTGACCGTAATACCGCGCTGGGTGCTGGTGCAGGTGCAATCGGTGGCGCCGTGTTAACGGACGGTAGCGCGCTGGGTACGCTGGGCGGCGCGGCGGTAGGTGGTATTATCGGCCATCAGGTCGGCAAATAAACCGCAATTCGAATATCAGGGCTCCGATGAGAATCGGGGCCCTTTTTATTTCATCAAGAATGAGGGTGACATTCCCAGGGTCGCATGCGCTCGCCCGGACTACAGGATGGGTAGGCCGGATAAGGCAACGCCGCCATCCGGCAATTAACCGCCTGCCAGCTTGACCTTCATCCCCTTGGCTTCCAGCAGCGTTTTGAGCAAATCGCGTTTGTCGCCCTGAATTTCAATCACGCCGTCTTTCAACGCACCGCCGCAGCCGCATTTCTTTTTCAGCTCGGCGGCAAGTTTGGTCAGCTCGTCGTCGTTGAGATCGATACCGGTGATGAGACAAACGCCCTTCCCTTTACGCCCGCTGGTCTGGCGCTGAATTCTCACCACGCCGTCGCCTTTCGGACGCACCACGGCGGCTTTAGGCTCATCGATACGGCCGGTTTCCGTCGAGTAGACCAGACGGCTGTTGTTGTCGCTCATTATGCCCCCAGATTCAGCGATGCATTAATGTCGCGCAGAGTTTGCGCCGGGTCGGCAGACTGCGTGACCGGGCGACCGATAACCATATAGTCTACGCCTGCGGTCAGCGCCTGCTCTGGCGTCATAATACGACGCTGATCGCCAGCTTCACTGCCGGTTGGGCGAATGCCTGGGGTCACCAGCTTAAACGCCTGGCCCAGCTCCTGCTTAAAGCGAACGGCTTCCTGTGCCGAGCATACCACGCCATCCAGACCGCAGTTTTTGGTCAACGTTGCCAGCTTCAAGGCGTAGTCCGCCGGAGACAGTGCAATGCCCAGGTCCTGCAGATCGCTGGACTCCATGCTGGTCAGCACGGTAACCGCAATCAGCAGCGGCGCATCGGCGCCAAACGCCGTCAGCGCTTCACGCGCGGCGGTCATCATTCGAGCCCCGCCGGACGCGTGTACGTTTACCATCCAGACGCCCAGATCCGCCGCGGCGGCAACCGCATGGGCGGTGGTGTTCGGAATATCGTGGAATTTCAGGTCCAGGAAAATCTCAAAGCCACGCTGCTGCAGGTCACGCACAAACTGCGGGCCAAACAGCGTAAACATCTCTTTGCCCACTTTTAAGCGGCAGTCACGCGGGTCAATGCGGTCAACAAAGGCGAGCGCGTTGTCGCGATTATTGTAGTCAAGGGCAACAACAACGGGAGAGGTGGTGACAACACGAGAAGAAGATGAAGCAACGGACATGACTGGACCTTCTTATTGATGGGCACGCGGGGTGCGGAAAAGGTAAACGGGCAGCATTCTACCTGCGTGACCGGACAGGCACAATGCCGAGGGATAAACGAAGGGGAAATTAAAGTATGTTGTAACTATACCCGTCATACTTCAAGTTGCAGGTGCGTTGGCTGCATTCGCTCACCCCAGTCACTTACTAGAGTAAGCTCCTGGGGATTCACTCCCTTGCCGCCTTCCTGCAACTCGAATTATTTAGGGTATAAGCGGGTTATTTTTAGAAATTATTGGCCGTCCAGCCCGCGAATAGGCTTAATGGTCGACCAGGAGCGGCAGGATGGGCAGTGCCAGTAGAGCGTATAGGCGGTAAAACCGCACTTCTGGCAGCGATAGCGCGGCTTGCTGCGTACCTGTTCACCAACCATGTCACGCAGCACCATCAGGCTCTCTTTGGCGCGCCCTTCTTCCGCCTCGTTGAGGTGGTAGTCCATCAGCTTGTGGAACACGCGCATGGTTGGGTGACGCTGCAGTTGGCGCGTCACATAGGTTTGCGCCGCTTCTCCGCCTTTACTCTGTTCCATCACCTGCGCCAGCATCAGCTCCGCCGTGGCACCGGTGTTCTCTTCCACACAGCGCTGGAGGAAATGCTCCCACTCTTTGTCTTTGCCGAGCTGGTGATAGCAGGTTTGCAGCATTTCCAGCGTTTCGCTGACCAGTTCTTTATCCTGGTCAATCACTCGCAGCAGGCTGTCCATCGCTTTGGTGTAGTCGCCCTTTGCCATCCACGCGCGCCCCATCATGATGGACACTCGCGCGCTTGACGGGTCGGCCGCCGCGCCGCGCTTGAGCAGCGACATGGCTTTATCGAGATCGTCATTGCCCATTTGCTGCAGCGCCAGCTCGCACCAGAAGTGAGCGATGTCGCCGCGATGTTTATCTTTACCCAGTTTCACCAGGCGCTCGGCGGTATCGATAGCCTTTTGCCAGTCGCTGGTAGCCTGGTAGATTTGCAGCAGCTGCTGCAGCGCGCTGATGCGGAAGTCGGTTTCGTCCACCAGCTGATTAAACATGTCTTCGGCACGGTCATACAGCCCGGCGGCCATATAATCACGCCCCAGCTGCTGCACCGCCAGCAGGCGCTGGTCGTAGGTCAGAGAGGCGCTTTCCATCAGCGTCTGGTGGATGCGGATAGCGCGGTCAACCTCGCCGCGCGAGCGGAACAGGTTGCCCAGCGTCAGGTGAGCTTCCACGGTGCCGGTATCCTCTTTGAGCATGTCGAGGAACAGGTCAACCGCTTTATCCTGCTGGTTGCTTAAAAGAAAGTTCACCCCTGCCACGTAGTCACGCGACAAGCGGTTCGCTTCGTCCTGTTTGGACTGTTGTGCACTTCTGCGGCCCATATACCAGCCATAGGCTGCTGCTACGGGTAAAAGCAGAAACAACAACTCCAGCATGTAATTATTCCTTCGCCGCCGGAACGGCCGGGGTTACCGGGGCCGTCGCGTCGGGCGTCATTTGATGTTCGAGTCTTTTGATTTTACGTTCGGCACGCAGCAGCGAGACCCGCACGCGCAGCCAGAACAGGCCGCAGACCAGCCAGCCAATCGCGAAGCCCACGGCAAACAGCACCGCCAGCAGCGTGGAAATTCTGAATTCGCCCTGAGCAAGCAGGTAGTTAAAGGTTACCAGCTGATCGTTTTGTGCACCCAGCGTCACCGAAATGACAAAAATCGCTAACACCAATAAGAAAATGAGTAGGTATTTCACATGACTTCCCGTTATGTGGCTTTGGCAGTGTCGACACCGCACCCAGCCTTATAAAATAACATCTTCACCGCGACGACGAAATGGAAAAGCGCACTGAGAGTGCTTAGATCTGTGGTTAGCCACGATGGAAATCAACCCTTTCCCCTGAATTCTCTTCGCCGCGCCCGCGTTTATGCCGTTTTTTCCAGCGGCCCACACCAGTAGCGCACCAGCCAACAGGCCACCGTTGCCAGCAGCCACGACATCACCGTCGCTACCATCAAATCCAGCGGCCAATGCATGCCCAACAGCAGACGACTGCCCATCACGCCTATCGCCCAGACCATCGCCAGCGCCACCGTCAGCACCTGACGACGCGGCCACAGCAGCCCCACCATCAGCAGCGCCCAGGTTGCCGCAAACATGGTGTGACCGGAGGGAAAGGCAAATCCGGTCTCTTTTTGCCAGTGATGGCGCAAAAAGCCGGGAATATCATTTTGTTGCGCCAGCTGTTCTTTCACCAGCGCCGCCCTTTCTTTACGCTTTAAAGTGTAGAACTGTGCAACGGGAATTTGCTGCGTTTTTTCCAGCCAGACGACAAAAGGCCGCGGTTCCTGCACCTGCTCTTTCACCAGTGATTTTGCCCCCTGGCCCAGCAGTACCGTCGCGCTGAGTACCAGAACCAGGATAATCGCATTGCGCCGTCCAGGCCGCAACATCGCGATAACCAGCACGCACAGCAGCAAATGGGTAATAATGCCCCACGGTTGGGTCACGGTTTCCGTTATTGCATACAGCGCGTGTAGCCCCCATCCGCTCGGCGCTGGCAGCCACTGCCAGCCGGAAAGCCACACCGCCAGCGGCATCAATAACAGTAGAATGGCGGCAATGGTCGTTCGTCCCGCGATGGTGCGCATTTCTCTTCCCTCTTGCATCAATGTCATCGTCCAACCTAAGGATAAAGTGTCAAATTTGTGCGCTTTACGAGCGGTCACCCGCGCACAATTAGGTGAAGTAAAGCACGTTGTGGCAAAATAAGGAAAACAGAAGGCGCTGATCGCGCTGAGATAATCTGGAGAATCACATGCAGCTTAAACGAGTGGCAGAAGCCAAACTGCCAACCCCCTGGGGCGATTTCCTGATGGTGGGCTTTGAAGAACTGGCAACCGGGCACGACCACGTCGCGCTGGTTTTTGGTGATATTACCGGGCAGACCCCGGTGCTGTCGCGGGTTCACTCTGAGTGTCTGACCGGCGATGCGCTTTTCAGCCTGCGCTGTGATTGTGGTTTCCAGCTTGAAGCCGCGCTGTCGCACATTGCAGAAGAAGGCCGTGGGATCCTGCTGTACCATCGCCAGGAAGGTCGTAACATCGGTTTGCTCAATAAAATCCGCGCCTACGCGCTGCAGGATCAGGGCTACGACACCGTTGAGGCAAACCACCAGCTGGGTTTCGCCGCCGATGAGCGTGATTTCACCCTGTGCGCCGATATGTTTAAACTGCTGGGCGTAGACGCGGTGCGTCTGCTGACCAACAACCCGAAAAAGGTCGAGATCCTGACCGAAGCGGGCATCAATATCGTTGAGCGTGTACCGCTGATCGTGGGCCGTAACCCGAAAAATGCCCACTATCTCGATACCAAAGCGGCCAAGATGGGGCATTTGCTCGATAAATAAGGTCGTGGTCGCCGCTTATCACTAAACGGCGACCTCTTTATTCCCTCTGCTTAAAGTGAAATATTCAGCTCGCTCTCGGCATCAAAAATATGGCATTTCGCCATCTCAAAGCGGAACCATACCTGGCTATTCAGCCCGGCATCCAGAATAGGCTTCACCTGATCGGAAGGCATACGTGCCGTCAGTTCAAAATCCCCCACCTGCAGGTAGAGAAAGAACTCGTGGCCCATATTCTCAACGCGGATAAGCGTGCCCCGACCGCCGCCTTCAGCAAACGGCTGCGTTGAGACGTGAACGTACTCGGGGCGAATCCCAAAGCAGACCGCTTTATCGACGTAGTGCGCCACCTTTTCCTGCTGCTGTGCGTTGAGCGGCAGCGTGTCGTGGCCGACGGTGATGTGCAGCCCGTCATCTTTACGCACAATCCTGGCCGGTTTGATGTTCATCTCCGGTGCGCCGATAAACCCGGCCACGAACATATTTTGCGGATAGTGGTAGAGGTTATCCGGTGTATCAACCTGCATGATATGGCCAAGCTTCATTACGCAGATACGGTCGCCCATGGTCATCGCTTCGGTCTGGTCGTGGGTGACATAAACGGTGGTCGCCGGTTTCCCGGAGCGTTTGAGCGATTTATGCAGATCGGAAATACGAATACGCATTGAAGCGCGCAGTTTGGCATCGAGGTTCGACAGCGGTTCATCAAACAGGAACACGTCCGGCTTTTTCACGATCGCGCGGCCTACCGCCACGCGCTGCGCCTGGCCGCCGGAGAGCTGGCGTGGCAGGCGGTCGAGCAAATCTTCCAGTTCAAGAATTTTCGCGGCTTCGTTCACCTGTGCCTCAATCTGCGCTTTCGGCAGCTTGCTCAGCTTCAGGCCGAATGCCAGGTTTTCACGAACGGTCATATGTGGATAGAGCGCATAGTTCTGGAACACCATCGCAATCCCACGCTCTTTCGGCGGCAGGTTGTTGACAATCTTCTCGCCAATGCGCACCTCCCCGCCGCTAATGGTTTCCAGCCCCGCCAGCATACGTAAGGTTGTCGATTTGGCGCAGCCGGACGGGCCGACAATCACCATAAACTCCCCTTCCGCAATCTTAAGGTCGATACCATGTACCGCTTTGAAGCCGTTGGAGTACACTTTTTCCAGTTTGTTGAAAATCACTTCAGCCATGATAGTTCCCTCTTAACCTTTAATTCCGCTGCTGGAGACACCCTGGACGAAGTAGCGCTGCGCCAGGAAGAAGACAATGATTGACGGCAGAATGGAGATGCTCGCCATTGCCAGAATTTCGTTCCACGGCGCGCCTTCGGTCACGTCGATGGACATTTTCAGCGCCAGAGCAATCGGATATTTATCCACGCTGTAGACGTAAATCAGCGGCCCGATAAAGTCGTTCATCGACCACATAAACTGGAACAGCGCCACGGAGATAATCGCCGGTTTAAGGATGGGCACCACCACGTACCACAGCACCTGCCAGGAGTTACAGCCGTCAATCTGCGCCGCCTCTTCCATGTCACGCGGCACGCCGCGTAGGAACTGGATCAGCATAAAGACGAAGAACCCTTGCGTGGCAAACGCCGTCGGCAGATAGAGCGGCAGATAGCTGTTGAGCATGCCCATTTCGCGGAACATCAGGTACTGCGGGATGAGCAGAACGGTACTCGGCAACAGCATGGTGGCAATCAGCGTGGCAAACCAGAATTTCTTCCACGGGATCTCGAAGCGGGCAAAGCCGTAGGCCACGATGGTGGAAGAGACGATAGTCAGGATCACCTTCGGAATAACGTATTTGAAGGTGTTAATCATGTAGTGACCGAAGTCGTATTCCGTCCCCGTTTTCCAGCCGTTGATAAACCCATCCCAGGTCGCATGGACCGGCCAAAGGTTCAGGGTGGTGAAAATTTCGTGGTTTGGTTTAAACGATGCCGAGAACATCCACGCCAGCGGGTAGAGCATCATCAGCCCGACCACCAGCAGAATGGTATAACGCAGCGATCGACTCACTTTTTCGCGGCGCAGCGTGCGGGCCACTTCACGTGCGGCCTCCTGCTCGGTCGCAGACATGGTTTGCAGATCAGCCATTTTTGCCTCCCTTATCGGCGGAGTAGAAGACCCAGTATTTCGATGATTTGAAAGCTACGGCGGCAAAGGCAGCCACCACCAGGAACAGGACCCACGCCAGCGCAGCGCCGTAGCCCATATCGAAATATTTAAACGCGGTATCGTAGATATAGAGCGAGAACAGATAGGTGTAGTAGGTCGGTCCCCCGCCGGTAATCACGTACGGCCCGGTAAATTCCTGGAAAGTGCCGCTGGTCTGCATGATGAAGTTAAAGAAGATTACCGGCGTAATCAGCGGTACCGTCACCTTGAGGAACATCTGCCATTTCGACGCGCCGTCAATCATCGCCGCTTCATACTGCGACTGCGGGACGTTTTGTAGCGCCGCCAGGAAAATAACCATCGCCGAACCAAACTGCCAGACGCGCAGCAGCGTAACGGAAATCAGCGCCAGCGAGGGTTCACCCAGCCAGTTGATCGGATCTACGCCAATCGCCCCCAGCATGCTGTTGAACAGGCCGTCGATGGCGAACAGCGCTCGCCATAGGACCGCAATAGCTACCGAACTACCAAGAATCGACGGAATGTAGTACGCGGTGCGAAAGAAACCGATGCCCCGCAGTTTGAAATTGAGCACGAAGGCAATGCCCAGTGCGAACGCCAATTTGACGGGAATGGTCAGGAACACGTAGACAAAGGTCACCGCCATAGATTTCCAGAACAGTGGGTCTTCCGTCAGCATGTAACGATAATTTTCAATGCCGTTAAATTCTGGCGGACTCATTAAGTCGTACTGGGTAAAACTCAATAAAAAGGACGAAATAAAGGGAAAAGCGGTGAACACCACTAACCCTATTATGTACGGTGAGATCCATGCCAGCCCTAATAACTTATTCTCGTTCATAGATTCCTCTAATATAATAAAGATATCTTGAGTAACGACACCGTGTTTACGGTTCGCATAGTGATCTTTATCACATTTAATATTATCTGATTAATTTTCGCCGTGAACTCCAGCAGAATAATGAAAAAACATTTCATTTTTTAAAAATTAAAACCTATAGTCAGAAAATAATCTCTCTGCTGAAGGCTATTGCTATGGCATTGCGTCGTCATTCCACCTATTTCCCTGAAAATGCGTCACTGATGATTAAGCACATCGCTGACCAGGATGTCTGTCCGCTGCACGCCCATGACTTTTATGAAATGGTCTGTGTCTCCTCCGGGAGCGGGATGCACGTCATTGACGGGATTTCCTGGCCTATCAGCTGCGGTTCGGTATTTATCGTCTCGCCCAATGAAGAGCATTATTTTGAAAAAGTCGAAAAGCTGTCGCTCCTCAATATTCTCATTCATCCGGATTTTCTCACCGAGACCCTGCTGTCGCTGTTAGCCGACTTCGCGCCAAATAAGCAATTTATGGCCACCCATCAAACCATCGTACATAGTGCATTTTATACCAACCTATTAAATGAAGAATTAAACAAAGATTTAGCCTGGCGCGCCATTATGCTGGAAACGTTATTTACGCAACTCGCCGTATTCTTACAGCGTGGTCATGTGAGTCAAACCGCTCATCGCTGTGCCAAGGAAGATTCAATTATCTATTTGCTAAATTATTTGCATCACAATTATGCAAATGATCAATTAAGCATTGATTATCTGGCACAAAAATTTAATATTCAAAAGCGCATGCTGGAGCGAAAAGTACAATCTATTACCGCCTTAACGCCCAATGATTACATCACCCACGTCCGCTTGTGCCATGCCATGAATCTGTTAGTCACTTCGGAACAGTCCATTACCGAGATTGCCTACCTGTGCGGTTTTAACGACAGCAACTACTTCTCCCATCGCTTCAAACTCTTTTTCGGCATGCCGCCGCGCACGGTACGCAAGTACGGACTGTTCCCACTGATAAACCACCGTACGGCTCTCCAGTCCTGAGACCAGGAGCCGTAGCGACTTAGATAAACAGATGCTGATACTCGATTAACGCCAGCATCGCCATTGCCTGCCCGTACGGCATAGAGGTACGTTCGATGTTGCGGTAGTAGTCAAGATCTTTGCCCATTCCGGTACCGAAGGAGACGTTCGCCAATTCGCCCTGCGGGGTAATCTGGCGCATGACCCCTTCTGCCGCCGCCACCCCGGTCGCCAGGAAGCGTTTATCGATATAACGCTTACGAACCGCCTTCAGAATGCCGTAGGCAAAACCTGCTGAGGCGGAAGATTCCAGGTAGGAGGTGGGATCGTCCAGCAACGTATGCCACAGCCCGCTCTCTTGATCCTGACGCTCCGCCAGCGCGGCTACCTGACGGGAAAGCTGCCCTAACAAGAACTCGCGTACCGGGTCACCCTGCGGGAGATCGAGCATCTCGATGAAGTCAGGGATCGCCACCGTCACCCAGCTATTACCGCGCCCCCACAACGCTTTGGCATAGTGATGTCGACCTTCGAAGTTCCAGCCGTGGTACCACAGTCCCGTAGGCGCATCGCACAGATACTGCGAGTGCAGCAGGAACTGCCGTTTGGCCTCTTCAACCCATTCCGGGCGATTCAGTACCAGGCCCGCTTTCGCCAGCGGCATCACGCTCATCATTAGCGTGTCATCCCACAGTTGCTGATGGTGCGCATAGTTAAAGGTCATATGCTGCAGCCCACCCAGCTCGGTGCGCGGCATTTCGTACATTACCCAGTTAGCCCAGCATTCGATATAACGCTTCCACGGCGTGTAGCCGTTCTCTTCATACACTGAGGCCAGGGTCAGCATTGGCGCCATGGTGTTGACGTTTTTGGTTGGCGTACCTTCACGGAAACGATCCGTGAACCACTGTTCGATAATCGCCAGCCAGCGCGGGTCGCGGGTTTGCTGCCAGTACTGCCAGAGCCCGTACAGCCCCACGCCGTGGGTCCATTCCCAACCGCCCCACCCTTTGGTGTCGACCACGCGCCCATCGGCCAGCGTCATCAAAAATGCGCCGTTTTCGTCGCGAATATTCACCAGCGCATCGATCAGCTTTTCGGTCATCAGCACCGTTTTATCGGCGCTAAACTGCAGTTGTTTCCTCTCCATGAACTCCCCTTACTTCGTCGGTGCATGTTTACGCAGCGCGCGCTTCGCCGTGCGTTCAAACTCTTTTGCTGCATCTTCAGCGCTGATTTTGCCGTAGTCGATCCGCTGGGTGAGATCCAGCCAGTACTGTTCGATCTCCGGGTTTTTGAAGTACGGCGAGACGTAGACGTTGTCCGACGGCATGCTTTCCACCAGCTTCAGGCCGGTGATCACCGGGTCGTTCGGCTGCGCCATCTCGGTTTTCATCACGAAGTCCGCCGCCGCTTTACTGACCGGGAAGCCACGTTCCAGCCCCATTAGCTGCACGCCTTCCGGCTGGTTGACCATAAAATCAAGCAGCATGGCCGCCTCTTTCGGGTGTTGCGTGTTGCGGCTGATAGCAAAGATCATCGATGGCTTAATAAACAGCCCTGCATCTTTAGCGCCCGGCAGCAGCGGATAAGGTCCCACTTCCAGTTTCGCCGGCGGCGTCAGGGTATCTTCATATTTGGCAACCGCCGAGCTCATCAGGTTCGAGCCGCCAAATTCGCCGTTGATCCACGGTTTCATCTCAAACGGCTGCGCTTTGCCAAAAGATTGAATGTACTTCTGGCTTGGCAGAACGTGCTCGGCAACCAGTTTCTGGTAGACCTGCACAAATTCCAGCCACTGGGCTTCGCTGTAGGTGAACTCGCCTTTTTCATTGAGCATCGGCTGGTTGTATTTCTGCACCATCCACGAGTTAATAAGCTCCATTGAGGTGGTGACGATCGCCGGGTAGTAGTTATCGCCGAGCTTCTCTTTAAACACGTGTCCGGCGGCGAAGAGTTCATCCCAGGTTTTTGGATAAGCCAGCCCGGCTTTCTTCCAGGTTTCCGTGTTGTAGTAAAGAATGGGTGCCACCAGCGACACCGGCAGCCCCTGCACTTTACCATTGACAGTGACGGTGCCGAGCTTGCCCGCGTAGTTATCCAGCCCCACCTCCTTGCTCAGTTGGTGGAGGTCGTAAAAGCCGTTGCCAGAGCGTGAGAACACCTGAATCCAGCTCCAGTCGAGCTGCATGACATCGGGTTCATTCTTCCCGGCAATTTGCGTGGAAAGGCGCGACACAAAGCCATCCCAGCCGGTGTATTCCGCTTTCACTTTGATATTCGGGTGTGCCTGTTCAAAGGCACGAATGGTTTTGAGGGTGTTCTGGTGACGGGAGTTAGCACCCCACCAGGCCACGCGCAGCGTCACCGTGTCGCTGTCGTCCGCAAACGCCGGGGCCGTGCACAGCATGCCGCTACAGGCAAGCATTAACGAGAAGGCAATTTTTTTCATTTCAAGCTTCCTTTCAATAAAGGGGCAATCTCCGCCAGATAGACGGCAGGCAGACCATCACGGTCAGAGGTGTAGAGCACGTGGCTTAAATCCGGGCTAAAAGAGGGATGCGGGTGGCTCGCCTGACACTGCCCGTCAATGACGCGCCAGGAGGCGTCGTGACGGGTAATTTTGCGCGTTTGCTTTTGGCCTGGCTCAAACAGGTAGAGCCACGGGTCGGTTAACGCCGTGTAGCCGCCCTCATCGGTTAAATCAACCGGCGTACCGCAGCCGTCACCGACCAGTAGCGACCCGTCGTCGTTACTCATCAGGTGCGAACAGGCTGGCATTTCCATCACCTTCTCGCTCTGCGCGCTGCCGGCCATCGTCTGGCAGATATGGCGTTGATGCGTCTCTTTATTCAGCGAGACGAAAATGATGCGCGAACCGTCAGGCACCCAGAATTCATGGGTAAAGGTTTCCGCCTCAGGCTGGCTTACCGGCCCAGAGAGGCCGGTCTGACGATCGTACAACCAGATTCGGTTGCGAATCAGGTCATGCGGCCCTTCATGGCAGTACATGATGGTATTGGTGTCATTCGGACGAAAGCCGGGGTGGCCCAGCCAGCGTGGCTCTTCAAACAGCACCTCCGAATGCCCGGTGGCAAGATCGATAACCTCACAGCGGGTGGTCGGGTTCAGGTGATATTGCCGCTGGAAATCGTTCCAGTCGTTCAGTGGGATCCAGGTATCCGCTGACAGCGACATGCCAATCATCTTGCTGCCGGTGCTGTCCGGTGCCCAGGCGCTGGTGCTGACCCACTGCGCGGGCAGCTCGTAGAGCACCTCTTCGCGTAGGGTATCCAACTCAACCCTGACAATATGGCGGTTGTGGCGCATAAAAATCAGGGCACGGTCATCTTCGGTGATAAAGCCGTCAAAGCTGTTGTCACCCGGCCCTTCCGTCAGTTGACGCAGGGTATGCTGTTGCAGATCCAGCAGCCAGTAGTTCCAGTTGCCATCATCGACGCCGCCAATCAGCAGCTGCGTGCCCCCCTGCAGGAAGCACTTCTGATAGAAGTAATTGCGGTGAAAAATACGATCCCGCGGGGTTAGCCGGACCACGCGAACGTGCGTGACGGGGTCAATTTCAGATGTAAACGTCAGTGGAGTGACATCACCCTTTGCCATAGTGTCCTCAATGTCAGGAGTTGTCGGGTCGGTTCAAAGGCATCTCAGGATGCAAATTCTCCCGTCAGTCTTAGCTGACAGGATCAGTTCACAGCATGCCGGGACGTACCGGCAATAACCTTTGAAATAATGACAAAGCCCGTTACTGGATGACGCAATAACTAAGGTTTCAGCGTTATCATGAATAATTTCAGGCATGCTCACATTCTTAACACGATAAATATCTTTCTTAGCTTTCCCGACAAAAAATCAAAATAGTTGGTAATTTTATAAAGGTTTTAACGTCGCAGCGGATGCTTAACTACGTGCGTTCATTTAGCGAAAGCTTGCCAGTAGTGGCAATTAATACATCGACAGGCTCACGCAGGATAAACCGAGTGCATTGTGCAATGCATTATTCAAATAATAATGAGGGAATAATTGTTATGTTATCCGGTAAATACCTTATAGCAGGTTGCGTTTTATTAACCAGCAACGTTGTGCTGGCTGAAGAATATACCTCTCCGATCCGCTCACTCAGCCTTGATTACCGGCATGAGTATCGCGTCCGCGACCGTACCCACTACGACAAGCTGAACATGTCTGCAGCGCTACCGGACAATTACAATTTTGCGATTGAGACCAAATACAAAACCGGTGGTGATGACCCACAGGATAAATGGTATAACGACCCGGTTATTAACGCCGTGGAATTAACGCTATCGAAATCATTTACCTTCGGTAATTTCAAGATCGCACCATTAATCCAACCAGAATTTAACAATGAAAGAACGGAGTGGAAATTTGGTTTTGTACCATGGTATACGTTTAATGAAAATTGGGCTGTCGGCGGGATGTACCGTTTTGAAATGACCGATTATGCTAACGATCCCGACTGCGGATATAACGGGGATAAATCCTGTAGCACCAATAAACACCGTACCGTTAACCGTGGCGATCTCTATCTGCGCTACACCCTCGACCGTTTCTCCACGACCTACAAATTTATCTATAAGCATGGCGACGAGATTTTGTGGGGGAACCAGCATTATGACTATGAGCAGGAGTGGCAGTTCGACTACACCCTCGGGGATAAAAAAGAGTGGAAGCCGTACGTCACCTTTGGCGACATTGGCCGCTCATCCCGCTCTACCGAACGTCAGTTCCGTCTGCGTATGGGTGTGGTTTACACCTTTAAATAAGCAGAAAACCTCTCACACCTGATAGGGGTGAGAGGCGAGTTTCTGTTCAACATGCCGCTATCGTTTTCTTTTGCTTCTGTTATTGCCATCGTCCGTTTTGGGGCCAGATTCTGGCCCCTTTTTTATCCCAGCATGTTACGAATGACATAGTGCAGGATGCCATCGTTCTGGTAGTAGGTGAGCTCCGTCGCCGTATCAATACGGCAGCGACACGCCAGCGTCTGCTGCTTTCCGTCTGGTCTGGTGATCAGCACCGGAATGGTCGCCCCCGGCTTCAACTGTTGTAGCCCGGCGATATCAATCTGCTCTTCACCGGTCAGCTTCAGCGTTTTACGATCTTCCCCCTGCGGGAACTCCAGCGGCAGAATGCCCATACCAATCAGGTTCGAACGGTGAATACGTTCGAACGATTCGGCGATGACCACCCTGACACCCAGCAGGCGCGGACCTTTTGCCGCCCAGTCGCGGCTAGAGCCGGAGCCGTACTCTTTCCCGGCAATCACCGCCAGCGGCGTACCCTGCTGCTGATAGGCCATCGCGGCATCGTAAATCGACATCACCTTATCGCCCGGCAGCAGGCGCGTCATGCCCCCCTCCACGCCGGGTACCATTTCATTGCGAATACGGATATTGGCAAAGGTGCCGCGCATCATCACCAGGTGGTTACCACGACGAGAACCGTAGGAGTTGAAATCGCGGCTGGCAACGCCGTTGTCCTGCAGGTAGCGGCCTGCCGGGCTGTCGGCCTTGATACTGCCTGCCGGCGAGATATGGTCAGTGGTGACGGAGTCTCCCAGCATCGCCAGCACGCGTGCGCCGTGGATATCCTGCACCGGATCGGGCGTCACATCCATTTCATCAAAGAACGGCGACAGTCGGATATAGGTGGAATCATCCTGCCATTCATAGGTGTCGGAAGCGGGAATGTCGATCGCCTGCCACTCCGGCGTTCCGGCAAAGACCGCCGCATATTCTTTGTGGAACATCCCGGTAGAGACCTGCTGCACCGCTTCGGCTATCTCGGCGCTGCTCGGCCAGATATCTTTCAGGTAGACCGGGTTCCCCTTGCTATCCTGCCCCAGCGGATCGTGGGTCAGATCCACCCGCATATTCCCGGCCAGCGCGTAGGCCACCACCAGCGGAGGCGAAGCCAGCCAGTTGGTTTTCACCAGTGGGTGAATGCGGCCCTCAAAGTTACGGTTACCGGAAAGCACCGCGCCAACCGTCAAATCCCCCTGCTTGATGGCGTTCTCAATCGGATCCGGCAGCGGGCCGGAGTTACCGATACAGGTGGTACAGCCATAGCCGACGAGGTTAAAACCAAGCTTATCAAGATAAGGCGTAAGACCCGCGTGGGCCAGATAGTCAGAGACTACCTTCGACCCTGGTGCCAGCGAGGCCTTGACCCACGCTTTTGGCTGCAAGCCCAGCGCGACGGCTTTTTTCGCCAGCAGGCCAGCGGCCATTAGCACGCTAGGGTTCGAGGTGTTGGTACAGGAGGTAATTGCGGCAATCACTACCGCGCCTTCAGGAAGCGCATGCGTTTCGCCGTTAAGCGTAAATTCGACGGCGTTTTTCCCCGTTGAACCCTGATTTACCGCCAGCTCGGTCGTGGCGTTAAACGCCTGCGGTACCTGAGCCAACGCGACGCGATCCTGCGGGCGTTTCGGCCCGGCGAGGCTGGCTTCAACGTCGTTCATATCCAATGCCAGCGTCTGGCTGAATACCGGTTCATCGCCCTTGCGTCGCCACATCCCCTGTGCTTTCGCATAGGCTTCAACCAGCGCTACCTGCTCGTCGCTGCGTCCGCTGAGGCGCATATACGACAGGGTAATGTCATCAATCGGGAAGAAGCCGCAGGTGGCGCCGTATTCCGGTGCCATGTTGGCAATCGTGGCTCGGTCGGCCAGCGGCAGAGAATCCAGCCCGTCACCGTAGAACTCGACAAATTTACCCACCACGCCAAGCTTACGCAGCATCTGTGTGACCGTCAGCACCAGGTCGGTGGCGGTGATCCCTTCGCGTAGCTTGCCGCTGAGCTTAAAGCCGACTACGTCAGGAATGAGCATGGATACCGGCTGCCCCAGCATCGCGGCTTCCGCTTCAATACCGCCTACGCCCCAGCCCAGTACGCCGAGACCATTAATCATCGTGGTGTGTGAGTCGGTCCCGACCAGGGTGTCGGGATAAGCAACCCATTCATCGCCCTGCTGCTCGCTCCACACCGCGCGCCCCAGATATTCCAGGTTTACCTGGTGGCAGATCCCAGTGCCCGGCGGCACGACGCGGAACTGACTGAAAGCCTGCTGCCCCCAGCGTAAAAAGGTGTAGCGTTCGTGGTTGCGTGACATCTCCAGACGTACGTTCTCATCAAACGCTTCGTCGTCGCCAAAACGGTCCACCGTCACCGAGTGGTCGATGACCAGATCAACGGGCGACAGCGGGTTCACTTTGCGGGTATCCCCGCCGAGGCGTTTCACCGCTTCGCGCATGGCGGCGAGATCGACCACCGCCGGTACGCCGGTAAAGTCCTGCATCAGGACGCGGGCGGGACGGTAGGCAATTTCACGATCGGCGTGGGCCTGTTTAAGCCACCCTGCCAGCGCCTGAATATCTTCAGCGGTGACCGAATCGCCATCCTGCCAACGAAGCAGGTTTTCCAGGAGAACTTTGAGTGATTTAGGCAGGCGGGTGATGTCACCCAGGGTTTTAGCAGCCAGCGGCAGGCTGTAGTAACGGTAGGTTTTATTATCGACCTGTAGTGTATCCTTGCAGGTCTCTCGTAGTGTTGACGACATAGCTCCTCCTTAAATGGCGGGAATTGCAGTACTCTGACACTCCTCATGGTCTATATAAAAGATAACACACTCAGGGGAAAGCGCTGGAAAAGGGCTCGGATTGGTAAATTCAATCAATGGGTTATTAAGAATAACACCCGGATGGAATTAATAGCAGGGAAAGGATTTATTTCGTTTGGCGGCGTGAAAATGAAAGTAAAAAATAACCATAAAGTTATTGTTTCTTATTCTCATCCTGATTGAAGAGATCGATAAATTCTTTTTGATCGCGCGTCAGATTCCATTCATCAGGAATATTGACCTTACTATTTTTGTCATCTTGCGGTTTTTTTTCTACCGGAGCGGAGGGCTTCACCGGCTTGACGCGTTCAGACGTAAGCACGGTTAGCCCCAGATTTTCCAGACCAGCAGCGCTACCGCTACCCAGAACAGCGCAGAGCCCAGGAATACGCTCAGCCAGGCTTTGCGTTTCACACGAGAACCGTTATTTTCTGACACCATTACTGCCCTCTCACAATCGATATTACTTATCATTTTCACACCAATCAATTGTTACAACTAATCATCGTTGAGATAAATCCTAAGTAAATTTTAAGCAAAAATCCAGAGGTTTTACGAATATTACATGGAGATTAATTTAATCTTTTGAGCTCAATGAGATATTTGAAAAGAGAAGTTTGCCTAACCCTAAATTTATTTCTACTTTTGCTACGTCATGAGTAATAGAAACAATTCTTAGTCCGGATTATGCGCGATGAGGAAGGGGAAAAAGACGCGGCAGAGCAAGGATATAAGTGCTTCCGCCTCTTCCGGGAAGAGGCGGATAATTAAATCAGGCTTATTTTTCCGGCAGCTTAATATCTTTAAACATGGCTTCAATGTCTTCATTCGAGCGCAGCGCTACGGCGGTATCGACCACATCACGCGTCAGATGTGGGGCAAATCGCTGAATAAAATCATACATATAGCTACGCAGGAAGGTGCTGCGACGGAAGCCAATTTTGGTGGTGCTATGGCTGAAAATACCTTCTGCATCCAGCTTAACCAGATCCGGGTCAGAAACAGGATCGACGGCCATGCTGGCAATTACCCCCACCCCTAATCCCAGACGGACGTAAGTTTTAATCACATCGGCGTCGGTGGCGGTAAAGACAATACGCGGCGTCAGACCGGCGCGGTTAAAGGCGGTGTCCAGCTCGGAACGCCCGGTAAAACCAAAGGTGTAGGTGACCAGCGGATACTGCGCCAGTTCCTCAATGGTGACGGAAGTTTTGGAGGCCAGCGGGTGCTCCGGCGTGACGACAATCGAACGGTTCCAGTGATAGCACGGCAGCATCACCAGATCGTCATACAGATGCAGCGCTTCGGTAGCGATGGCAAAGTCGGCATTCCCTTTAGAGACCGCTTCGGCAATTTGCGTCGGCGACCCTTGATGCATGTGCAGCGATACGCGTGGGTAACGCTCGATAAAGCCTTTAATCACACCTGGCAGCGCATAACGAGCCTGGGTGTGGGTGGTCGCCACGTACAGCGAGCCTTTATCAGGCCAGGTATGCTCACCGGCAACGGACTTAATCGCATCCACTTTCGACAGCACTTCTCGCGCGATACGGATGATTTCCTGACCCGCTGGCGTAACCTGCGTCAGATGCTTACCGCTACGGGCAAAAATCTGAATCCCCAGCTCATCCTCCAGCATTCTGACCTGCTTACTGATACCCGGCTGCGAGGTATACAGACCTTCAGCGGTGGAGGAGACGTTAAGGTTATGATTGACCACCTCAACGATATAGCGGAGTTGCTGTAATTTCATGCGGTTGTATCCAGTCTGCGCTCAGGAATCGGTCATAAAGACGATTTAATCATAAGAAATGCATTGGCTATAACCACTATATCATTTATAGCAAGTGTGTATAGATGGAAACAAAAAATAATAACGAGGTTATAAAAAAGGGCCGCAAATGCGGCCCTTTGTGATGCTATTGGCAAAAAACGCTACTTTTTCGCTTCAACCCATTTACCGTCAACGAAGAACGCTGACCAGCCGGTCGCCTTGCCTTCTTTCTCAGAAGCGACGTACTGCTGTTTGGTTTTACGGCTAAAACGAACCATCGTTTTGTTGCCCGCCGGATCCTGCTGAGGCGCATCGGCCAGATAACGCAGTTTTTCCGGCAGACGGTCACGGAAGCGGAACAGCTCTTCTACCAGCGGCGCGCGGGTTTCACGTGATTTCGGGAAGGTGTTGGCCGCCAGGAATACCCCAGCCGCACCATCACGCAACACGAAATACGCATCCGATTTCTCGCACGGCAGCTCTGGCAGCGGAACAGGGTCTTCCTTCGGCGGAGCCACTTCACCGCTACGCAGAATTTTACGCGTGTTCTTACACTCTTCGTTGGTACAGGCCATGTACTTACCGAAACGTCCCATTTTCAGGTGCATTTCAGAACCACATTTTTCGCACTCAACGATGGGGCCGTCATAGCCCTTGATGCGGAACTCGCCCTCTTCAATCTCGTAGCCGTCGCAGGTCGGGTTGTTACCACAGACGTGCAGCTTACGCTTCGGATCGATAAGGTAGCTGTCCATCGCCGTGCCGCACTTCTGGCAACGACGTTTGGCGCGCAGCGCGTTGGTTTCCGCGTCATCGCCTTCCAGCACGTTCAGCACTTCGTTTTCCGGCACCAGGTTAATGGTGGTTTTGCAGCGCTCTTTCGGCGACAACGCGTAGCCGGAGCAACCGAGGAACACGCCGGTGCTGGCGGTACGGATCCCCATTTTACGGCCGCAGGTTGGGCAGTCGATGCTGGTCAACACCATCTGGTTCGGCTGCATGCCGCCCTCTTCTGGTGCCTTCTCAGCGGTTTCCAGCTGCTTGGTGAAATCACCAAAGAACAGATCCAGAACCTGCTTCCACTCGGCTTCGTGGTTGGCCACGCGGTCGAGATGATCTTCCATCTGCGCGGTAAAGTCGTAGTTCATCAGCTCGCGGAAGTTCTCTTCCAGACGATCGGTGACGATCTCGCCCATTTTTTCCGCATAGAAACGACGATTTTCGGTACGCACATAGCCACGATCCTGGATGGTCGAGATGATCGACGCATAGGTGGACGGGCGACCGATGCCGCGTTTTTCCAACTCTTTAACCAGCGAAGCTTCGCTAAAGCGAGCAGGCGGTTTGGTGAAGTGCTGCGCCGGAGTCAGTTCAACCAGGCTCAGCTTATCACCCTGATTCACCACCGGCAGCGTACGGTCTTCATCGCCCTTACGCAGCGCAGGCATCACTTTGGTCCAGCCGTCAAAGCGCAGGGTACGACCGCGTGCTTTGAGTTTGAAATCACCCGCTTTCACGGTCAGCGTGGTGGAATCGTACTGCGCTGGCGTCATCTGACAGGCCACGAACTGACGCCAGATAAGCTGGTACAGTTTCTGCGCATCTGCTTCCATATCTTTCAACGCTTCCGCCTGAACGGAAACATCAGAAGGACGAATCGCTTCGTGCGCTTCCTGCGAGTTTTCTTTGCTAGCGTACTGATTCGGGTTCTCCGGCAGGTATTTTTTGCCGAAGTTATCGCCGATAAAGTCGCGAACCATGTTGACCGCATCCTGACTCAGGTTGGTGGAGTCGGTACGCATGTAGGTGATGTAGCCCGCTTCATACAGACGCTGCGCCATCATCATGGTTTTCTTCACGCCAAAGCCCAGACGGGTGCTTGCCGCCTGCTGCAGCGTGGAGGTAATAAACGGTGCGCCAGGCTTGCTGCTGGTCGGCTTATCTTCACGCTCAAGGACGCTGTAGCTGGCTTTTTCCAGCAGGCTGACCGCCGCCATCGTTTCGTCACGGTTGACAGGACGGAACGGTTTATCACCCTGGTGGGTCACTTCCAGCGGCAGCGCATCGCCGCCCGGCGTGGTCGTGCTGGCGTCAATTTCCCAGAACTCTTCCGGCACAAACGCTTTAATCTCACGTTCGCGTTCCACCACCAGACGAACCGCCACGGACTGAACGCGACCGGCGGATAAACCGCGGGCAATCTTTTTCCACAACAGCGGCGAGACCATGTAGCCCACAACGCGGTCCATAAAGCGACGCGCCTGCTGAGCGTTAACACGGTCGATATTCAGCTCACCCGGCTTTTCGAACGCCTGACGGATCGCATTTTTCGTAATTTCGTTAAACACCACGCGGCTATAGCGTGATTCATCACCACCGATCACTTCCCGCAGGTGCCATGCAATGGCCTCCCCTTCGCGGTCAAGGTCAGTTGCGAGATAGATGTGGTCGGCTTTTTCCGCCAACTGTTTGAGTTCTGATACTACCTTTTCTTTGCCAGGCAGCACTTCATAATGTGCCGCCCAGTCATGCCATGGGTCGACGCCCATGCGGTTAACCAGCGCGCCTCGTTCATCCTTTTTAGGCTTTTTGGCCGTTTTGGTGGAGGTAGAGTCAGCGCTCTTTTTGGCGGCTGAGCCACTTGTCGGCAAATCGCGGATATGACCGACGCTGGACTTAACCACGTAGTCATTACCCAGATACTTATTGATCGTTTTGGCTTTTGCCGGGGACTCAACGATAACGAGAGCTTTACCCATATTCACCTTACCTAATTTGATTCTTCCAGGAATACATCGCACATGTTCCACATTCCACTGGCGACAAGCCTTGTATGTTGCGGCAATACCAATGGATATCAACCCTTTACCGACTGGCTTTTGAGACAAGTAGCCAGGTAGCTGAGTTTACAGACTTTTTTTCGTCAGGGTCTATAGCACGAAGAATATTTGGTCGAATGTCAAGCAAATCTGTTGCCAGATCGCCGAAAGCGTCACACTGTACCTGATAAAATTCGTTACGCAACTTTATTAGCATGCAATCACCAATCATGCCAACTCTGAGGTAAAATGCTTGTCCCTGGTAAACGTCGGGAATATTTGCCGGAAGACGGCGCCCGGCGTAGACTAGCGCAGGAATTTTGAGGAGTTGAATATGTCAAATAATAGCCAACCTATCGATCGTCAGACACTGCTTATTGAAGCAAACCGCCTCATTCGTGAGCATGAAGATACTATGGCGGGTATTGAAGCCACCGGCGTGGAACAGCGCAACGGCGTGCTGGTCTTCAGCGGTGAATATTACCTGGATGAACAGGGCCTGCCGACGCCGAAAAGCACGGCGGTGTTTAATATGTTCAAGTATCTCGCCCACCAGCTGTCTGAAAAGTATCACCTGGTTGACTGAACGTAGGGCTCACGCCTGAGCAGTCTGATATGGCCCGGTAAACCTGGTTTACCGGGCCATAGAGTAGAAAGGTATAGAGTAGAAAGGAACCGTTACAGCAGTGGTTTCTGACCACGCTGCCACCAGCGCATCATCAGTTTATCAGCGCTTTCTGCCGCACTTCCGGTAAACCGATCCATCATTTTCTTACGCTGCGCATAGCGCACGCCGAAAACGTCACGCCCTTCCATCAGGCCGAGCAGCAGTTCATCACTGGTGCCCACTTCATCAACCAGCCCTTTTTCCTGCGCCTGTGTGCCGTACCAGTGCTCACCGGTGGCAACCTGGTCGATGTCCAGAGATGGACGCATCCGCTTTACAAAATCTTTAAACAGGTGGTGCGTTTCGTTCAGCTCTTCACGAAACTTCTGGCGCCCCTCTTCGGTATTTTCACCTAGCAGGGTCAGCGTCCGCTTGTACTGACCGGCGGTATGCAGTTCGACGTCGATATCTTTATTTTTCAGGAAGCGGTTGAGGTTCGGGATCTGCGCCACCACGCCAATCGACCCGAGAATAGCAAACGGTGCCGCCACAATTTTGTCGGCCACGCAGGCCATCATATAGCCGCCGCTGGCCGCCACTTTATCGACCGCTACCGTCAGCGGAATCTGCTTATCGCGGATACGCTGCAGCTGCGATGCCGCCAGGCCATAGCCGTGAACGACGCCGCCAGGGCTCTCCAGACGCACGACCACCTGATCCTGTGGCGTGGCGACAGTCAGCACGGCGGTAATCTCTTCACGCAGGGAGGAGACTTCATGCGCATCCATACTACCTTTAAAGTCGATAACCCAGACGCGCGGTTTGGTTGCTGCCGTGGTGTCGCCCTGCTTCGCTTTGGCTTTGGCCGCTTTCGCTTCCAGCTTCAGTTTCTTCTTTTGTGTCTTATGCCAGAGCTTTTGCTGCGGCGCGTCGAGCAGCGCTACGGCTAAATCTTCCTGCATATCCTTGTGCTGCTCGCTTAAGTTGGTGATTCGCAATTCACCACGCTGGCGTTTGCGCTGGGTGACGTTGACAATCAGTACGGCAACCACCGCAATGGCGACAACGACAGTGACGATTTTCGCCAGAAAAAGACCATATTGAAAAAGTAATTCCACACATCCACCTTGTACAAAAATCACAGAATCTACCGCTCAGTGTACAACACCGCGTTCAGTACGTCTCGACTGCAGTATCAGGCCTCGAGGCGCATTCCAGATTACTTTTTTGCTGATGAAATCATTGCAAATTGTTAATTACTCGTTGTCTCTCCCGTGCGCCGATTGAAATAGCGCGCAGATTCAGGCATAAAGCCCAAAAGCCATGAAAAGTACATGAAATATGGCGGGTATACGCCATAAAGGAGTCACCGTGCACTATCAACCTCAGCTCGATTTGTTGCAAAACCGTATCATTCTGGTCACCGGCGCCAGCGATGGTATCGGTCGTGAAGCGGCAATCACCTATGCCCGTTACGGTGCCAGCGTTATTTTGCTCGGGCGCAGCGATGAAAAACTGCGTGCGGTTGCGCAAGAAATAGATCATGAAGGTTTACGGCCAGCCCGCTGGTTTACCCTCGACCTGCTCACCTGTACGCCGCAGGAATGTCAGCACATTGCTCAGCAGGTTAGTTTGCACTATCCGCATCTTGACGGCGTGCTGCACAACGCCGGGCTTCTGGGTGACGTAGTACCGATGGACCAGCAGAACCCCGCCGTCTGGCAGCAGGTGATGCAGGTCAACGTCAACGGCACCTTTATGCTCACCCAGGCGCTGCTACCGCTGCTGCTGAAAGCAGAATCCGGTTCACTGGTCTTTACCTCATCAAGCGTCGGCCGCGAAGGCCGCGCCAACTGGGGTGCCTATGCGGTGTCAAAATTTGCCACCGAAGGGATGATGCAGGTACTCGCCGAAGAGTATAAAAATCGACCTCTGCGGGTGAACTGTATTAATCCCGGCGGTACGCGCACCAAAATGCGTGCCAGCGCCTTCCCAACGGAAGACGCGTTGAAGCTGAAAACCCCTGCCGATATTATGCCGCTCTATCTGTGGCTGATGGGTGACGATAGCCGTCGTAAAACCGGTATGACTTTTGATGCCCAGCCAGGGCGTAAACCAGGAATTGCACAATGAGTGATGAACGTTACCGCGAGCGTCAGCAGCGCGTAAAAGAGCGCGTTGCCGCCCGCGTGGCTGCCGCCCAGGATACCCGTGGCATCGTTATCGTCTTTACCGGCAACGGTAAAGGCAAAACCACCGCCGCCTTCGGTACCGCGACCCGCGCGGTTGGCCACGGTCATAACGTTGGGGTGATCCAATTTATTAAAGGCACCTGGCCTAACGGCGAGCGCAACCTGCTTGAGCCTCTCGGCGTCGAGTTTCAGGTCATGGCCACCGGTTTTACCTGGGACACCCAGAATCGGGAGAGCGATACCGAAGCCTGCCTCGCCGTCTGGGAACATGCGAAACGGATGCTGGCCGACGATACGCTGGATATGGTGTTGCTCGATGAGCTGACCTATATGGTGGCGTACGACTATCTGCCGTTAGAAGAGGTATTAACCGCGCTGAAAAACCGGCCGCATCATCAGACGGTGATCATCACCGGTCGCGGGTGCCACCGGGATATTCTTGAGTACGCCGATACGGTCAGCGAGCTGCGTCCGGTGAAGCATGCGTTTGAAGCCGGTATTAAGGCGCAGATTGGAATTGATTACTGACCGCTAATCGGTCGAGAAGCGCATGATTGAGCGGCAGGCACAGGCAGTCCTCACCCTGTGCCAGCGCGACCTCCGTCAGATTCTGGCGCGAAATAAAGCGCTTGCGATACTCCGTCGGCGTTAGCCCGCAGTATTTATTAAAGGCGGCAATCAGCAGCTTGTGTTCCTGAAAACCGCAGCTGTGGCTGATGTCGGTAATCGGCGTGCGCGTGTCGCGCAGTAACGTGCGGGCTTTGTTCAGCCTGACCAGCGTCAGATACTCTTTGAAATTGTGCCGACTGACCTTTTTAAACAGTCGGGAGAACCATGAGTAGCTCATCCCGCAATGCTCAGCAACATCGCTGAGGGTCAGCGGTTGATCAAAGTGTTGATTAATATACTCAATCCCTTCTTTAATCATCGCCTCTTCCCGCAGCGTGCTTTCCCCTCGCTCAATAGGCTGCCCAGCAGCCACCAGCGCATCCAGGAGCAGATAGATAGCGGCGATACGCTGAAACGGCGCGTGATTATCAATGATGCGTTCCAGCAGCGCCGTCAGCCGCTGGAAAACTGCGCGGTCGGCCCCGCTCATGGCCAATTCATGAGTGCGCCACTCCAGCAGCGGCGCAGGATGTAGCTCATCAAAAAGCCCGGGGGAGAACTGTACCGTGACCAGTTGGCTCCCCTCTTCCTCCGCGTTCAGTTCATGCACTTCTTCGGCATTGATATAGAGCATCTCGCCCTGTTGCAGCATCACGTTTTGCTGGCCGACGGTCAGAGAAAAACGCCCGTTCAGCACCGTAATCAGCTCCGGTGCCGGATGCCAGTGCGGCTCGCAGTAGCGAACCTCAGCGGCAAACACATTCAGCTTTTCCGCGTCAAAAGCAATCAGCTCATAGCCGCTATTCGCCGTCTGCCGCCCGGCATGTGTTGCCGGATGGGGATGCGTCACTGAAAATGGGAACACGCGCTCTCTCCTGTTGTGGGCCGTTATTGGGGTTCAGCCAGCACGGCGTTTAGCTCATCGCGGTCGATGTCCAGCGCCAGGAACTCGGTCAGCGCAATCAGCAGGCCGCAGAACAGATCCGGGGCCAGGCGAATCAGCTTTTCTCGTACCTGCTCCGGCGGCAGCTGGCTCTTATCGGCAATCAGCTGTACTACGCGAGCAAAGGCTTTCGGTTGCTGAATCAGCTGCTGTAACGAGTTATCGTCACGCAGTGGCACATAGCGGGCCGGGCAATTTACCGTAAACGTCGCGCTCAGCGGCAGGTCGCGGGAAGAACCACCAATATGTACCTGCCAGTTCCCCGGTGTTATCACCCAATCGCCAAGACCAGGATGGTAGCAAGCCAATTCGCTAATCGGTAGCTGCAGGCTGACGCGTTGGGTCTCACCCGCCGCAAGGGCTATCTTATCAAACCCTTTCAGTGCACGGACTTCACGGATCAATTCACCCTCCGGTGCAGAAACGTACAGCTGCACAATCTCTTTGCCGTTTACCGCGCCGATATTGCTTAGCTCAAAGGTAACGGTGAGCGTGTCATCTGCGCCAAGCGTCTCCGCCGACAATGACAGGTTGCGGTAGCTAAATTGGGTATAGCTTAAGCCGAATCCAAACGGGAAGCGTGGCGTCAGGCAGCGTTTATCGTAGTAGCGATAGCCAACAAATAACCCTTCACCGTAGTGATGGCGCAGGTTTTCGCCAGGGTAGTTCAGCCAGGCTGGCGTCTCTTCCAGAGTGTTAGGCACGGTCACCGTTAGCTTGCCGCTTGGGTTACGCTGCCCGAACAGAATTTCTGCCACCGCACGCCCCATGCCCTGCCCGGCAAAGAAGGTTTCCAGCAGCGCTTTGCATTCACCAAGCCATGGCATCACCACCGCATCACTGTTCGCCAGCACCACCACCACGTTGGGCTGTACCGACGCCACTTCGCGAATCAGCCGCTCATGCACCGCCAGAATATTCAGATCGTGACGGTCGCCGTTCTCACCGTCTTCACCCACCGCCGTGCTGACGAAGATCACCGCTACATCGGCCTCCTGCGCCACCGCTTTCGCCTGCGTCAGCGCAGCTTCGTCACTCTGCAGGTCGTCCGGTGCGCCGACGGCCCAGCTTACGCTGAATGCTTCACCGGCAAGGTCGAAAATCTCATCCAGCGGACGGTCAAGCAGATACGGCACCGTAGTCGCGCAGCCGGATCCCTGAATCACTGGCTCCTGCGCCGGTTTACCCAGCACGGCGATACGCGGTGTCTTCTCCGGACGCAGTGGCAGGAGATTGTCGTCATTTTTCAGCAGAACGATAGATTCCGCCGCCAACTGCTGTGAAAGACGGTGATGTGCGGAGAAATCGGCCTGAGTACCTGAACGGCGGTGGCGCTGTACTTTGTCCAGCAGCTCAAGCATTCGCAGGCAGGCGCTATCGACCACCGACATTGGCACCTCGCCCGCGTTGATGGCCGCCAGCAGCGTCTGCTTATCGCGGCGAGTTTCCGGCATTGCCAGATCGTTCCCCGCCATCAGCGATGCAGGACGATCTTTAATACCGTACCAGTCGGACATCACCAGGCCATCATAGCCCCACTCATCGCGCAGCACCTGCGTCAGCAGGAACGGGTCCTGCGAAGTCTGCACGCCGTTCAGGCGGTTATAGGAGGACATCACCGTCCACGGCTGCGATTTGGCAATCGCCCGCTGGAAGCCCGCCAGGTAAATTTCCCGCAGTGCGCGCTCTTCAATAATGGAGTCCATTTCGGTGCGGCGGTATTCCGAGTTGTTGGCCGCAAAATGCTTCAGGCTGGCGCCCACGCCCTCATCCTGTAAGCCGTTGATAAGCGCAGCAGCAATATCGCCGCTTACTACTGGATCTTCGGCATAGTATTCGTAGCCGCGCCCCGCCAGCGGCGTGCGGCGAATATTAATCCCCGGCCCCAGTAAAATCCCGACGCCCATATGCTGGCATTCGCGTCCTAGCGCCTGGCCCATCTGATAGACCAGATCAATATCCCAGCTACAGGCAAGGCTTGAGCCGTTAGGGAAACAGGTGGCCGGTAGCGAGGCGCTGAACAGCGCTTCACTGCCCCCTTTCGCTGCCGGTTCTTCGGCGTTAGCGCGGTCGGCGGTTTGGGTGATCACGGAGATAAAATCATCCATGCTCCACTTTTCGTTGCCGTCTATCTGCGCGCTGCTGTAACGCACGCCGTAGGTACCGTCGGTCATCACGATATCGTCGATGCCGTGCTGCGGCAGGCTCGCCGTGCGCCACAGCCCACTGCCGGTCAGCAGCGCCACTTTCTCTTCTGCATTCATTGCCGCAATAAGCGTTTTAAAATCACGATTCATTTCTCTGGCTCCCTGAGGTTAAAGCGCGTTCTGCTTGCGCAGGCTAATTTTCTGCACGATGTCGCGGTAGGTTTTTTCATCCAGCGAGTAGCTGGCAACGAAGATGGCGCTAATCGCAAACATGGCGCCTGGGAACAGCGTCATCAGAATATTGATGCCGCTCAACGCGTCGGCACTAATATTGGCAGCGTCATAGTGGTAATAATCCAGCATCCACCCAGCGCAGCCGCCGCCGATGGCCATCGCTATTTTGGTAATAAAGTTGAAGAAGCCGTAAATAGCGCCTTCCGTGCGCACGCCGTGATGCCATTCAGCATATTCCACGGTATCGGCAATCATTGACCACATGGCGACAAATCCCATGCCCAGCGTAATACTGAACAGGCACACTCCAGTCATGATCAGCCAGATATTATTACCGGCAACGAAATACTGCATCAGCACGCCCAGCACACCAATCAACAGCGCCACCAGCGTCATTTTCTTTTTGCCGATAACGGCAATCACTTTCTCTGAAACCACCGTCCCCAAAATATAGGCGGCGGACTGAATCATAAAGAACGAGGCGGTAAAACCTTCATTGCCAATGATGTACTTAATAAAGTAAATCGCGATCGCCATCCACACGGTGTAGGCGATATAAAAGAAGACGGTAAATAACGACAGGTTAATCAGCGGCGCATTGCCCATCACCGCGCGGAACATTTCACGCAGCGTCGGCGCCGGCGCGTCTTCCTCTTCCCCCACGCGCTCTTTGGTCATGCCAAAGCAGGCAAGGAACAGGAACGTCGCCAGCAGCGCAAAGCAGGAGACGGCAAAGACGTAGCCCAGCTGTTTGTCGTCAAACGGCGAAATCAGAATATCCGCGGTGGTTGAGACAATCAGGTAGCCGACAATCGCCATCACAAAGCGGTAGACCGACAGCGACGAACGTGAGGCCTCGTGCTGGGTTAACCGGTTGGTCAGCGCCGAATACGGCGTGTTGACCGCGGTGTACGCCAGGCAGTAGATAGTGTAGGAGCAGAGCGCGAACCAGAATTTGGCTTCGCCGCCAAACGGCAGGAAGCACAGTACGGTTAACAACCCCAGTGGCACCGAGCCATATAATAACCACGGACGCAGCTTGCCGTAGCGGCTGTGGGTTTTATCAATGGCAAAGCCAATCAGGATATTAAAAATCGCATCAACGACTCGCGCAATAACAAAGATCAGGCTCGCCTGAACCGCGCTAATACCGTAAATATTGGTGTAGAAGAATAATAAAAAGAGAGAGACAAAACCGAAGGATAAATTAGAGGCAAAGTCACCGAAGCCGTAGCCAATCTTTTCTTTAACGCCGATAACCACATAGCTTGCCGAGAGTTTTTGAGTTGTATCCATTTCGGGCTACCTGTTTGAGTAATCTGTGGCAACAGTATATGGCGAGGGTTATTTTATCACTTTGCGTTCTTTGTCCGGGGAATTCCTGTTTTTTGTCTTTATAAAGAAGTGTGAATGGCATCACAGGAGGATATTAACATGGGGGAAGTATTCCGGCGGAAGCCCGCCGGAACTGACGTCGTTAGCCTTTCGGGTTATTACGGGTGCTGGAACGACGGTTATTATTGTTGTTGCCGGTATTACCACCCGTCGTGGTATGACGCTTCACCGCGCGACGAATCTGGTTCGCCTTCATGCGACGACGGTCTTTTTCTACCGCCACTTTCGACGTGGTTTCGGCCGGCAGTTCTACCAGCTCACGCAGGTAGTTGGTCTGCGCCAGATCCAGCTCGGTATAACCACCGCGCGGCAGGCCTTTTGGCAGCGGGATGTCACCGTAGCGAACGCGGATAAGACGGCTCACCTGCACGCCGACTGCTTCCCACAGACGACGAACTTCACGGTTACGGCCTTCGGTCAGGGTCACGTTGTACCACTGGTTGATGCCTTCGCCGCCGCTGAATTTGATGGTTTTGAATGCCGCCGGGCCATCTTCCAGCTGAACGCCACGGGAGAGCTGACGCACTTTCGTGTCGTCCACTTCGCCGAATACGCGCACGGCGTATTCACGTTCAACTTCACGGCTTGGGTGCATCAGGCGGTTTGCCAGCTCACCGTCAGTGGTGAACAGCAGCAGGCCGCAGGTGTTCACGTCCAGACGACCAACGGCAATCCAGCGTGCGCCACGCAGCTTCGGCAGACGGTCGAATACGGTCGGGCGACCTTCCGGGTCGTTACGCGTACACAGCTCGCCTTCCGGCTTGTAGTACGCCAGTACGCGGCAGATTTGTTCTACGGATTCTTTGACGGAGATGAGGTGCCCGTCGATACGAATTTTGAGGCCGGGGATCACTTCAACGCGATCGCCCAGTTTGGCGATTTTGCCGTCCACGCTAACGCGGCCCGCTTCAATAATCGTTTCAATTTCACGACGGGAGCCGTGGCCGGCGCGTGCCAGCACTTTTTGCAGTTTTTCGCTTTTATCGCTTTTAACGCTTTTATCGCTCATAGAGCTTCCTTCCGGTGTCGCCTTCACAGGCGTCTTAGAGACTTCATCAGCAACGCGGGATATCAGCACCGGGTTGCATAAGGAGGCAGGCAGCGGCGTTTTTTTCGTGACGCAGGCTACCCACCCAAAATGGTGACCGCACATACTACACGAATTTTAGGAGAAAAGGGCAGCTTGTTCCTGCCCTTTTGTTTCACTTTATCGGCCCTCGCGGCGAAAAGAAGTCTGATGGCGCGGTAATACGCTAAATCCCCTGCACCATTTCAAACCACTCCTCCCCACCGTGCGTCGAGTCAGACTTTTTAAGGAACTGATAGCCGAAGCGTTTATACATCTCAAGATACTGCGCTTTACACATCAGGTAGATGGCCGTTTTGCCCTGCTCGCGCATATGTTCGATAAACGCCTGCATCAGCGCGGTGGAAAGGCCTTTACCCTGGTAGTCAGGGTGCAGCACCACCGACATAATCACCGCGTTCGGCGCCTGCGGGTCATGGCCCACCAGCTCTTTGAACGCTTCATCCGACATCACCACCTCCCAGGCGCAGCCTGCATTGATAAAGCCGATGATGTCGCCATCGTGCTCCATGCACAGGAAGCCCTGTGGATAGCGGGCGATGCGAATGGCAATTTTCTCCCGCGTTGCCGCTTCATCTGCCGGATAGGCTGCGGATTCAATTTCATAACAACGGTCGATGTCGGACGGAGTGGCCTGACGGAAAGTAGCGTGTGACACAATGCCTCCAGAGATACGGTGTTCAGTTGATGGTCGCTATTCTAGCGCCAGCGTGATATGAATACGCTGCATTCTTTTCAACGGTAAAATGAATATCATGCATCGCAATCTTCGTCTGCTGGATCTTAATCTACTGCTGGTCTTCGACGCCCTCTATCGCCATCGCCGGGTGGCCGAAGCCGCCAGCGAGCTTGCCATGAGCCCTTCAGCATTCAGCCACGCATTAAGTCGCCTGCGTAGCTCACTCAACGATCCGTTATTCAGCCGTCAGGGTAGCCAGATGCAGCCGACGCCACGCGCCGAATCGCTGTTTCCTGCCATTGCCGGAGCATTATCGGCGCTGAACGGCGAGTTGGGTCAGGCCGATCATTTTCAGCCTGAAACCAGCAACCAGACCTTCACCTTTGCCGCCACCGATTACACCGCCGCGGTATTTTTCCCCGAGTTGATATCCCGGCTTCAGGCCTGCGCGCCCGGCATTCGTACGCGGATTGTCTATTCCCGCGAATATGACGCGCTGGAAGAACTGCTGACCGGCAGAGTCAATTTCGCCATCGGTTTTGAGGAAGAGAACGTGCAGCCCCGCCACGGCTTAGCGTCGCTGGAGCTGTTTACCGACGATTATGTGGTGGCGGTGCGCAAAGGCCACCCGTTGGCGCACGAGACGCTGACGGCAGAAACCTATTTGCAGCTGGGTCACGTGGTGGTCAGCCCGTGGAACGAGCACCATCGGCCCATTGATAGCTATCTTGCCTCGCGCCACGTGAGCCGCCGTACGGTGGTGGAACTGCCGAGCGTGATGTCGGCACCGTTTATCGTCAGCCGCACGGATCTGGCCATCACGCTACCGCGACGCGGGGTGCACCAGCTTTTTGATACCCGCCAGCTCACCCTGCACACGCCGCCGTTCCCTATTCCGCCCTACACCCTGAAAGTGTATTACCGCCCGGCGAGCGGACAGGCAAAAGCGCAGCAGTGGATGCTGGAGCAGATAAGTCAGCTGGAATAGAAGAAGTACCCGGCGAGGAGGCCGCCGGGTCAGAAAGGATCAGAGAAACGGTTTGACGTCGCCAACGCCTTCACGCACCACGACCGGGGAATCTTCGGTCAGGTCGATAACGGTAGTCGGCTGTTGGCCGAGGTAGCCACCGTGGATGATCAGATCCACCAGCTTCTCCAGACGATCTTTAATCTCTTCCGGGTCGGATTCAGTGAAATCACTGCCCGGCAGCATCAGAGAGGTCGACAGCATCGGTTCGCCTAAGGTTTCCAGCAGCGCCTGAGCAATCGGGTTTGACGGCACGCGCATCCCGATGGTCTTACGCTTTTCCTGTAGCAGGCGGCGCGGCACTTCTTTGGTCCCCTTCAGGATGAAGGTGTAGTTGCCCGGCGTGTTGTTTTTGATTAAGCGAAACGCCACGTTATCGACGTAGGAGTAGGTCGACAGCTCGGACAGGTCGCGGCACATCAGCGTAAAGTTGTGGCCGTCCGGCAGATGGCGGATGCGGCAGATACGCTCCATCGCGCCTTTGTCTTCAATTTTGCAGCCCAGCGCGTAGCCGGAGTCGGTTGGGTAGACGATGACGCCGCCCTTACGCACAATCTCGACCGCCTGGTTAATCAGACGCGCCTGCGGGTTATCCGGATGGATATAAAAAAACTGACTCATGCTTCCCTCTCAGTTGAATTCTGCGGCTGCTCCCAGCGCTGCCAGACACCCTCGACGCCTGCGGGTAACCACAGTTTGCGGCCCAGTTCAATCCACGGGCAGGGCTGATGGAAATCCGACCCTTGTGACGCCAGTAAACCGTATTCGCGGGCATAGGTGGCAAGCTGAGCGCGCTCGTGAGGCGCTTGCTGACACTGGGCGACTTCCATCGCATCGCCACCGTGTTCGCTAAAGTGTGCCAGCAGTCTTTTCAGCCACTTGGCGGACAAATTGTACCGCCCCGGATGGGCTAATACCGCTACCCCACCCGAATGATGAATGACATCAATAGCTTCCTTTATTGTACACCACTGCGGCGGAACGTATCCGGTTTTCCCACGTGCGAGGTACTTTTTAAAAACGTCGCCAATATTACTCGCTTTGCCCTGCTCGACGAGGAAACGCGCGAAGTGCGCCCGCGTCACCGCCCCGCCATCGGCATACTTCTGCGCGGCCTCCCAGGCGCCGGGGATATGCGCTTTTTCCAGCCGCTCGGCGATCATCACCCCACGCTGCTCGCGGCGCGCTATCTGTGCGCTTAAAAACGCGGTGAGCGCCGGATTAGCAATATCAATATTCAGGCCAACAATATGAATCTCGTGGTTTTCCCACAGGGTCGAGATTTCTACGCCGCTAATCAGCGTCAGCGGCAAACCGGCGCGGGCGATTTCCGCTCGCGCGGCAGGAATGGCAGCGACAGAATCATGGTCGGTGATCGCCAGCGTGCCTACGCGGTTTTCCAGCGCACGATGCACCAGCGCTTCCGGCGTCAGTCGTCCGTCGGAGGCGACCGTGTGGCTATGCAGGTCATAAATGATGGCGTATTCGTTGTCGCTCAAAACAGCTCCCATTGGACTACCTATAAGGATTCGCGGCCTATCATAACGGCATTGCGTGAAATTCTAAAATCAGGGGTTGACTTTGCCCTCTCGAACTAGTTAACTAGTACGCAAGTTCACTTAGTAGAAGGTATCTCAAAATGACGCATAAAATCATTGCTCTGCACGGCGGTTGGTGGCGTACTTCCCAGTAGGGCGGAGTCATCACGTCTGCGTTATGCATACAGATACCCGGCCCGCCAATGAGCGGGCTTTTTATTAAGTAAAAATTATTCAGAACAGGCGAGAACAACGATGCAAACACAAAAACCTATGCTCGAGCTTCTGACCAGTGACGCGATTTACCGTGAAAATCCCACCGCGCTGTTCCATCAGCTGTGCGGTGCACGCCCGGCGACGCTGCTGCTTGAATCAGCCGACATTGATAGCAAAAACGATTTAAAGAGCCTGCTGCTGGTCGATAGCGCGCTGCGCATCACCGCGCTGGGTGATACCGTCACCATTCAGGCGCTGTCCGATAACGGTGCCTCTCTGCTGCCGCTGCTTGATGCCGCGCTGCCAGCGGGCGTTGAAAACAACCGCCAGCCAACCTGCCGCGTTCTGCGCTTCCCGGCGGTGAGTACGCTGCTGGATGAAGATGCTCGCCTGTGTTCGCTGTCAGTGTTCGACGCCTTCCGCCTGTTACAAGAGCTGGTGACCGTTCCGCAAAACGAACGTGAAGCGATGTTCTTCGGCGGCCTGTTTGCCTACGACCTGGTCGCGGGTTTCGAAGATCTGCCGCAGCTGGAAAGCGACACCAGTTGCCCGGACTACTGCTTCTATCTGGCCGAAACGCTGTTGGTGATTGACCACCAGACCAAGAACACCCGTATTCAGGCCAGCCTGTTTACACCATCAGAATCAGAAAAAGACCGCCTGCAGCAGCGTATTGCTCAGGTTCGCCAGCAGCTGAACGAGCCGCCATCCGCGCTGCCGGTGCATGAAATTAGCACCATGCGCTGCGAAACGAACCAAAGCGACGAAGCGTACGGTGACGTAGTGCGTAAGATGCAAAAAGCGATTCGCGCCGGGGAAATCTTCCAGGTAGTACCGTCTCGCCGCTTCTCGCTGCCTTGCCCTTCTCCGCTCGCCGCCTACGACGTGCTGAAGAAGAGCAATCCAAGCCCGTATATGTTCTTTATGCAGGACAATGATTTCACCCTGTTCGGTGCCTCACCAGAAAGCTCGCTGAAGTATGATGCGACCAACCGCCAGATTGAGATCTACCCGATTGCCGGTACCCGCCCACGCGGCCGCCGCGCTGACGGCTCGCTGGATCGTGACCTCGACAGCCGCATTGAGCTGGAAATGCGTACCGACCATAAAGAGCTCTCTGAGCATCTGATGCTGGTTGACCTGGCGCGTAACGACCTGGCGCGTATCTGTACGCCGGGCAGCCGCTACGTGGCAGACCTGACCAAAGTTGACCGTTACTCCTTTGTAATGCACCTCGTCTCCCGCGTGGTTGGCGAGCTGCGTAAAGACCTCGACGTGCTGCACGCCTACCGCGCCTGCATGAACATGGGCACCCTGAGCGGCGCGCCGAAAGTGCGTGCGATGCAGCTGATTGCTGCCGCTGAAGGTAAACGTCGTGGTAGCTACGGCGGCGCGGTGGGTTACTTCACCGCCCACGGCGACCTCGATACCTGCATCGTTATCCGCTCCGCGTTCGTTGAAAACGGCATTGCGACCGTTCAGGCAGGTGCTGGGGTGGTTCTGGATTCCGTTCCGCAGTCTGAAGCCGACGAAACCCGTAATAAAGCTCGTGCGGTTCTGCGCGCCATCGCCACCGCTCATCATGCACAGGAGATTTTCTGATGGCTGACATTCTGCTGCTCGATAACATCGACTCCTTTACTTACAACCTGGCAGATCAGCTGCGCGCAAACGGCCACAACGTGGTGATTTACCGTAATCACGTGCCAGCACAGACCTTAATTGAGCGTCTGGGCACCATGGATAACCCGGTGCTGATGCTCTCTCCTGGCCCCGGAGCCCCGTCTGAAGCGGGCTGTATGCCTGAACTGCTGACCCGCATGCGTGGCAAACTGCCAATTATCGGCATCTGCCTCGGTCATCAGGCCATTGTTGAAGCCTATGGCGGCTACGTCGGTCAGGCAGGCGAAATCCTGCACGGCAAGGCCTCCAGCATTGAACACGACGGCCAGGCAATGTTTGCCGGCTTAAGCAACCCGCTGCCGGTGGCGCGCTACCACTCATTGGTAGGCAGCAACATTCCGGCCGGTTTAACCATCAACGCCCATTTCAATGGCATGGTGATGGCAGTACGTCACGACGCAGACCGCGTCTGCGGCTTCCAGTTCCACCCGGAATCGATTCTGACCACGCAAGGCGCTCGCCTGCTGGAACAAACGCTGGCGTGGGCGCTGCAAAAGCTGGAGCAGAGCAATACGCTGCAGCCGATTCTGGAAAAACTGTATCAGGCCGAAACCCTGACTCAGCAGGAAAGCCATCAGCTCTTCTCCGCCGTGGTGCGCGGTGAAGTGAAACCAGAACAGCTGGCCGCCGCGCTGGTGAGCATGAAAATTCGTGGTGAGAGCCCGAATGAGATTGCCGGTGCCGCCACCGCCCTGCTGGAAAATGCCGCACCGTTCCCACGTCCGGACTATCCGTTTGCCGATATCGTTGGCACCGGCGGGGACGGCAGCAACAGCATCAACATCTCCACCGCCAGCGCCTTTGTCGCCGCCGCGTGTGGGCTGAAGGTTGCTAAACACGGTAACCGCAGCGTCTCCAGTAAGTCTGGCTCTTCTGACCTGCTTGCCGCTTTCGGCATTAATCTCGATATGAATGCCGACAAATCACGTCAGGCGCTGGATGAACTCGGGGTGTGTTTCCTGTTTGCACCGAAGTATCACACTGGTTTCCGCCACGCCATGCCGGTTCGCCAGCAGTTGAAAACCCGCACCCTGTTCAACGTGCTGGGGCCGCTGATTAACCCAGCGCACCCGCCGCTGGCGCTGATTGGCGTCTACAGCCCGGAGCTGGTGCTGCCGATTGCTGAAACCCTGCGCGTGCTGGGTTACCAGCGTGCCGCCGTCGTTCACAGCGGCGGAATGGATGAAGTGTCGCTGCACGCGCCAACGGTCGTCGCTGAGCTGAATGAGGGCGAAATTAAGAGCTACCAGCTGACCGCCGATGACTTTGGCCTCAAGCCTTATCATCAGGCTGAACTGGCCGGTGGCACGCCGGAAGAAAACCGTGACATTCTGACGCGCTTGCTACAAGGTAAAGGTGAAGCGGCCCATGAGTCCGCGGTGGCGGTCAACGTCGCCATGCTGATGCGCCTGTACGGTCATGAAGACCTGAAAGCCAACGTACAACAAGTGCTGGATGTTCTGCACAGTGGTGCAGCCTACGACCGCGTCACCGCATTAGCGGCAAGAGGATAAGAAATGCAGACCGTATTAGCAAAAATCGTTGCCGATAAAGCGATTTGGGTAGAAGCCCGCAAACAGCAACAACCGTTAGCCTCGTTCCAGAACGATGTACAGCCAAGCCAGCGCAGCTTCTATGATGCGCTGCGCGGCACCCGCACCGCGTTTATTCTGGAGTGCAAAAAAGCCTCTCCATCGAAAGGGGTGATCCGCGATGATTTCGACCCGGCGCGCATTGCTAACGTTTATAAGCACTACGCTTCGGCGATTTCCGTACTGACCGATGAGAAGTATTTCCAGGGCAGCTTCGACTTCCTGCCTATCGTCAGCGGCATCGCGCCGCAGCCGATTCTGTGCAAAGACTTTATTATCGATGCCTACCAGATCTACCTGGCGCGTTTCTACCAGGCTGACGCCTGTCTGCTGATGCTCTCCGTACTGGACGACGAGCAGTATCGTCAACTGGCGGCAGTCGCTCATAGTCTGAACATGGGCGTGCTGACCGAAGTCAGCAACGAAGAAGAGCTGGAGCGCGCAATTGCGCTGAAGGCAAAAGTTGTGGGTATCAACAACCGCGACCTCCGCGATCTCTCTATCGATTTGAACCGCACTCGCCAGCTGGCACCGCGTCTGGGCCACGATGTCACGGTGATCAGTGAATCCGGCATCAATACCAACGCACAGGTTCGTGACCTGAGCCACTACGCCAACGGCTTCCTGATTGGTTCGGCGATGATGGCCTACGATGACCTGAACGCCGCCGTTCGCCGCGTCCTGCTGGGCGAAAACAAAGTCTGCGGGCTGACCCGCCCGCAGGATGCGCTGGCGGCCTATGAAGCCGGTGCTATCTACGGCGGCCTGATTTTTGTGCCAACCTCACCGCGCGCGGTAAACGATGCGCAGGCGCGTGAAGTGATGAATGGCGCCCCGCTCGCCTACGTGGGCGTGTTCCGGAATACCCCAACGACCGAGGTCGTGGAACGTGCGACGGCATTACAGCTGAAAGCCGTTCAACTGCACGGCAGCGAAGACCAGGCTTATATCGATGCCCTGCGCGCCGAACTGCCTGCCAGCGTGCAAATCTGGAAAGCGCTGAGCGTCGCCGACACGCTGCCACCTCGTGACCTCAACCATGTCGATAAATACGTGTTCGACAACGGTCAGGGCGGTTCCGGGCAGCGTTTCGACTGGGCACTGTTACAAGGTCAGGATCTGAGCAACGTGATTCTGGCCGGTGGTTTAAGCGCAGATAACTGCGTAGAAGCGGCCAAAAGCGGCTGCGTCGGGCTGGATTTCAATTCAGGCGTAGAGTCACAGCCGGGTATTAAAGATGCCAGCAAATTGGCCTCGGCATTTCAAACGCTGCGCGCATATTAAGGAGCAATAATGAGCACTTTACTGAACCCCTATTTTGGTGAATTTGGCGGGATGTACGTTCCGCAGATTCTGATGCCCGCCCTGCGCCAGCTGGAAGAGGCTTTCGTCAGCGCCCAGAAAGACCCTGCGTTTCAGGCAGAGTTTACTGACCTGCTGAAAAACTATGCCGGTCGTCCAACGGCCCTGACCAAGTGTCGTAACCTGACGGAAGGCACCAAAACCACGCTGTACCTCAAGCGTGAAGATTTACTGCACGGCGGTGCGCACAAAACCAACCAGGTGCTGGGTCAGGCGTTGCTGGCAAAACGCATGGGCAAAACTGAGATCATCGCCGAAACCGGCGCCGGTCAACACGGCGTGGCTTCCGCACTCGCCTGCGCCCTGCTCGGCCTGAAGTGCCGCATCTATATGGGCGCGAAAGATATCGAACGTCAGTCGCCGAACGTTTTCCGTATGCGCCTGATGGGTGCAGAAGTTATCGCGGTACACAGCGGCTCCGCTACGCTGAAAGATGCCTGTAACGAAGCGCTGCGCGACTGGTCTGGCAGCTATGAAACTGCGCACTACATGCTCGGCACCGCAGCGGGCCCGCACCCGTTCCCAACCATCGTGCGTGAATTCCAGCGCATGATTGGCGAAGAGACCAAAGTGCAGATCCGCGAAAAAGAAGGTCGCCTGCCGGATGCCGTGATTGCCTGCGTCGGCGGCGGTTCTAACGCTATCGGTATGTTCGCCGACTTTATCGACGAAACCAGCGTTGGCCTGATTGGCGTTGAGCCAGCCGGTCATGGTATCGAAACCGGCGAACACGGTGCACCGCTGAAGCACGGTCGCGTTGGCATCTACTTCGGTATGAAATCGCCGATGATGCAGACCGATGAAGGCCAGATTGAAGAGTCTTACTCTATCTCTGCCGGTCTGGACTTCCCGTCCGTTGGGCCGCAGCACGCCTTCCTGAACAGCATTGGTCGCGCCGAGTACGTGTCAATTACCGATAACGAAGCGCTGGACGCCTTCAAGGAACTCAGCCGCCACGAAGGGATTATCCCGGCGCTGGAGTCTTCTCACGCCCTGGCCCACGCGCTGAAAATGATGCGTGAAAACCCAGAAAAAGAGCAGCTGCTGGTCGTGAACCTGTCCGGTCGCGGCGACAAAGACATCTTTACCGTACACGATATTCTGAAAGCGCGAGGGGAAATCTGATGGAACGCTATGACAACCTGTTTGCTCAACTGAAGGCCCGCAAGGAAGGCGCGTTTGTTCCCTTCGTCACCCTCGGCGACCCAAACCCGGAGCAGTCGCTGAAGATTATCGACACGCTGATTGCCGCCGGTGCCGACGCGCTGGAGCTGGGGATCCCATTCTCTGACCCGCTGGCCGATGGTCCAACGATTCAGAACGCCACCCTACGCGCCTTTGCGTCGGGCGTCACACCGACCCAGTGCTTCGAAATGCTGGCAGCGATTCGCCACAAGCACCCGACGATTCCGATTGGCCTGCTGATGTACGCCAACCTGGTCTTCAACCGCGGTATCGATGCGTTCTACGCCGAGTGCGCTCGCGTCGGCGTCGATTCCGTACTGGTTGCCGACGTGCCGGTGGAAGAGTCCGCGCCGTTCCGTCAGGCCGCGATGCGCCATAACGTCGCGCCTATCTTCATCTGCCCGCCAAACGCCGACGATGAACTGCTGCGCCAGATTGCCGAGCATGGCCGGGGTTATACCTACCTGCTCTCCCGCGCAGGCGTAACCGGTACCGAAACCCGCGCCGCGCTACCGCTGCATCATCTGGTGGAAAAACTGGCTGAGTACAACGCAGCACCGCCGCTGCAGGGCTTTGGTATCTCCGCGCCGGACCAGGTGACGGCGACTATCGACGCTGGCGCTGCCGGTGCTATCTCGGGCTCTGCGATTGTCAAAATCATTGAGCGTAACGTCGAGAACCCGCAGGCAATGCTGGATGAGCTTTCAAGCTTTGTCACCAGTATGAAAGCGGCAACCAAATCGGCGTAATGTCCCAGACCGCCTGACGCTCGTCAGGCGGTTTATTGCTGCTTCAGGCTATCGGCGTATTTACGCGTTAGCGTGAACAGCGCCTGCACCTCTTCCGGCGACCAGTTCGCCAGCACCCGATTCATCAGCGTTTGTCTCGCTACCGCTATCTGCGCAAAAATCGCCAGCCCGTGTTCGCTCAGCGTCACTTCGCTAATCCGCCTGTCACTTGCATTCGGCTGCTTATGCGCCAACCCCTGCGCTTCAAGCTTCTTCACCTGGCGGCTAACGGTGGTGTAATCCCGTCCGAGGTTATCGGCTAACTCCACCACCCCTATCGGCCCACGGCGGCCAATCGCCACCAGCAGCGGAAACAGCAGCTGTTCCAGCTGCACGCCTGCCGCCTGTAACAGCTGCTCATCGCGTGCGGGTTGGTTCATCACGCCGATGATATCCAGCAGCGCGCCGTGAAAATCCGTGATGTCATAATTATTATGTGCATATTGCATATATTTACCAACCGAGTATAGTGCCGTTATCTGATATGTGCATTTTACACATAAATATCCTATGGAGACAGAATTATGAAAGCAGCCGTGGTCTTTGACCTCGCCCAGGGCCCGGTATGGGCTGATTTTGATGAACCGCAGGTGGGGGAGCAGCAGACGCTGATTCGCGTCCGCGCCGCCGCCATCAGCCACGTGGTGAAAAGCCGCGCCTCCGGCAAACACTACAGCTTTGACGGCACGCTGCCGTTTGTAGTGGGTATCGACGGTACCGGCACGCTCCCTACCGGCGAGCGGGTCTATTTTGCCTTCCCAACCGCGCCGTGGGGCAGCATGGCGCAGTACGCGCCTGTCGCCCGTCAGAACTGCTTTGCGCTGCCGGATGGCTTAGATGATGTCACCGCCGCAGCAATGGCCAACCCGGGGATGTCCGCCTGGGCGGCGCTGGTGAAGCGCGCGAATTTCCAGGCTGGTGAAACCGTCCTGGTAAACGGCGCTACCGGCAGTGCCGGGCAGCTAGCGGTGCAGATTGCCCGCTATCTCGGCGCCAAAAAGGTGATCGCCACTGGGCGTAATGCCAGCGCCCTCGCGACGCTGGGCGCTGATGCCACCATTCTGCTCACCGGTGATGACACCACTCTCAGCGCGGAATTCGCCGTTCAGGCCAACCAGGGCATTGATGTCGTCGTCGATTATCTCTGGGGGCATAGCGCAGAACGACTGCTGCCCGCGCTGGCGAAATACAGCCCCGGCAACACACCGATTCGCTACGTACAGGTCGGGTCGCTCGCGGGAAACGATATTGCCCTTAACGGCGCGGTGCTGCGTTCTGCCCCGCTCCAGATAATGGGTAGCGGGATTGGCAGCCTGCCGATGGCGCATCTGTTGCAGGCTACCGGTGAGATGCTGAATGCGGCGGTCGCAGGCGGTTTTACCATCGCGACCACGCCCGTGGCGCTGCAAAACATTGCTACAGCCTGGCCGCTGGATGACAGTCAGAAACGTACGGTTTTCACCCTTGAATAAAAAAAATCGCTTTCACACAAAAGATAGGGTTGATATCTTAAATGAGAAATATTATCTTTCTCATTACCGAATAGTTGAGCAAATCACTCAGGTATTCGGTACGACATTGCTCACATTGCTTCCAGTATTTTTGCCCGCATTTGATGCGGGCTTTTTTTTGGCCGCGTGCAGGCCCCGGGGTCGGCGTAAACGCCTCGCCCAGGCAAAGCGCCGCCGGGAGCCGCGACCTACTAACAATTGTCTCGCCCGCTTTCATCAGACGTCGTAGTATAAAAACTCCTCGCCCCGCTGGAGTTACCCATGTCAGAGTCCCACAACATTCTCGCTTTCGCCCTCGTCTCACTCGGCATGGCGCTCACCCCCGGTCCCAATATGATCTACCTGATTTCACGTTCTATTTCGCAGGGGCGCACTGCGGGGCTGGTTTCGCTCGGCGGCGTAGCCCTGGGTTTTATCTTCTATATGGTCAGCGCCGCTTTTGGTTTAACCGCGCTGATGATGGCGGTACCCTATGCCTATGATGCGCTGCGCATTGCCGGTGTCGCCTATCTACTGTGGATGGCGTGGCAGTCGGTGCGCCCTGGCGGACGTTCGCCGTTTCAGCTTAAAGAACTGCCCCAGCACAGCCCGCGCAAGCTGTTCCTGATGGGCTTTCTGACCAATCTGCTGAACCCTAAAATTGCCATCGTCTACCTTTCGCTACTGCCGCAGTTTATCAACCCTGCCAGCGGCAGCGTGCTGACGCAGTCGTTGATGCTCGGCATGACGCAGATTGTGATTAGCGTATCGATCAACGCGCTGGTGGCGCTCTCCGCCGGAACCATTGCGCTGTTTCTGGTGCGTCGCCCCTCGTTTGGCACCATTCAGCGCTGGCTGATGGGCGGCGTTTTGACGGGGTTGGCTATCAAGATTGCCACCGAATCACGCCGCTAACGGTCTGCACTATTCAACCACCACCCTGACCTTGGGTTTCGACAGAAGGATTTTGACTAGCTCAGGCAGGGATACGGGTTTGAAAAAATAGTATCCCTGCAGGTAGGTGATGTTATTTCGGCTGAGGTAATCGAGTTGTGCCTGGGTCTCAACACCTTCAGCAACGATGCTGATTGAGAGTTTACGCGCCAGTTCGAGCACGGAATCCAGAATCAGCGTCGAGTCTTCATAGGCATTTACCCGGCCGACAAAGCTCTGATCGATTTTGATATAGTCGATATGCAGGTCGTGCAGATAAGAGAGCCCGGAGTAACCGGTGCCAAAATCATCCAGCGCAATAGCGAAGCCATTTTCATGCAGCACGTTCAGCGTCTGAATCAGATGCTCATCGACATGCAGCGGTTCCCGCTCCGTGACTTCAATCACCAGATTCAGATCCTGGCGGGAAAAATTCTGCTTGTACGCCAGACACTCGGCCACAAAACCTGGCGCCACAATATGCGACGCACTGAAATTAATCCCGATGTGAAAACCTTCCGGTAACTTGCTCTCAATGGCATTCATATGCACCACAACCTGCGCCATCAGGTAGCGAGTCAGGGGCACAATCAAGCCCGATTTTTCGGCTGCGGGAATAAAGACCGAGGGCGAGATAAAGCCCGCTTTGGGGTGTTTCCAGCGGGCCAACACCTCCACGCCGCGCAGCGTCCCTTCCCGACCGTTTACGATGGGCTGGTAGTAAGGCACGATTTCTCCTTTAGCAATCGCTTTGCGCAGCGTCTCTTCCGGTGTCGTGCTTTTATTGAGGTATTTAAACAGCGCATAGGCGGCGACACCGGAGAGCAGCAGCAGGAAAATCAGAATCCCGCCCCCTTGATGAATCAGCCGCCCGCCGCTGAACAGCATGGGGAGGTTGTACTGGATACTGAAAGGATAACGTTCCGCGCTCACCATGCTGTGGCCGGGGAGATTCTCTGGCCGAGGATAGATATCGCCGTACAGGCCCATCACCTGGTTATCGACCACCAGTGAATAATTTGCCTCGCGAAGCGGCGTATTGAGTACGTCGCGAATATGTCGGTCGCTCACGGTGATGATGATCCGTTTGCCGGCATAACGGCGCTGAAATAGGAGCACCGGACGATCGTCAACCGTGTTCGCTTTAGACAATAACAGCAACGATTTCTCTGGGATCTCCGCCACATGCAGTAGCAGTACGTGATTACCCGGCAACGAGGAGCACCACACCCTGCCATCGTTAAAGATAAGGAGCGTACGTAGATGCGGCTGTAGCGCCGCTTCAGTGCCCAACTGATACTGCCCTCGGGCATCACAACCTTTGGTAATGACCTCATCCGCTACCCCACTGGCTTCCTGCGCTTCATCCAGCATGGTGGCAATATTCCGCGCCGCGTAGTGTGCCCCCGCCAGGCGCTCAGAACGCAGCGAATACCAGAGCTGGGCATTGAGGATAAAAATACCGAAAATCAGCAGAAGCACCGCGGCGATGATGGGAATAAGGACATTGCGCATTAACGCTACCTGGCTATAAGTGAGTGCGGCGACGCGATAAACTTTATACCTTGAGCATGGTAGAAAACCGCCTGAAATGCCATGCGGGCTGTGACGTGAATGAAAAACGTCAATCCCCGCCATGAATACTATCGCTTTCTACGCTAATGATTAATTCCAAACTATTTTTTGCGTCACCCGCGCGTTTCAAGTATTAAAGCTGCTTGTTTATTTTTGATATTAATCAAATATCGATCATTTTTCTTATGCCCATAAAACGACGTGTCTCCGTTATTTTTTAAAAAACTGTTGCGAGAAAATTGACCATTTCGTACTAGCAACCTGGCTACAAAGCCGCTAATTTCATATTAAATAATGAATAACGACGCGAGGAGGATGAATAAATCATACAAAATTGGGGGAGCATTTCCCTACTCCTTAAGATAACGTAATGCGTTGCCCAGACTGAATTTTCTTCTGTTCGATAACCAGACGAGATCTACCGCACATTTTTGCCGCGTTCAATCCCGCTTCAAAATGTAACTTCGGGCATCAAAAAATAACTGGAGCTTCATTACACACCGCCAAACCTTTCATTCGGAACAAATGTCGGATAACCCTCGCCATACTTAACGTTTTTAATACAATACCTAAGCCATTACTCGTACGTTGACATGTCATTTACGCGCATTCATATTTCATACAGAAAAATAATGTCTCGGGTGACGTGGAGAATTGTATGAAACACGCCAGAACCTATCCTGCTCAGCGCCGACGCCGTGGCGAAAGCCTGAATGCGGGGCTGACAATGCTGAGTGCGCGTGTCGCAGACGAGCTTTGTGAATACGTTCGTGAAGTGGCCAGCCAAACACGAAAAAGTAAGCAGCAGATTATTACCGAAGCACTCGTACTGTATCGGGAAAACAATCCTGAGATAGCCGAGTAAATAGGCCCGTTTATTTATGTCGACTGACGGCAGGTCAACGTAATCACTTTTAAGTGAAAATTAAAAAACGCTGATGTTTTTACAAGTTATCCGTGCGCGGAATATATAATTTATTAGCGACATAATTACACCATGGCGATTAAACGGTATTGTTCACGATATTCTATTTTCGTCACAGCTGACTAAAGCACAGTAGCGTGTTTGATGTAGAGGGTTTTCAAAATGGTATTACTACGCGCTTGCTGTTCGCTAGGTTGGATTATGGGCATTACGTTCGCATTGACGATGGCGGTGATTACCGTTTCGCTAACGACGTTAAACCTGACCATGACGCTCTCCCAGGGATTGGTGGCTATGCCGATGAAGGCGTTAGTTCACTCCCTAATCGTCGCCTTAGTGTCCCTGTTGCACTCTGTGCCTCAAACACATTTGAGCTATTCATCATTCATTTTTAGTCTGTGGTAGACGGCCCCCCTGGTGATGGGGGGGATTTTTTGTGAGGTCATACGATGTGCATCAATCTGTACGATAATGCTCGTCGCTATCGCGATGAGAAAAAGTAGTCATCAATAGAATACGGTTGTCGCTGTTATTTTACGACGGACTGATTGGCACAATACCCTTCAGTTTTTAGTGCATAAAAACGGCAATGGATATAACGAAATACACAACACAGGCATCATCCTTAATGAAAAAAATCATGCTTTCCGCGCTGGCCTTCACCGTCGTTGCCTCCGCTCCAGCTCACGCGATTAATGCCAAATATCGCGAGCAGCTCATCCGTTCCGGCTGTACACAGATGACGGAAGGCGTCACCTGCGACATCAACAAAACCAAGGAACAGAACGCCGCCAATGCAGGCAAACCGCTTGCCAAAACAGCGCCTAAACCCGCCACTACCGCGAAGACAAAGTATGGTCAGATCGTAGGCGAAGCAGAAAACATTCTGGGTTTGAAGACCATTGCCGCTGAAGAATATCTGGTCGAAAGAGGCTGGCGCCAGCAGTCTAACGGCGACTGGGGAAAAGCAGGTCACCTGCTGCGGATCGTGGAAGATAAGGGCTTCGTACGCAACGCTCAGCTCGTTAAATAATAATAAGGCTCCTAACGGAGCCTTATTATTACCATCCGTAGTTCATTACGTATTACGCTACTTTGGTCACGCGTAAAAAACGCTGTGGCAATTCACCCTCCACCACCAGCAGCACAGATTTCAACTCGATCTTCATACTCTGCTTAATGGCGGCGGCCTTTAAACTGGTCGACTCCCGCTGAAAACCACCATCGTTATAGGGCACTATCAGAATACTATCCCCTGGTGCTTTCAACTGCCGAAGTGCTTCCGTTCGCGTGTTGTAATTGAGGTATTTGTTTGCCATTCCTGTTCTCTTTTTCGCACCCACCGTTAAAGCTGACTTCATTGATAAAATAGTGCGCTATCAATAGTAAGGGCTTTTATTTACGGTGACTAAGAAAAAGGAATGTATACTTTAAATACGGAACATTCCTGGCGAGAGAATACGCTGACCATAGAATGACCAGCGTTGCCAGAAGCGTTAGAACCGATAGCCCGCCGAGAACATAAATACCCACGGGTCAAGACGCGTACTCACGCTCTGGTTGACCCCTCCCGCTTTAAATTTAACGTTAGTATCAATATCCATATACCAGACCGACATGTTCAGCAGCCAGTCGCGGTTAATCAGATAATCCAGACCAACCTGCCCTGCAGCTCCCCAGGAGTCGTCGAGGCTCAGGTCAGAAAGCCCGGCTTTTTTACCGGTATCGTTAAAGTCGTTATCAAAGAAGGTGGTGTAGTTGATACCCGCGCCAATATACGGGCGTACCTTGCTCTGCGCGTCGCCAAAGTACCACTGCGCCATCAGCGTCGGTGGCAGTTGGTGCACGGTGGCGATATTCCCCGTCGGCCCGGTTCCAACCTTATGGCGAAACGGTGTAGCGGCCAGCAGCTCAATACCGATGTTGTCCGTGGCCATGTAGGTAAAGGTCAAGCCGAGCTGCGTATTGTTGCTAACGTTAAAGCTACCGAGGCTACCCAATACGTTATCAGACCCTTCCGTTGGCCTGACGGTCGCCGAACCTGCACGGATGAAAAACTCACCTGCTTCGTGCGCCCAGACGCCGCCGGAAAAGGTACTCAACATTAATGCAACCGCTGCTAACTTTTTCATATCCACTTCCTCATTATGGTTTTTCAAGCGCGGCAAATATACCCATAACGAGTTACCTTTGATCCTACCCAGATCACACTAAATCATTAGATTTAACATTTATTGATCCAGATTAATTTTTGCCATTTTCTGCAAATGCGTCATTTGCACTCATATCAATTCTATGATTTCCCCAGGAAAATCGGCTATGTCATCGTTTTTACAGCAATCGTTGAATGATAAGAACGCTGGAACAATGTACTGCGGAAACCGACACGCGCTTACCGTGCACCCTGCCGTGAGTTTCTCTTTACAAAGATATACTTAGCCCGGCTCGCGCGGGACGTGCTACGGCAACACGATTTGCGGTACAATTGCCGGCTAATCAACACCTGCCATACTCAAGGAGAGTGCATGTCTATCACGGCGCAGTCTGTATACCGTGACACGGGTAATTTTTTCCGTAATCAGTTTGTCACCATCTTACTGATTGCTTTGCTCTGTTCATTTATCACCGTAGTGCTCGGCCATGCCTTCTCACCTAGCGACGATCAGCTGGCAACGCTAACCGTTGGGGATAACCTGGCGGGCAGCACCGGCCTGTTCGATCTGGTACAGAACATGACCCCGGAGCAGCAGCAAATTCTGCTGCGCTCCTCAGCGGCCTCAACTTTTTCGGGGCTCATCGGTAACGCGGTTCTCGCGGGCGGAATTTTGCTGCTTATTCAGCTGATCTCTGCCGGACACCGCGTCAGCGCCCTGCGCGCTATCGGCGCAAGCGCACCGGTGCTGCCGAAGCTGTTTGTGCTTATCTTTATCAGTACCTTCCTGATCCAGATGGGTATGATGCTGGTTATCGTCCCGGGCATTCTGCTGGCTATCGTGCTGGCGTTCGCGCCAATCATCCTGGTGCAGGATAAGCTTGGCGTGTTCTCTGCCGTGCGCGTCAGTACGCGTCTGGGCTGGGCGAATATCCGTCTTATCGCACCGGCGGTTATCGGTTGGATGCTGGCAAAAACGCTGCTGCTGCTTATGGCTTCCAGCTTTGCCGTGCTGACGCCTTACCTCGGCGCGGTGGTGGTAAATACCCTTAGCAACCTTGTTTCCGCACTGTTGCTGATCTATTTATTCCGCGTGTATATGCTTATTCGTCAATAAACTGATGCTGCCCATCGGTGGGCAGCGCTGAACTACGGAATCGAAGTATGAAGCAGTTTCTGGATTTCTTACCGCTGGTTGTCTTCTTCGCCTTTTACAAGATTTATGACATCTATGCGGCCACCAGCGCCCTGATCGTGGCCACCGCCGTGGTGCTGATCTACAGCTGGGTACGCTATCGCAAAGTTGAAAAAATGGCGCTGATCACCTTTATTCTGGTGGCGGTGTTTGGCGGTCTGACTATCTTCTTCCATAACGATGAGTTTATTAAATGGAAGGTGACGGTGATTTATGCCCTCTTTGCTGGCGCGCTGCTGGTGAGCCAATGGGTGATGAAAAAGCCGTTGATCCAGCGCATGCTGGGAAAAGAGCTCACCCTGCCGGAAACCGTATGGTCACGGTTGAATCTGGCCTGGGCGGTGTTCTTTATTCTCTGCGGCCTGGCCAATATCTATATCGCTTTCTGGTTGCCACAGGAAATTTGGGTAAACTTTAAGGTGTTTGGCTTAACCGCCCTGACGCTGGTGTTCACCGTGCTGAGCGGCGTGTACATCTATCGCCATATGCCGCAAGACGACCATAAGTAAGTACAGAGAAGAACCATGACACAACAAAATGACGCGCCTCAGGGTGAGCTGGTATTACGCACGTTAGCTATGCCTGCGGATACCAACGCCAACGGTGATATTTTCGGCGGTTGGTTAATGTCGCAAATGGATATTGGTGGCGCCATTATGGCGAAGGAAGTGGCTCACGGTCGCGTAGTGACCGTCCGGGTCGATGGCATGACCTTCCTGCGTCCCGTTGCGGTAGGTGATGTGGTGTGCTGCTACGCACGCTGCGTAAAGCGTGGTAACACCTCAGTCACTATCAATATTGAAGTGTGGGTGAAAAAGGTCTCGTCGGAGCCAATTGGCCAGCGCTACAAGGCCACCGAAGCGCTGTTTATCTACGTCGCGGTTGACCCTCAGGGTAAACCGCGCGCTATTCCAGCGGCATAAAACAACAAGCCCGGCGATTGCCGGGCTTGTTGTTTGTAGGCCAAGTGGTGGCGGGCTTAAAGAAAACCCAGCACCTTTAAAACAAAGTAGCCAATCACGATGATGATAATCGGCAAAATATAGAGCGGGAAAAACTGTACCAGAATCGTGTGACGCGGCACTTCGACTCGTGCTTCCAGCGCTTCACGACTGAGCCCTTCTGCCCCTTTCGCCTTCTCCAGAATCAGCTGATCGTTCACCCCTTCCCGCAAATATTTCGCCTGACGCGACATCCGCGCGCCGGAGTCCTGCAGCGCCAGCGCGACAAAAATCAGCGCATAGATAACCCAGAACATGATGTTCAGCCCGTTGTGAAAATCCGGCTGTGGCGAGTTGTACCAGAAGATATTTAAGAATGGCGTATTGAAACGCATCATTTCGACCATCACGTGCACGAAATCCATCATGACAGCATCGATTCCCGGCTGTTTTGCGCTGTGTTCGTACATAAATTTGAGTACGGAAATCAGCGTTGAGATCACCGCAGGTATAAAGATAACCCACCCGGCAATCCGCTTCAGAATGGCAATGCGTCCAGCTTGTTGATACGTCATGGGTTCCCCTTGTTAAGACGCCTGTTCTCGGGCTACGTGCTTATTGAGTCTATCCGTAGAAGGTGACTTTCGCCCGACTTTACGCGCGATATGATATACCATTGCTGAACTTGTTACCCTAAAGGAGAGGAAGTTATGTCCACCGAGCGTCAAATACGTGCCGCGATTTTCGATATGGATGGCTTGTTGATTGATTCAGAACCGTTGTGGGAACAGAGCGAACACGAAATTCTCGGCGCACTGGGCGTGGATTTTACCCGCCGTCATGAGCTTCCTGACACCCGCGGTCTGCGCATCGATCTGGTGGTGGATCTCTGGTTCGGGCAACAACCGTGGACGGGGCCAGACTGCGCCACTGTCGTAGAGCGTATTATTTCGCGCGTAATTTCACTGGTGGAAGAAAAACGTCCGCTGCTGCCGGGCGTCCGCGAAGCCGTCACGCTATGCAAAGCGCAGGGGCTGAAAGTGGGTCTCGCGTCGGCCTCCCCGCTGTATATGCTGGAAAAAGTACTGACCATGTTCGACCTGCGCCATCAGTTTGACGCGCTGGCCTCTGCCGACAAACTCGATTACAGCAAACCGCACCCATTGGTTTACCTCAACTGCGCGGCCGAGCTCGGCGTTAGCCCACTGCAGTGCGTGGCGCTGGAAGATTCCGTCAACGGTATGATTGCCAGCAAAGCGGCGCGTATGCGCTCTATTGTCGTGCCCGCTGCTGAAAGCCAGCTCGACCCGCGTTTCAGCCTGGCGGACGTCAAGCTGCCGACGCTGGCGTTTCTGACCCGCGAAGATCTGCTCGGGTAATAATTTTGCGGGCATTCATCGTGCCCGCAAATGATACCTTCATCATAAAAAATGAAACGCTGTTTTATTTTTATTTGAATATTCGATTCTACCCTTCTATGCTTTAGCCCTGTAGGTCATCTCATAACGATAAAAACCGCATACAGGGGTCGACATGATTCTTCACGCTTTTAATCTGCAAGGTAAAGTAGCGCTCGTGACCGGGTGCGATAAAGGTTTGGGCCAGGGCATGGCACTGGGGCTGGCGGAAGCCGGGTGCGATATTGTCAGCGTTAGTCGCCGGATACCGCAGGAGACTGCGGAAAAAGTCGCGGCGCTGGGCCGACGCCTTTACAGTATTCAGGCCGATCTCAGCCAGCCTGAAAGCATCGCCGATATTGTACCTGCCGCCATAGCTGCTGCCGGGCGTATCGATATTCTGGTCAACAACGCCGGGACTATTCGCCGGGAAGATGCCCTCTCCTTTAGCGAAAAGGACTGGGATGAAGTGATGAACCTCAATATCAAATCAGTATTCTTTCTTTCCCAGGCCGTTGCGAAGCAGTTTCTGAAACAGGGCGATGGCGGAAAAATTATTAATATTGCCTCAATGCTCTCTTTCCAGGGCGGCATTCGTGTGCCATCCTACACCGCCTCAAAAAGCGGTGTGCTCGGCATTACGCGCCTGTTGGCTAACGAATGGGCTCAGCATCAGATTAACGTCAACGCCATTGCGCCAGGGTATATGGCCACCAACAATACCCAGCAGCTGCGCGAAGACGCCGAACGCAGCAAAGCAATCCTCGACCGCATCCCGGCCGGACGCTGGGGTTCGCCGGACGATCTGAAGGGCCCGGTGGTCTTCCTCGCCTCATCCGCCTCTGATTACATCAATGGCTACACCATTGCCGTCGACGGTGGCTGGCTGGCGCGCTAATTTTTGACAAAGAGTTACACTGTAACCTCTTCCGCCTACTGTATAAAAACCCTATACTGTATGAATTTACAGAATAACGGGTTTTATCATGACGGCGGAAGGTCATCTGCTCTTTTCCATCGCCTGCGCGGTGTTTGCTAAAAATGCCGAGCTCACGCCAGTTCTCGCTCAGGGGGACTGGTGGCATATTGTGCCGTCGGCGATATTGACCTGTCTGCTCCCGGATATCGATCACCCGCGCTCGCTGCTCGGGCAGCGGCTTAGCTGGCTCTCCAAACCCATCGCACGACTCTGCGGACACCGGGGTTTCACCCACAGTCTGCTCGCCGTCTTTGGCGCGCTGACGCTGTTCTATCTGAAAGTGCCCGACAGCTGGATTGTTCCGGCCGATGCGGTACAGGGGATGGTGCTGGGCTATCTCAGCCATATTCTTGCCGATATGCTTACCCCTGCGGGTGTGCCGCTGCTCTGGCCATGCCGCTGGCGTTTTCGTTTGCCGATTCTCGCTCCGCGTAAAGGCAACCAGCTTGAGCGCGTGCTGTGCATGGCGCTGTTCGCCTACGCCGTCTTTATGCCCCAGTCGCTGCCGGACAACGGCGCGGTGCGCTGGTCATCGTCGATGATCAATATGCTGCAGACGGACTTCAATCGCTTTATTGGTCGACACGTTGAACAATAATCCAGCGAAAATCACACTTTTGGCATAATCCATTCCATTTGGATATAAGCGGACTAATACACTTCTGTTAACCTTCTCACATCCAGACAAATCTTTACGGATTTGATCTAAAAAAACACGCGTCGCGGCTTTCTCTATTGCCGCTGAACGCCGTGGATAATACTTCAGGAGAACGGGGATGAATTTTCCATTAATAGCGAACATTATCGTGTTCGTGGTACTGCTGTTTGCTCTGGCGCAGACTCGCCATAAGCAGTGGAGTCTGGCTAAAAAAGTACTGGTCGGCCTGGTCATTGGTGTGGTCTTCGGCCTCGCCTTGCAGCTGATCTACGGTTCCGATAACCCGGTGCTGAAAGATTCCATCCAGTGGTTCAACATTGTCGGCAACGGCTATGTACAGCTGCTGCAAATGATCGTCATGCCGCTGGTCTTCGCCTCTATTCTGAGCGCCGTTGCCCGCCTGCATAACGCCTCTCAGCTCGGTAAAATCAGCTTCCTGACCATCGGTACGCTGCTGTTCACCACGCTGATTGCGGCGCTGGTCGGTGTGCTGGTCACCAACCTCTTCGGCCTGACCGCTGAAGGTCTGGTGCAGGGTTCTGCGGAAACCGCGCGTCTGAACGCGATTCAGAGCAACTACGTCGGCAAGCTCGCAGATCTGACCGTGCCGCAGCTGCTGCTTTCCTTCGTGCCGAAAAACCCGTTTGCCGATCTGACGGGCGCTAACCCGACCTCCATCATCAGCATCGTTATCTTCTCCGCTTTCCTCGGCGTGGCCGCGCTGAAGCTGCTGAAAGATGACGAGCCGAAAGGCAAGCGTGTGCTGACCGCTATCGATACCCTGCAGGGCTGGGTAATGAAGCTGGTTCGCCTGGTCATGCAGCTGACGCCATACGGCGTGCTGGCGCTGATGACCAAAGTGGTTGCCGGTTCTAACCTGCAGGACATCATCAAGCTGGGCAGCTTTGTTATCGCCTCTTACCTGGGCCTGCTGATTATGTTCGTGGTACACGGCCTTCTGCTGGGTGCCAACGGCGTTAGCCCGCTGAAATACTTCCGTAAAGTCTGGCCGGTGCTGACCTTCGCCTTCACCAGCCGTTCCAGCGCCGCGTCCATTCCGCTGAACGTGGAAGCGCAGACCCGTCGTCTGGGCGTGCCAGAGTCTATCGCCAGCTTCTCTGCTTCCTTTGGTGCCACCATTGGTCAGAACGGTTGTGCAGGTCTGTACCCGGCAATGCTGGCGGTGATGGTTGCGCCAACCGTAGGCATTAACCCGCTGGATCCGGTCTGGATTGCTACGCTCGTCGGCATCGTGACCGTCAGCTCCGCTGGGGTTGCAGGCGTGGGCGGCGGCGCCACCTTCGCTGCGCTTATCGTGCTGCCAGCAATGGGCCTGCCGGTGACGCTGGTTGCGCTGCTGATTTCCGTCGAACCGTTGATCGACATGGGCCGTACTGCACTGAACGTGAGCGGTTCCATGACTGCCGGTACCCTGACCAGCCAGTGGCTGCGCCAGACCGACAAAGATGTGCTGAATAGCGAAGAAGACGCCGAGTTAGCTCACCGCTAACCCGTAGCCCGGCCGAGCGAAAGCGACGCCGGGGCGATCCCGGAGTTGGCGTTCCGCCTTGTCCGGGCGACAAAAAAACCGCTGGTTTTCACCAGCGGTTTTTTTATATCTGTATCACGCCGTTACGCGTCGATATCCCCTTCCTGCCGCATCTGCACTGCCCAACGCTGGGCCGACTCCGGAATAGAGAACGCCTGCGAGCGACAAAACGCGCTACCCATCAGCACAAACGCCACATACTTGCCGCGCAAAAGCCAGACGTCGCGAAAGCCTTCGACTTTAACGGCGTGGTCGGGCGGAGCGGGTTCGGTACGCGGTACATAGCTGATAATCTGCCGTTTTTGTTGGCGAAGCGGTTTCATAAGCAGTTAAATTCACAATCATTAATGGCAAAAGCAGGAAAGTCTTATGATAGCAGGAATCGTCCGGGCGCGTCATACACAAAAAAGCCCGGCAGGAATGCTGCCGGGCAAGGGTTGAGGGGGTAACACAAGACACGTCTTACACGTCGCGGTAGGTTCCGAGACGATAACCTCGTTCAGCAATCGCGTACTTCAGCGATTCGGAGGTCAGCACATCCAGCTCATCCAGACGCGGGTAGCAATACGCGCTGCCCATAATCGTCCGGTCGACAAACGCCGGATGGCACATCACTTCCAGAGACTGCTCCTGGCGCGCCATAGAGGCGTCCAGAACCTGCAGGAACAGCGCTTCGGTCACGGCATCACCGTAGAACTCGCTGCTGAATGCCGCGGTGCTTCGTATTCCTTCCGGGATCTCAAAGGGATACGGAATGGTGCGGTCAATACGCAGCGCAATGCCTTTCGATTTCGCAAATTCGGCCACCAGCGGGAAGATTTGCGGGATCATATGCACATGGTGATGGCTGTCAAAATGTGTCGGCTCGGCATCGAACAGGTCGATAAAGCGACGATACTGACACTCCAGCTCATGGGCAATTTCATCCATCGGCAGCGAACCCTCTTCCGCCATCTGCCAGATCCACTTGCCGAGTTTGCCCTCGCGGGTCAGCCCCGGCATGGATGACAGCGGTTCGCCCAGAGTCAGCACAAAGTGCATGCCAACGGCGAGCTCCGGCGTACGGCGGCTGATGCGCGCCGCGTGGTCGATAGCCGCGCCGTTCACCAGCGCGGTTGTCGACGTGACGAGGCCATGCTTGCAGGCATCAAGGATGCCGTAGTTCTGGCCTTTGCTCAGACCGAAATCGTCGGCATTGACGATTAACAGACGTTCCATCATGCCTCCTGTCACTGTTTCAGTTTCTCCACGGTGGCAGCGAAGTTCGGCAGCCATTCTTCATGGGCCAGAATCAATTCGCGTGCCAGAACCTCTGCATCTTTATCAGAGTGGATGAGCGGGCTTAAGTTCAGCGCCAGCAGCACGTCATTGAACTCACCGCTCAACGCCGCCTGGCTTGCCGCCACTTCGAAACCCTTGATGGTGTGGATAAGGCCCAACACTTTTTCATCAAAATGGGTCACGCGTGGATGCGGTTTTGCACCATCACGGCCCAGAATGGAGGTCACTTCGATAGACCAGTCTGCCGGGATGTTATCAATGTGACCGTGGTGTGGAATGTTGACGTAGTGTTCAGTCTGCTTATCGTTGTAGATAGCGTTGATCACCTCGCACGCCGCATCGGAATAATACGCCCCGCCGCGCAGTTCCAGCTCTTTTGGCTTCACGTTCAGATCCGGGTTTTTGTACAGTTCGAAGAGCTGTTTCTCGACTTTCTGTACCACCTGGGCGCGCGCGCCGCCTTTGTAGTATTCGCCCATTTCGATGGCCAACATCTCTTTTTGCTTGAAGTAGTACAGCAGATAAGAGCATGGCAGCAGGTTCAGGGAGCGCAGCAGCCCTTCGCTGAACGGCATATCGAAGATGTTTTTCACGGTATTCGCCGACAGCGTACCGGAGGCGACGCCGTCCAGCAGTTCCGCAAAGCGAGACTCGCCGTTGACCAGCACGTCGCGCACGAACACCATGTGGTTCAGGCCGAACAGGTCGATGGAGAGGTCGTCTTTCTCGGTCAGGCGCAGCACGTCGGTGAAGAACATCTTCATGCCGATTGGAATGTTGCACACGCCGATAAAGCGTTTAAAGTCAGTGTGACGATAAACCGCTTCGGTCACCATCCCGGCCGGGTTGGTGAAGTTGATGACCCACGCGTCCGGGCAGACTTCCTGAACATCTTTAATGATGTCGAAGATCACCGGAATGGTGCGCAGACCTTTAAACAGGCCGCCCGCGCCGTTGGTTTCCTGGCCCAGGTAACCGTGGCTCAGCGGGATACGTTCGTCTTTTTCACGGGCTTTCAGCTGGCCTACGCGCAGCTGGGTGGTGACAAAGTTGGCGTCTTTCAGCGCTTCACGGCGATTCAGCGTCTTATAGACCTTCATCGGCACACCGGCTTTTTCCACCATGCGCTCGCACAGTGCGTGGATGATATCCAGCTTCTCCTGGCCGCCTTCGACGTCAACCAGCCACAGTTCCGTTACCGGCAGCTCATGATAGCGTTTAAGAAAACCTTCCAGTAATTCCGGCGTATAGCTGCTACCACCACCAATAGTAACGACTTTCAATTTCTGGCTCATACTTTTCTCCCTCGAGATCCACAAGCTAAACGTGGCTTACCCGCCGCATAATATGCGGTGAGCTAAATACTTTGTTTCAGAACTACGAAATAATTTCGTAGCGCGTTATTTGATAACTGTCAGTTTCTTCCGATAATTACTTGGCGTGAATGAGGTCAGCTTCTTGAATGTTTTGATAAACAGACTTGGACTGCTGTAACCTGACTCATACGCAATATCGGTTACCGAGTAGTTGGTTATTTCCAGTTGTTTCTTGGCAAAGTTAATGCGGATATCATTAATAATCTGCATCGGTGTTTTGCCATAATATCGCTGGGTGGCTCGCGTTAAATATTCCTGGGTTTTCCCGGATAATGCGACCATATTTTCCAGCGCGCCCTCACCAAATTTTAATTTATCGTGCATGGCTTCTACGGTGGCTTTTAACCACGGCGGCGTCACATCCTGCGCCTGCTCTTCCCGGTGATGGCGTAAGCGATTAATCACGTAGAAGGAAACCAGTTCAATAAATTCGTCGAATTCCGTTTCGCGAAAGTGTAGTGAGGCAATAACCGACTCGATGTAACTCAGAAACGTGCTTTTGATCGAATAGACTTGCGAAGCAACCAGCGCAAACGGAATCAGCGACTGATAGTGCGTATCGAAGAAATCTTTGCTGATCCCCACGTTGAGAATGCGCGTGGCACCGAACTCATAGAAGCTCTGGTGATGCGACCCCATCGGGATGAAAACAAAGTCTCCTCGCTCCAGCATGACCCGCTTACCGTTTATCACCTGATAATAGCGGCCGGTCAGTACGATAGTGAACTCGTAGTAATCGTGCTGGTGTAACCCACTGATACTTTCCGTTTTGTTGTAGATGAAGACATGAAAATTTTTACCGTTAAAGAGCTGTTGTTCTCGGGCGGTGTTGATTTCCATGGTGATCATCTTTGGTTGCCTCATAGGGAAAAGCCTATTGTACCTTCTCGTGAAGTTCGATCAATTCAGCAACCAGCTCGCGAGCTAACATTGAAGTCATAAGATGATCTTGCGCATGGACCAGCACCAGGCTGACCTTCATTTTGCCTTCGCCTTCGTCGCTCTCAATCAGCTGAGTCTGCACGCGGTGCGCTTCGCTCAGCGCAATGCGGGACTGGTCCATCGTGGCTTTAGCGGTTTCAAAATCGCCCTGCTTCGCCTGTTTCAGCGCGGCGTATGCCAGGCTGCGAGCCTGCCCTGAGTTGATAATCAGGCCCATCACCACTTCTTCGAGATCGTTTTCCTGCACGTCCTCAGCAACAACATTATCCAGATCAAACATAACTATTCCCTTTTGTGAGGGCGGTATGGAGGTTCGCTCCATACCGCATTGGCATTAGAATTTCAGAGAGGCAGCGATGTCTTCTTCGCTTTCTTCTTCTTCAATGGTGGCCTGCGCCTTGTTCGAAATCATCACGAATGGCAGGTAAACCAGCGTCGAGACACCAAGGTTGAACAGCGCAACAATCAGGGCGGCAACGCTACCGTTACTGTTGAAGAATGCGCCCAGGCCGGTAGGCATGGTCCACGGTGCCAGGTTAGTCACCGGAGGAATGATGCCCATGGAGTAGGCCGCCAGGGTGATAGCTGCCAGAATCGGCTGTACCAGTACGAACGGGATGAACATCACCGGGTTCATGATGATCGGCAGACCAAACAGAATCGGTTCGTTAATCTGGAAGATACCGGATGGCAGAGCCAGTTTTGCCACCTGACGATGGTCAGCGCGACGGGATGCAATGAAGATAGCGATAATCAGACCCAAGGTCGCACCGGAACCACCCAGCAGGATGTAGGAGTCGAGCATCGGTTTCGCCCAGAAGTGGAACTGTTGACCAGCGGCAATCGCAGCGTCAACGGAACCGTACTGGTTGTACAGCGCGATGTTTTCCAGCGCCCATGGGGTCATGATGCCGTTATCCAGCGCCGTCAGCGCCAGGGAACCGTGTACACCGAAGAACCACAGCAGGCTGTTGAATACCACATACGCCCAACCTACCACGCCACCCATCGCCGCCAGCGGCTTGGAGATGGAGTCCATGATGATCTGGTGGAAGTTGCTGCCGTAAGAGGTCAGAATCCAGGAGAGAATCCCGAAGATAGACAGGATCAGGAAGCCCGGAATTAACGCCGAGAAGGAGCGCGCAACCGAAGACGGTACGCTCGACGGCAGGGTAATCACCCAGTTACGACGGATAACGAAGGTGAACAGTTCCGCCACAACCAGACCGATGATCATACCGGAAATAATGTTTTGACCACCCAGCCAGTTTGCACCGACAGCGTAGGCATCGCCGACGCTGTATGGGGTGACGGTCATAAATGCCGCTACCGCCAGCAGGCCTGCTGCCATTGGGTCAACTTTACGTTCTTCTGCTAATGCAGAGCCGATAAAGAAAGGCGCCATCAGCGACATAATGCCTAAGGTACCGTTATAAACGTTACCGCCGATGGCTTTAAAGCTGTCTAAGGTCGCAATGGTTGATGGATCCAGGCGGACCCCCATTGAATAAAAGAATGACCCCTCACCAAAACTCAGGAAAACGTTATTAATTAAGACGAACATGGCCCCCGCAAGGGTCAGCGGCATTAATTTAATAAAACCGTTTTTAATGGCATTGATGTGGGGCTGCTTTCCTATTTTAACAGCAAAAGGAAGGAGTACCTTTTCAAGCGAATCGATCACTTTACTCATAGAAAAATACCCTTAAAAGGCCGCAACCAATATTGCGGCGATTAATTATGAAATAACTCTTTGACGGGAAAAATAAATATAAAATTACTGCGCAGCTGACTTCTTAATTGCAGCAACAGCTGCTTTTAACACACCTAAACCATCGACCTTGCCGTAAAGCGTTGAGTCAATAACTTCAACCGGCTTGTTTGGCAGAATCTTTTTAATATCGTTCAGCATATAGCCGATTTGTGGACCAAGCAGAACAACATCTGCCTCTGGGCCTTTTTCTGCAGCGAACGCTTCAGAGAATGCTTCAATAATTACTGGCACTTCGTATTTCTCAGCCTGAGCTCGCATTTTGGAGACCAGTAATGAAGTGGACATGCCTGCAGAACAAAATAGATAGATATGTTTCTTTTCCATTCACGCTTCCTCAACTTGTGAAATCTGTCATCACCGGGCGATGTTCCATGTGCCCACTACCCTCGTATGTAACAGATGAGTTTCTTCTGTTTATGGGATGAGTATACGGCAACAATTTGTGTACGGATAATTCTCAACACCCAAAAATTGTCTCTCATTGACCTCTCGTTTTGACTACCTTCACACTTTACTCAAAATAATTCGCGACAAGAAATAAGCATCATTTCTCATAAAAAAGCCCGACACACGGGTCGGGCTTTCGTACGAATCCTATAAATGCACGAGGATCACTTCTTGGCGGCAGGGTCTGTGTCGTACTCGGCGCAGGTCTGGTAGCCAGAGTTGATGACGTGGCCGGTGTCATCCAGCGCCACAAAGTAGGTTTCTGTTTTACCATCTCTTTGACCCAGAATGTAGGTCTGGCAGGTTCCACGAGCATGAATCATCTTAATTTCAGTGGATGGCTTACCGGCAATCTGCATCACCTGAGAGCGGCTCATCCCTTTTTTCACATCTTTGACCACCGGTTGCGTGAACTGATCGGCGGTACGGTCGTAGGCGGTACAGCCTGCCAGCATGGTCATTACCGCTGCTGCACCCAGAAGCCCTGCTATATTCTTGTTCATCTTCCCTCTCCTTTTTTGTTGGTGTCCATTAAGCCTGGAATAAATATTGCTATTTATCAAATTACAAGGCGCATTGATTACCGTAACCCACGGTAAATCGGACTAATATCCAGCAGTCAAAACGGTGATCCTTGTCGTTTTACCGTCAAAGAGGTAGTTTTAACACCTTGTTCTGATGGGCCAACGACACGCGATTTTCAGGCTGGCACACACATTCCGGAGGGGTAAATGGCATTACAACAAGACATTATTCAGGCACTCGGCGCAAAACCACAGATTGACGCGCAACAAGAGATCCGCCGCAGCGTAGACTTTCTCAAGGATTATCTGAAAACCTATCCATTTATCAAATCGTTAGTTCTTGGCATCAGCGGCGGTCAGGATTCTACCCTTACCGGCAAACTGTGCCAGCAGGCGATTAATGAACTGCGCGCCGAAACCGGCGACAGCGCACTGCAGTTTATCGCCGTGCGTCTGCCTTACGGCGTGCAGGCCGACGAGCAGGACTGCCAGGACGCGATCACCTTTATCCAACCCGATCGCGTGCTGACCGTTAATATTAAAGGTGCCGTGCTGGCCAGCGAGCAGGCGCTGCGCGAAGCCGGTATTGAACTGAGCGACTTTGTTCGCGGCAATGAAAAAGCCCGTGAACGTATGAAGGCCCAGTACAGCATCGCCGGTATGACGCATGGCGTCGTCGTGGGTACCGACCATGCGGCCGAGGCCATCACCGGCTTCTTCACCAAGTACGGCGATGGCGGCACCGACATCAACCCGATTTTCCGCCTCAACAAACGCCAGGGGAAACGGCTACTGGCCGAACTTGGCTGCCCGGAACACCTTTATAAGAAAGCGCCAACCGCCGACCTTGAAGACGACCGACCTTCTCTGCCGGATGAAGCCGCGCTTGGCGTCAGCTACGACAATATTGATGACTATCTGGAAGGCAAAACGCTGCCAGCGGAAATCGCCAAAACGATCGAAGGCTGGTATCTGAAGACCGAGCACAAGCGCCGCACGCCGATTACCGTATTCGACGATTTCTGGAAGAAATAATTACTTGATTTACCGGCAATAAAAAACCGCCGGAGCTGCCCATTGCCTGATGGCGTTTATGGGCAACTCCGGCGGTCTTAAGACAGTGCGCTGAAGATATTATTCAGCAGGCGCAGGCGGCATTTTACCTTCATGCGCTTTGTGTTCTGTCAGACGCTTCTCAAAATTGGCATTAAATTGCTTTTTCTGATCCGGCGTTAAGATGTTGTAAATCTTGTTCTGGGTTTCCAGACGAGACAGCATCATCTCTTTATGCTGTGCTTCCATCTTGTTGATTTGCGCTTCAGCTTTCGCTTTGTCGAAGCTGTCGCTGGCAATCAGGTTGTGCATCTCGCGCATCTCTTCCTGCGGCGGACGCTTCATATGCTGGCGACTCTCTTTCATGATGTCGCGAACTTGCTGTTTCTGCGCATCGGTCAGGTTCAGCCCCTGGAACATCATGTCATGACGTGGGCCCATTTTACCTTTGTGATGATGCATCATCGTACCGTTCGGCTGCGCCGCGTCGGTGGTGGTCGTCGAGGTGGTGTCCGCAGCGTGAGCCAGGTTAGCCGCGCCCAGAGCCAGCGTAGAGGCAACAAACAGAGCAGTTAATTTTTTCATCATCGAATCCTTACTTTCAGTTATTCTGACGGCGCATCGCCGTGTTGACGAGATTAACTTTACGGGGTTTATCGTCAATTAATCAGAGCGTGCGTAAAACAATGAAAGTGTAAAAAACGATTTCGTGCCAATTATGAGGAAATTAAGGAAAAAATATGGAGAGTTGCAACAAAAATAATCAACTAACTGATTAAGAAGAGATTTTGAAGAAGTATAAAGCAGACATGATTAATAATAAAGCACAACCTTAAGAATAATCCGCAATAAATCCTGGCACAAATAATCAAAGCCGCAGCGCCCCCACGTGCGGCCCAGTTTAATTAATCCATTGGAGGGCAACGTTCCAGCATCAATCCCGCCCGCAGCCCCAGCGCCACCTCAGGATTAGGAAAAAGCACATATTCGCAAGGTGATGACACCACGTAACGCGTATCGCCATCCTCCGCCAACAGCGTCCCCCTGGCAAAAGGGGTAAAGTTTAGCGTCTGCGCTGACATATACAGCCGGAAGTCGGCGCTGCGGCGGGTAATCTGCTGCACGACACGGTAATAAAGCGGCACCGTGTCGGCGCCACCGCCCATCTCCCCCGCCAGCAAATGCCTGAGCTGCCGCGTCACCAGAGCAAACTGGCCTAAATCATTTTGCCCAAACGGTTTGGCTTTCCCCAGCTCAAGGGTACAGGCCAGCGCACCAAAATATTCGCAGCTAAAGTGAGTAAAGGTACCGCCGGGCGACTGATGAAACACCAGCGCCTGCAGACCTGCGGAACCCAGCCAGCGGAGAAACGGCGTTTCCCACGGTGATTCCCGCGCTGGCAGTACACCAAAGCGTTGATGATGCGAACCGCGAATAGCGGTATGCAGATCCAGATGCCAACGCACCTCCGCCAGGCAGCGCTGGTAGAACGCGGTAACCGTCTGCTCAAGGCTGGCGGCACGGATGGTTTCGTCACTGACGGGAAAATGCCGCCAGCGCGCACCGAACATGCGGTTCATATCGCTATGCAGATAGCGCTTGTTATCGCGCAGCGCCGGTGGGTTACCCAGTACCACCAGCAGATGCCAACGCAGCTTAAACTCACCGTTTAAAAGCGCCTTCAGCAAATAATCGACGATCTCCACCGGTGCGGTCTCATTGCCATGAATGCCCGCGGACAGCACCAACGCCTGTGAACAGGGTTCGTGCGGCGTCAGTTGCAGCACGCCGGCTTCACGCCACTCCCAATGGAAGTACGCCGTGTCTCCCTCAGGCTGCTCCGGCAGCCTCCCCGCAAGCGTCAAGGCCAGAAACTGTTTCATACCGCCTCCTTAGCGCTGGAACGGGTAGAGCGAGCCCAGACGCAGTATCTGGGTTAAGCGGTCAAGCGCCTCTCGCCCTTCTTGCAATAGCTGCGGGTCAGCAAGATCGGCCTGAGTTAGCCGGTCCCGGTAGTAGCAATCAACCCAATCATTCAGCGTGGCGAACAGCGTGTCGTTCATCATTACCGCCGGATTCACCGCCTGGCGTTCAGCCTCGGTAAGCACCACGCGTAGACGCAGACAGGCCGGGCCGCCGCCGTTGGCCATGCTTTCACGCAGGTCGAACACCCGCAGTGCGTCTATCGGGTTATCCTGCGCCAGCAGATCGTTAAGGTAGCGCCACACCCGCGGGTGCTCCTGCGCTTCACCCGGCAGTACCAGCATCATGCTGCCGTCAGGCTTGCTTAGCAGCTGGCTGTTGAACAGATAGGTCGACACCGCGTCATCCACCGTTACTCTGGAGGACGGAACTTCTATCGGCATAAATTCCGGCACTTTTTTCGCCAGTTCGCCCATCAGCGCGGACTGGTTCACAAAGGCTTCAGCATGGCAGAACAGCACCTGCCGATTGCTTACCGCGATAACATCATTATGGAACACGCCACGGTCAATGACCTGTGGATTTTGCTGCGCAAAAATCGCCTGATTCGGGTTGATCTGGTTCAGCCGGGCCACCGCTTCGCTTGCCGCCCGCGTTTGCCGAGCCGGATAGCGCTGCGGCTGGTTGCCCTGCCCGCCGTCACGACCATAGACAAACAGCTGCACCCCCGGTTGACCATAATCCCGCCCCAGGCGGTTGTGGTTAGCGGCCCCTTCATCCCCAAACGCCGCCACCGAAGGCAGCGCGCGGTGCAGGGCGAAATGATCAGGGTTGGCAAAAATACCCTCCAGAATGGCCTGAGTGGTCGGCGCCTCACTGGCGCGGTGCAGCAGGCTGCTCAGATTTGCCACCGTCAGGTGCACCTTGCCGTCCAGCGCATCCGCCGAAGGACAAACCGTCGCCGCATTGGCTACCCACATCGCTGAGGCCGAACTGGCGGCGCTCAGCAGTTCAGGAGCCTGCGCGGCCGCTTTGGCGATCACCTGCTCGTCGCGCCCGCTAAAGCCAAGCTGGCGTAGCAGCGCAACGTTCGGTCGCTCCTGCGGTGGGATCACCCCTTGCGGAAATCCCGCGTCCGCCAGCGCTTTCATCTTTAATAGCCCCTGCTTCGCCGCGCGCTGCGGGTTAGAAACCTGATATTGATGCTTCGTCGAGGCTTCATTGCCAAACGACAGCCCGGCGTAATGGTGAGTTAACCCCGGCAGACCGTCAAAGTTCACTTCCCAGGCGTTCATGATGGCACCTCATGCTGAAAATCAAGCCCAGGGTTGAGCGTCGCGGGCAGGGTCAGCAATGGCGATTCGAGGCTGGCCATTGGCCACGCACAGTAGTCCGCGGCGTACCATGCGCCAGGGCGATGGTTGCCGGAGGCACCGGTGCCGCCAAACGGTGCGGTGCTCGCCGCCCCCGTCAGCGGTTTGTTCCAGTTGACGATCCCGGCGCGTGCCTCCAGCAGCAGGCGCTCAAACTTTTCACGATCCGGTGAGATAAGCCCGCAGGAAAGACCGTAGCGCGTGGCGTTAGCCAACCTAATCGCCTCATCAAAATCATCATAGCGCCACACCCCAAGCAGCGGCCCAAAAACTTCTTCATCGGCAATATCGTGCGCTTCACTGAGCTCAACCATCCCCGGCGTCAGCAGCGACGTTCCCGGCTTGAGTAACCGTGGTGCCAGCAGCGTTTTGCCGCCCTTTTCTACCTGCATCTGCCAGGCCTGGTAGACCCGCTCCGCGGCCAGCGGTGAGATAAGCCCGCCGATAAAGGGCTGCGGGTCGGCGTTCCACGCGCCCGGTATAATGCGCCCCGTCACCTCAACCAACCGCTGAAGAAACGCATCGCCCTGCACACCACGCTTCACCAGCAGGCGGCGCGCACAGGTGCAGCGTTGCCCAGCAGTGACGAACGCCGACTGAATGGTCAGGTGCACTGCGGCATCCAGATCAGCAACGTCATCGACAATCAGCGGGTTGTTGCCGCCCATTTCCAGAGCAAGCATTTTTTGTGGTTGCCCGGCAAGCTGGCGATGCAGATGGAACCCTGTTGCTGAACTGCCGGTAAACAGCACGCCGTCGAGCCCCGGCTGAGCACTGAGCGCTTCACCGGTTTCCCGCCCGCCCTGGACTAGATTCAGCACGCCCGCCGGTAACCCAGCCTGCTCCCACAGCTTAACCACCGCCTCGCCGCACGCAGGCGTCAGTTCGCTCGGCTTAAACACCAGCGTATTGCCCGCCAGCAGCGCCGGCACGATATGGCCGTTTGGCAGATGTCCAGGGAAGTTATAGGGGCCAAATACCGCCAGCACGCCGTGCGGTCGATGGCGTAAGGTCGCCGCGCCGTCGGCCATTTCGGTATGGCTCTCCCCGGTACGGCTATGGTAGGCCTTGATAGAGATGGCAATTTTGTTGATCATCGCCGTGACTTCCGTCGCAGCTTCCCAGCGCGGCTTTCCGGTTTCGCGGGCGATGGTGTCGGCCAGCGCGGTTTTATGGGCCTCCAGCAGCGCAGCAAAGCCTTCGACGATGGCCTGACGTTCGCTGAATGGCCGACGTGCCCAGGTGGGAAACACTGAACGCGCGGCGGCAACGGCCTGCTCAACCTGAGCGGCATCGGCGTCATTGCCCTGCCATACCGCTTCTGCCGTCACCGGGTTTGCACTACGACGCGCCTCGCCGTGACCGGGCAGCCAGCGACCATTTATCCATAGGCTCATTATTTTTTCTCCTCAGGGCATAAGCGCACCAGGCGAACGGCGTCGCCCGGGTGACAGTTCAGGGCATCGGACTGCTCGGCGTTCAGGGTCAGTACCTCTGCCTGCGGGTCGGCATGGACCAGCATCGCGCGGTAGTGTTGATACTGTTCGTTGGCGACCACGCACAGCGGTAAATCGGCCCCTGCTGGTTCACCTGCCGTCACCGTCACCAGACGGCTTTTACGCACCGCCCTTACGCGGTCGATATCACACTCCAGCGTTGGGCCACCGTCAAAAATGTCGACATAGTCGCGGTAGCGGAAGCCCTCTTTTTCCAGCACGGCGCGCGCGGGCGCCGTTTGCGGATGCACCTGCCCAATCACCGCCCGTGCCTCTTCGCTGAGAAAATCGGTGTAGATCGGGTGTTTTGGCATCAGCTCAGCGATAAACGCCTTCTGCCCGGTGCCACAGAGATAATCCGCGCGGGCAAACTCCATCGAGAAAAAGCGCTTGCCAAGGCTTTCCCAGAACGGTGAATAGCCGTGGTCATCAATCACCCCGCGCATCTCCGCCACCACCTTGTGGTTAAAGCAGTCGCGGAACGCTGCCATAAACAGAAAACGTGAGGATGACAGCAGGTGTCCGTTGCTCTCTTTACGCCATTCCGGGTCGAGAAACAGCGAGCACAGTTCGCTGCTGCCGGTGTGATCGTTGGTCAGAAACAGCGTTGGCAGCGCGTTGTAGACGTTCAGCTCTTTTGACGCATGCACCAGCGTCCCTACCCGATAGTTATACCAGGGGTCGTTAATGCCGACGGCCACTTCGATGGCGCACACGCCCACCACGTCACCGCTGCGGGTATCTTCCATCACAAACACATAGCCCTGGTCACCGCGCGGCAACGTGCCCTGCCAGGTCGCCTGCGAGCGAGCAATTCGCGCCGCCAGTGTATGTTCATCCTGCGGCAGCGAGGTCAGCCCGCCGCCGGTTTTTCCGGCCAGTTTCAGCAGGCCGGGCAGATCGCCGGACGCGATGGGACGGATAATCATCATGATGACTCTCCCGCGACAAAACGTTCACAGGCCGCGGCGAAACGGTTGAGACCGAGCGTCACGTCCTCTTCTTTGACGATGAGCGCCGGGGCAAAACGCACCACATTCGCCCCGGCAATCAGCACCATCAGCCCCTCTTCCGCTGCCAGCAGGCTTATCTGCTTCGCTTTCCCGGCGTATTCGTCACGCAGCGCGCAGCCAATTAACAGGCCGATGCCGCGAATCTCTTTAAATAATCCAAACTGGGCGTTGATGGCCTGCAGTCGTTCTTTAAACCACTGCTCGCGCTGTTTGACGCCGCTCAGCACCGCAAGTGTGTTAATAATAGAAAGCACTTCACCTGCCACCGCGCAGGCCAGCGGGTTACCGCCGTAGGTCGTGCCGTGGGTACCAACGGTCATGACGCTCGCCATCTCTTCGCGCGCTAGCATCGCACCAATCGGGAATCCGCCGCCCAGCGCTTTCGCGGTGGTCAGCAGATCCGGCGTGATGCCGTAGTGCATATAGGCGTACAGTTCACCGGTACGGCCCACGCCGGTCTGCACTTCATCGAAAATCAGCACCGCATGATGGCGATCGCACAGCTCGCGCAGCTCACGTAAAAACTCAAGCGTCGCCGGAATCACCCCACCTTCGCCCTGAATCGGCTCAACAATTACCGCACAGGTGCTGTCATCAATCAGCATGCGCGCGGATTCAAGATCGTTATAAACCCCGTGACGAACGTCCGGCGGCAACGGCGCAAAGTCCTGAGAATAGGTGGGCTGTCCGCCTGCGGTGACGGTAAACAGCGTGCGCCCGTGGAACGCATTCTTGAAGGCTACAATGCCGCTTTTATGCGCACCGAAACGGTCGTGGGCGAACTTACGCGCCGTTTTCAGCGCCGCTTCGTTGGCCTCAGCTCCGGAGTTACAGAAGAAAATGCGGTCAGCAAAGGTGGCGTCAATCAGCTGCTTCGCCAGTTTCAACGCTGGCTCATTGGTATAGCCGTTGCCGGTATGCCAGAACTTCGTCGCCTGCTCGGTCAGGGCGCGGACCATCGCTGGGTGCGCATGCCCCAGGGCGTTTACTGCAATACCGCCAGCAAAATCGATATACCCTTTGCCCTCTTGATCCCACAGCCAGGCCCCCTCACCGCGAACAGGAATAAACGCTGCCGGGGCGTAAACCGGCATCATCCACTGATCAAAATTTTGACGGCTGATTGACTGAGACATAGCGACCTCGATAAGTAAATAAATGGTTTATTTTATGTTAATGAATTGATGTTTTTCCCTTTAAATGTAGATTGCACGGTTCGTGCCAGCGAGAGGTAAAAATGCATAAACGGAGTTTGATAACGGAATATCAATAAGTTACAAAAATCACTTATTCACTATAAGTGCATAAAAAGTGAATATTAGTGACATCAGTCGATGATTGCAGGGTGAAATTAAGAAATATTATGCATCCGCAAAATATCATTCTGGATTTGTGATCAACTGCGAAATTTATCGTAGATTTACGCCTTATTACGGCGCAGATTGCCTCAATCTGGTGCAGATTTTGCTCTGCAACATGGCAGCGGCAATAAAAGAAATTGGCGATACCGCCGGGCGAAGGCAGCGAGGTACGTTAAATTCTGCTACTATCCCGTCACAATTCACCAGGTAAAGTGACGACCACTATGAAATTTGTCTCTTTTAATATCAACGGCCTGCGTGCCCGCCCTCATCAACTGCAAGCCATCGTTGAAAAACATCAGCCTGATGTGATTGGCCTGCAGGAGACCAAGGTTCACGACGACATGTTCCCTCTGGAAGAGGTAGCAAAGCTCGGTTACCACGTGTTCTACCACGGACAAAAAGGCCACTATGGCGTCGCGCTGCTGACCAAAGCCGAACCGATTGCCGTGCACCGTGGTTTCCCGACCGATGATCCCGAGGCGCAGCGTCGCCTGATCATCGCCGAAGTGCCATCACCATTCGGCAACGTGACGGTGATGAACGGCTATTTCCCGCAGGGGGAGAGCCGTGACCATGAAACCAAATTCCCGGCCAAAACCAAGTTTTACCAGGATTTGCAGGACTATCTGGAAACCCGTCTGAGTAAAGAGAACCCGGTGCTGATTATGGGCGATATGAACATCAGCCCGACCGATCTCGATATCGGTATTGGTGAAGATAGCCGTAAGCGCTGGCTACGCACCGGTAAGTGTTCGTTCCTGCCGGAAGAGCGCGAGTGGATGCAGCGTCTGCTGGGCTGGGGTCTGGTGGATACGTTCCGTAATGCCAATCCAGAAACCAACGATCGTTTCTCGTGGTTTGATTACCGCTCCAAAGGGTTTGATGATAACCGTGGGCTGCGTATTGATTTGCTGCTGGCAAGCCAGCCGCTGGCGGCGCACTGCGTGGAGACGGGGATTGATTATGAGATCCGTGGGATGGAGAAGCCGTCGGATCATGCGCCGGTGTGGGCGACGTTTAAATAAGCTCGTATTTGCTAGTTTAGTACCCCGGCCTACAGGGAACGCTTCGGCGATTTAGACGCCACCAAAAACCGTGCGGTTTTTTAGCTAACAGCAAAAACCAAAGTCACTGAAACCGATGAGTCCCCGCTGGAAATCGGCGAGCCGTAGCACGGAAGGCAAGGTCAGGACGCCATGGATGGCGGACTGAGGCGAACCGAGACAGGGACGTCGAGTTTCGCCGTGCCGCAGGCTGGAGTCGTAGGCGAGCGCAGTGCGAAGCACCGATTTCCCTGCGGGGCCGCAGGGATTGTTAAGGGGGATGCGGTTATCCCCCCTTAACCCGTTCACAGATGAAGAAGCGCCATGTTCTACCCAACATAAAGTGAACGGAACCCCGCACCCAACCCGAAAACCATTTCACCAACCAAAAATTCTGAGCAAAATCAATAAACCAACGCTAATATCTTGCAGTGGCCACTAATCTATAATACCGTCGCGCGCACTTTTTCTTCCCGGCAGGAGGACCCCCATGCAAAAGAAGTCACTACCACACAGCCACTAAGCTCCTGCTCATTGTCGCTGTCATCAGCCTGCTCGCTACCCTGATCCACACCTTCGGCCTCGCGGACCTGGTCACCAACTTCCGCCACCTGCAGGCACTGGTACGCCAAAGCGGCGCTCTTGGCTATGCCATCTATATCGCCCTGTTTATCCTCGCCACGGTATGCCTGCTGCCCGGCAGCGTGCTGGTACTCGTCGGCGGTATTGCCTTTGGCCCGTGGCTCGGCACGCTGCTATCGCTGATTGCCGCCACCGTCGCCTCGGCAGTCTCCTTCCTGCTTGCCCGCTGGCTCGGACGGGCGCTTCTGCTTAAATACGTCGGGCACACCACCACCTTTCAGGCGATTGAGCGCGGTATCGCCCGCAGCGGCATCGACTTTTTGATTCTTACCCGGCTCATTCCGCTCTTTCCGTACAATATCCAAAACTACGCCTACGGATTGACCGCCATTCCTTTCTGGCCCTACACCCTGGTCTCTGCGCTGACCACGCTGCCGGGAATTTTTATCTATACACTGATGGCGAGCGAACTGGCGACACATGGCCTGACGCTGGCGTTTATTCTCAAACTGAGCCTCGCCGGGCTGGCGCTGTTTGCGCTGGTACAGGCTGCCAAACGCTATGCCCGACATAAACGCGTGGATCTTTCTAAGGAGGAACGCTGATGGCATCACGCAACGCCACACTGTTTTTCCGTCTGCTGCTGCTCACCGCGTTTATCGCACTGCTGCTGGCCTGGTGGTGTATTCCGAGCGTGAATGCGTTTATCGATCAGAGCCTGACCGCATTTCTCGCCGTCGACCAACAGGGCATCGAGCGGTTTATCCACTCCTATGGCTCACAGGCCGCCGCCGTCTCCTTTGTGCTAATGATTTTTCAGGCCGTTGCCGCCCCGCTGCCTGCTTTTCTTATCACCTTCGCCAACGCCTCGCTGTTCGGCGCGTTCTGGGGCGCAGTGCTCTCGTGGACCAGCTCGATGGCCGGGGCCGCGCTATGCTTCTACATCGCCCGGCTGATGGGGCGCGGGGTGGTCGAAAAGTTGACCGGAAAAATAGTGCTTAACAGCATCGACGGCTTCTTTGAACGCTACGGCAAGCACACCATTTTAGTCTGCCGCCTGCTGCCTTTCGTCCCCTTCGACCCGGTGAGCTACGCCGCCGGGCTGACGTCGCTGCGCTTTCGTCACTTTTTTATCGCCACGGGTATTGGTCAGCTTCCCGCCACTATCGTCTATTCATGGGTCGGCAGCCTGCTCACCGGCGGCACCTTCTGGTTTGTCACCGGGCTGTTTATTTTGTTCGCACTGACTATCGTTATCGTTGTCGCTAAGACGTTCTATCACGAACGACAAAAGAGGAATTCCTGATGCGTTATCACGCAGATATACATCGCCTGCGCGCTGGGCTGCTGGGGCTTGGCCTATTGGCCCTGAGTCCGTTCGCGGCTTACGCGCAAAGCTGGCAGCAGGTGGAAAACGAAGCCAAAGGGCAAACCGTCTGGTTTAACGCCTGGGGCGGCGACGAAGCGGTGAACCACTATCTTGACTGGGTGAGCGGTGAGGTGAAACGCGATTACGCCATTAACCTACGCATCGTACACATTGCCGATGCGGCAGACACCGTAAAGCGTATTCAGACCGAAGCGCAGGCTGGGCGTAAAACCAATGGCTCGGTCGATTTACTGTGGGTCAACGGTGAAAACTTCCGTGCGCTGAAAGAGGCCAACCTGCTGCGTACAGGCTGGGCGGAGCAGTTACCGAACTGGCGCTATGTGGATGTGAGCAAACCGGTGCGGGAAGATTTCTCGGTACCGGTGGAAGGCGCAGAGTCGCCCTGGGGCAGCGCGCAGCTGACCTTTATTGCTCGCCAGCAGCAAACGCCGCAGCCGCCGGACTCGCCACAGGCGCTGCTCGAATTTGCTAAAGCCCACCCTGGTACGGTCACCTACCCGCGCCCGCCGGATTTTACCGGCACCGCGCTGCTTGAGCAGCTGTTAATAAACCTCACCACCCAGCCGGATGCGCTGAAGCAGCAGCCGGAAGCGAAGACCTTTGCCGCTGTAACCGCACCGCTGTGGGCCTATCTTGATACCTTGCATCCGCTGCTGTGGCGCAATGGTAAAGACTTCCCCCCTTCACCAGCACGAATGGACGCCATGCTGAGCAATGGTTCGCTACGCCTCTCCCTTACTTTTAACCCGATGCATGCAAAGCAGAAGGTGGCAAAAGGCGAGCTGCCGAAGGACAGCTACAGCTTTGGCTTCCAGCGCGGCATGCTGGGCAACGTGCACTTCGTGACCATTCCGGCAAACGCTTCCGCCAGCGCCGGAGCCCTGGTGGTGGCAAACTTCCTGCTCTCACCTGAAGCACAGTTGCGCAAGGCCGATCCGGCAGTATGGGGCGACCCCAGCGTACTGGATCCGGCGAAGCTAACTTCCGAACAGCAAAAAACGCTGCAATCGCTTATCCCGGAACACGCGCCAAAGGTGCTGGCTGAGCCGCACGCTGCCTGGGTGAATGCGCTGGAGCAGGAATGGCTGCGCCGTTACGGTACGCACTGACTCTGCTCTGCTGGGGCATGATGCTGATTATCTATCTGCCCCTGCTTCCTGCCGCCGGTCTGCTGTTAAGACCGGCGTTTTCGCTCGCCGACTGGCAACATCTCCTAACCGACCCACAGCTGATACAGGCACTGACCGCGACCATTGTTTCCACCCTGCTGGCCGTCGTCGGCGCGCTGCTGTTGGCGCTGTTGGTCATTGCGACTCTCTGGCCTTCTGCAGGCTGGCAACGGCTCTCTTCCCGGCTGCCGTGGTTGCTGGCGCTGCCGCACGTGGCCTTCGCCACCTGCGCGCTGCTGCTGTTTGCCGAAGGTGGCGCGCTCTATCGTTTGCTGCCGATGCTCAGCCCATTTCAGGACCGTTACGGTATCGGGCTGGGTCTGGTGCTGGCGGTCAAAGAGAGCGGTTTTTTACTGTGGGTGTGCTGGGCGCTACTCGGCGAACGCCGGTTGGCAGAACAGGTGGTGGTGTTTAAAAGCCTTGGCTACGGGCGCGGGCAGTGCCTGACCCGGGTTATTCTTCCGGCATTGATACCTTCGCTCAAGGTGGCGCTGCTGGCCACCGCGGCCTGGACGCTGTCGGTAGTCGATGTGGCGACAATTATTGGCCCCGGCAACCCGCCGACGCTGGCAGTGCTGGCCTGGCAGTGGCTGAACTCGGCGGCCCCGGAGGATCAGGTCAAAGGTGAACTGGCCTGCCTGCTATTACTGGTGTTATTGGCGCTGCTTGCCGGTGCCGCCGCAGGCTTCTGGTTGCTTTGGCAACGGCGACTGCCCACGTTGAGCAACGTACGACACCCCACCTTCCCGCGACGCCCTGGGCGCGCGGTCGGCATCCTGCTACCGTGCAGCGGGCTATTCTGCACACTATTTCTAATCTCACAGGCGCATGCCGCTCTGCCCGACGCCGATACCTTCAACAATAGCCTGTGGCTGGCACTGCTGTCCGCGCCGATCGGCGCGGTAGTCTGCCTGCTGTGGCTGGAATGGGGACCACGCCGGGTACAGGGTTGGCTCAATCTGCCACTTCTGTTACCCGCACTGCCGCTGGCCGCAGGACAATATCAACTGGCGCTTTATGGCTGGCTCGACGGGCAGTTCGCCACCGTGCTGTGGGGGCATTTGCTGTGGGTGGTACCGTGGATGCTGTTTGTGCTTCGCCCGGCGTGGCAAAAAATTGACCCACGCCAGATACTGCTCGCAAAAACGCTTGGCTGGCAGCGCGGGGCGATTTTCCTACGGTTAAAGTGCCCGCTGATCGTTCGCCCGCTGCTGTCGGCGCTGGCGGTCGGCTTTTCCGTGAGTATCGCCCAGTATCTGCCCACCCAATGGCTTGGCGGTGGACGCATACCCACGCTGACCACCGAAGCCGTGGCGCTCAGCAGCGGCGGTGTAACCGCGACGCTTGCCGCCCAGGCGCTATGGCAGCTGTTGCTGCCGATGGGCTTCTTTTTGCTTACCGCGCTGCTGGCGCGCCGTATCGGCCATTTACGCCGGGGATTACGCTAATGTTGCAGGTCAACAATCTGACGCTCACGCTCGGCGGTCAGCCGCTGTTGCGTGAGGTTAACTTCACCGTCGCGGCAGGAGAAATTGTCACGCTGATGGGGCCGTCAGGCTGCGGAAAGTCGACGCTGTTTTCGTGGATGGTCGGCGCGCTCGATAGCGCCTTTCGCGCACAAGGCGAGCTGTGGCTTAACGGCCGCCGCTGCGATCCGCTACCTACTGAGAAACGGCGCATCGGCGTGCTGTTCCAGGACGCGCTGCTGTTCGACAATATGAGCGTCGGGCAGAACCTGCAGCTAGCGTTGCCAGCGACCGTTCCCCGCCATGCCCGCCAGCCTCGCGTTGAGCTAGCGCTGGCGCAGGCGGGGTTGGACGGTTTTTATCGTCGTGACCCGGCCACCCTTTCCGGCGGCCAGCGCGCCCGCGTGGCGCTGCTGCGCGCGCTGCTGGCAGAGCCCGACGCGCTGCTGCTGGATGAACCATTTAGCCGCCTCGACGGTCCGCTACGCGGCAGTTTTCGCCAATGGGTGTTCGACGAACTTCGCCAGTTGCACATTCCCGTGGTGCAGGTTACTCATGACCCGGATGATGTCCCCGCCGCCGCCGTCTGTTTGCAGTTAGCAAACTGGCATTGACGCGGGAAATACTGCGTTAACGCAAGGTATTTCCCCCTTTAGAGGTTCAGAATGATGCTCCTTTTTTCCTCGTCGGATGATTTGATGAAACGTGTTTCTCAACTGACCGCGCTGGCCGTTGCGCTTGGCCTCGCTTCCTCTGTCTTTGCTGCCGAAACGGCAAAAACCTTAACCTTGACCCACCTGCTGCAGCAAAATGGCACCGCCATTGATACACGCATGAGCGCGTTTTACAACGGCTGGCCTCAGCATGCCAACGGCACGCAGGGCCACGAACCGGGCGCGTTAAACCTCTCCGCCAGCTGGCTCTCCGCGATGAACGACGAGCAGCTTAGCGCGTGGGCGCAGCAGCATCAGCTGAGTAAAACCACCGACATCGCACTTTACGGCGACAGTAAAGACAACGAGGCGGTCGCCAACCGCTTGAAACACGCGGGCTTTAACAATATATCCACCCTGAGCGATGCGCTCGAGCAGCCAGACCGTCTGCAAAAGCTGCCGCACTTCGAGCAACTGGTTTATCCGCAGTGGCTGCATGATTTACAGCAGGGGAAAAATGTTCCGGCAAAACCGGCGGGCGACGTTAAAGTGATTGAAGCCGCCTGGGGCGCACCGAAACTTTACCTGGTCAGCCATATTCCGAACGCAGGCTATATCGACACCAACGAGGTGGAAAGCGAGCCGCTGTGGAATAAGGTTTCTGACGATAAGCTCAAAGCGATGCTGGCGAAACACGGCATCCGCCATGACACCACCGTTATTCTTTACGGTCGCGATGTCTATGCGGCAGCGCGCGTCGCACAAATTATGCTGTATGCGGGCGTGAAAGATGTGCGCCTGCTGGACGGCGGCTGGAAAACCTGGTCCGACGCAGGTCTGCCGGTGGAACGCGGTCTGCCGAAAGACGTGACTCCGGCGCCAGACTTCGGCATCACTATCCCGGCCCAACCGCAGCTGATGCTGGATATGGAACAGGCTCGCGGCCTGCTGCATCGTCAGGATGCGTCGCTGGTCAGCATTCGCTCGTGGCCGGAATTTATCGGTACCACCAGCGGTTACAGCTACATAAAGCCAAAAGGTGAGATTGCTGGCGCTCGTTGGGGCCATGCGGGTAGCGACTCCACCCATATGGAAGATTTCCATAACCCGGACGGCACCATGCGCAGCGCAGACGATATCGCAGCGATGTGGAAATCCTGGAATATCCTGCCAACCCAGCAGGTCTCCTTCTACTGCGGCACCGGCTGGCGCGCGTCTGAGACCTTTATGTACGCTCGTGCGATGGGCTGGCAGAACGTCAGCGTCTACGACGGCGGCTGGTACGAGTGGAGCAGCAACCCTAAAAACCCGGTTTCCACCGGTGACCGCGGCCCGGATAGCTCTCGCTAATCCGTCTCTTCATGACGCTGGAGATTCTTCAGCGTCATGTAGCCTCCCCACACCCGATTAAACGTCGTCAGCCAACACAGCGCGCCAAAGATCCACGCCATCCACGCGAACCACGCCGGAAACAAGCAACCCAGCACAAACAGCAAAATCGTCTCGGTGCCTTCGGTTAAACCGCCAAGGTAGTAAAACGATTTGTGCGCATAGCCAGGGTTATCAATCTGATGCTTCGCCGCCAGCGCCGCAAATGCCAGAAAGCTGCTGCCGGTGCCCATAAACGCAAACAACAACCAGCCCCCCGCCAGGGCATTCGCCGTCGGATCTGCCAGCATAAAACCGAACGGCACCAGCGCGTAGAACAGAAAATCAAGGGCGATATCCAGAAAACCGCCGGCATCCGTCAGCCCACGCCGCCGGGCCAGCGCGCCGTCAAGCCCGTCCAGCAACCGATTTGCCACAATGGCCACCAGCGCCGCGCCGTACCAGCCCAGCGCCAGAAACGGCAGCGCCAGAACGCCAATCGCAAAGCCCAGCAGCGTAATGCCGTCGGCGGAAACACCGGGTTTATCCAGCGCCTGCGCCGCGCGATTTAACAGTGGCTTCAGGCGCGGGTGAAGATGTTTATCCAGCATCGTGCTCTCCCGTCGTGCGGCACAGCCCCTGTGAAGGGATCTCCAGTGCGGCATTAAAGCGCGCCGACAAATTCTGAAATGCCACCAGCGCGGTCATCTCGGTGATTTGTTCATCATTAAAGTGACAGTGTAACGATTCTTTCTGTGCCGCAGAAATCAGCGGCGGCGTCGCGGTCATCGCATCAGCGTAGCCCAGCGCCGCGCGTTCAGCAGGAGAAAACAGCGTCGACGTTTGCCAATCTCCCAGCGCCAGCACTTTATCCATCGCCCCGCTACGCTGTGCCAGACGCAGGCTGTTGGCATCAATGCAAAATGCGCAGTCGCACTGCTGAGAAACGCGGGTCATCAACAGCGCCCGCAGCGTGGGGTCCAGACGCGCTTTTTTACGTTCCAGATAGCCAACGAACAATGCCACTAACCAGAAGAGCCAGGGCATTCGCCCCCACCAGCGGGTGGGATTCAATACGCTGCCGTAATGTTTCTGCTGCATGGCAACAATAGGTTTCAGACTGAGGGGTAACTGACTGAGCGGTTGCACCCAGGGTTGTTTATTTTTCACCCGGAGACTCCTGCAAGGCTTTAGCTAACAACAAAGCAGCGATAATATGGCATTCCTTTTATCAAGTCTTTGACCGCTATGCTGAAAACCATTGATGTTGTTGCCGCCATTATCGAACAAAACGGCAAAATTCTGCTGGCCCAGCGCCCGCCGCATGCCGATCAGGCCGGGCTTTGGGAGTTCGCAGGTGGAAAAGTTGAGGCCGGCGAAAGCCAGCCGGAAGCGCTGGTGCGCGAACTACAGGAAGAGCTGGCGATCCGCGCCTGGCCTGGCCGTTACGTTGCCAGCCATCAGCGTGAAGTCTCCGGGCGGATCATTCATCTTCACGCCTGGCACGTGCCCCGCTTTGACGGTGAAATCATCGCCCGCGAACACAGTGCGCTGGTGTGGTGCACGCCAGAGGAGGCCTTTAGCTATGCGCTAGCCCCCGCCGACGTGCCGCTGCTTGAGGCGTTTATGGCTTTACCCGACGCCAGACCAGCGGGTTCGTGCTGATGGTCCGTTCATCGCGCTGACACTGTAACAGTACGCCCTCGGCCTTAATCACCGCCCCTTCCGAGTAGTTCTGGTTCTCATAAATACAGCACTGGGTGCACGGCTGCGCCCGCTGGGTGGTGTTGCTGTTGCTGTTGCTGAACACCTCTGGCGGGACGTTCACCTCAAGCTGCGGCCGCGCCTGCGCCGCATGACAAAACAGCGCCAGAGCGCCCGCTATCCAGAACGTTTTCATCCCTTAATCTCCTGAAAAATCGTCTCTTAATACTATCGACCAAATTCGGGCCTTACTTAAGTTTTTTACATCATCGTTTTTAGTTATGACCCCCTCCCGAATATTAATTTTATTTTGGTCCTGGAATTTACTTGTCATACGTTAGCTGGGTAATGATATAGTCGAAAAAATGACACTTTATTAAACACAACCATAACAACTACATACATCTACAATCATAAGAGGTACTTATACTTATGGATAAGGTTTGCTCCCTGGATTCCTTCCTGGCTCATGTTCAACAACGCGACCCACACCAGACCGAGTTTGCTCAGGCTGTCCGTGAAGTCATGACAACGCTCTGGCCGTTTCTGGAACAGAACCCGCGCTATCGCCAGCTCTCTCTGCTGGAGCGATTAGTTGAGCCTGAGCGTGTTATTCAATTCCGCGTCGTGTGGGTAGACGACCGCAATCAGGTACAGGTTAACCGCGCATGGCGCGTGCAGTTCAGTTCGGCGATTGGGCCGTACAAAGGGGGAATGCGCTTCCACCCATCGGTAAACCTCTCTATTCTCAAGTTCCTTGGTTTCGAACAGACCTTCAAAAACGCCCTGACCACCCTGCCTATGGGCGGCGGTAAAGGCGGTTCTGACTTCGATCCGAAAGGTAAAAGCGAAGGCGAAGTCATGCGCTTCTGCCAGTCGCTGATGACCGAACTCTATCGTCATCTGGGCTCAGACACCGATGTTCCAGCGGGCGATATCGGTGTGGGCGGGCGTGAAGTCGGCTTTATGGCCGGGATGATGAAAAAACTCTCCAACGACACCGCCTGCGTGTTTACCGGCAAAGGCCTGTCGTTTGGCGGCAGCCTGATTCGCCCGGAAGCTACCGGCTACGGTCTGGTGTACTTCACTGAAGCGATGCTTAAGCGTCACGGCCTGGGCTTTGAAGGGATGCGTGTCGCAGTTTCCGGTTCCGGCAACGTGGCGCAGTACGCTATCGAAAAAGCGATGGAGTTTGGCGCCCGCGTGGTGACCGCCTCCGATTCCAGCGGTACCGTAGTTGACGAAGCTGGCTTCACTAAAGAGAAGCTGGCGCGTCTGTGCGAAATCAAAGCCAGCCGTGACGGTCGCGTAGCCGATTATGCGCGCGAATTTGGTCTGGTCTATCTGGAAGGTCAGCAGCCGTGGAGCGTGCCAGTCGATATCGCGCTGCCGTGCGCTACCCAGAACGAGCTGGACGTTGACGCGGCACGCGTGCTGATTGCCAACGGCGTGAAGGCTGTCGCGGAAGGTGCCAACATGCCAACCACCATCGAAGCGACCGATCTGTTCCTCGAAGCAGGCGTGCTGTTCGCGCCGGGTAAAGCAGCGAACGCTGGCGGCGTAGCAACCTCTGGCCTGGAGATGGCGCAGAACGCGGCCCGTATGAGCTGGAAAGCGGAGAAAGTGGATGCGCGTCTGCACCACATCATGCTGGATATCCACCACGCCTGCGTTGAGCACGGTGGTGAATCTGCACAGACCAACTACGTTCGCGGTGCGAACATTGCAGGCTTCGTGAAAGTGGCCGACGCGATGCTGGCTCAGGGCGTGATTTAATCTTGTCGGTAGCCCGGACGAGACGCTTTAGCGCCAACTCCGGGTTTTCCCCGGCGTCGCTTCGCTCGGCCGGGCTACATAACATCATCAGGCAGTCGGGGCGATTACGCGTCTTGTTCCGGGCTTGCCGTCGGTTTCTTACTCTTCCCTTTGCCCTTACTGAACGACTTCTTCGCGCCGCCTGGCGCCGCTAATCCACGGAACTGTCTCACCGGCGTACTGCGCGCCTGCTCGATAAGCTGGAACAACGTGCCCACTAGCGGCTGCATAAAGTCCTGATAGCGGCACTGCTTTTCGCTGATTTGCGTCAACGTGGACTCCCAGTGCGCCGTCATATCCGGGCGCGTGGCCATCTCTGGCAGCGAATGGAACAACGCTTTTCCCGCATCGGTCGAGTGAATGTAGCGCCCTTTCTTGGTCAGAAAACCGCGCTTAAATAGCAGTTCAATAATCCCGGCGCGAGTCGCTTCAGTACCTAACCCGTCGGTGGCGCGCAGGATTTTTTTCAGGTCCTTATCCTGCACAAAACGGGCAATCCCGGTCATTGCCGACAGCAGCGTGGCATCGGTAAAATGGCGTGGAGGCTGCGTTTGTCGCTCTACCACTTCGCCGTTTTCACACAACAGTTCATCTGCTTTCGCCACCACTGGCAGCGGTGTACCGTCATTCTCTTCGTCGCGCTCTTTCGCCCCCAGCAGCGTGCGCCAGCCGGCTTCTGCCAGGAAACGCGCCTTCGCCACAAACTTACCGTTGGCAATATCGAGATCGATCTGACACTTGCGATACACCGCATCCGCGCAGAACTGCATCAGATACTGACGTGCGACGAGGTTATAAACCTTCGCTTCGTTGTCGGTGAGGTTAACCTTGCTGGCGCGCGCCGTAGGAATAATGGCGTGGTGAGCGTCGACCTTTTTATCGTCCCAGCAACGGTTGCGGGTATCAGTGTTCACCACCGGCTGCGGCAGCAAATCTGGGGCGTGTACGCCGATAGCGTTGATCACTGCGTGTCGGCCGGCGAAATGTTCTTCCGGTAGATAGCGGCTATCGGAACGTGGATAGGTGATGAGCTTATGGGTTTCGTACAGCTTCTGACAGATATCCAGCACGTTCTGGGCGCTGAGGCCAAAGCGTTTGGCCGCTTCAATCTGCAAGGCCGACAGCGAAAACGGTAGCGGTGCGGGTTCGGAGTCGCGCTTATCGTTGTAAGCGGTAACCAGTGCGGGCTGCCCGCCTATACGCTTCACCACGTGCTCGGCCAGCGCGCGGTTCAGCAAACGCCCCTCTTCATCCTGATGCGGCTCGCAGGCTTCGCTCGGCTGCCAGGTGGCGGTAAAGCGTTCGTCTTTTGGCGTCACGATATGCGCTTTCACTTCGAAGAAGTCTTTCGAAACGAAATGCTCGATCTCTTCATCGCGGCGCACCACCAGCCCCAGCACTGGGGTCTGCACGCGCCCAACCGAGAGCACGCCCTGATAGCCCGCATTGCGCCCAAGAATGGTGTAGGCGCGAGTCATATTGATACCGTACAACCAGTCGGCACGAGCGCGGGCCAGCGCCGACACGCACAGCGGGATAAACTCGCTGTTGGCGCGCAGGCGGGAAATCGCCCGTTCCACCGCCTGCGGGTTCAGGTCGTTGATTAAACAGCGCTGCACCTGATGGCGTTTTTCTGCCGACAGCTGCAAATAGTCCAGCACTTCATCCACCAGCAGTTGCCCTTCTCTATCAGGGTCACCTGCGTGGATGACTTCACTGGCTTCATGCAGAAAGCGCTTAATAACGTTGAGCTGTTTGGTGACCGACGGCCGGGGCTGTAGCTGCCACTTTTCCGGCACAATCGGCAGGTCCTGCAGATTCCAGCGCGCATAGCGGCTGTCATAGACATCAGGCTGCGCCTGCTCCAGAAGGTGGCCAATACACCAGGTCACGACCTGACCGTTGCCGCATTCGATAAAGCCGTCGCCCTTGCGATGGGGCTTCGGCAGCACGTCAGCAATGGCGCGAGCCAGGCTCGGTTTTTCCGCTATGAACAACCGCATCGGTTCAGCGCAGCTCGATCATCGGACGGCCACCGCGTGCGGTCACCAGTTCGCCGATGGCGGTCAGGTTGATACCAAATTCCGCAGCCGCCGCATGCACCGCCTCTTCGGCATCCGGCGTGACCGCCAGCAGCAAGCCGCCGGAGGTTTGCGGGTCGCAGAGCAGCGCGCGCTGTGAGGCCGTCATGGTGCCCATCAGGTGACCATAGCTGGCAAAGTTACGCTCGGTCCCGCCCGGCACGGCGCCGAGCTCAATATATTCGGCTACGCCCGGCAGTTTCGGCACCGCGTCGAAGTCAATCTGTGCCTGTACGCCTGCGCCCTGACACATTTCGCTCAGGTGGCCGAGCAGACCAAAACCGGTCACATCGGTCATCGCTTTGACGCCTTCGATATTGGCAAACGCCGAGCCCACCAGGTTCATCTGGCACATCACTTCCGTCGCCAGCCCCTGATGTTCTGGTTTCAGCAGCGATTTTTTCTCAGCGGTGGTCAGCACGCCAATCCCCAACGGTTTGGTCAGAAACAGCTTGCAGCCCGCCTGCGCGGTACTGTTTTTCTTCACCCGTTCGGTCGGGACGATACCGGTGACTGCCAGGCCGAAAATCGGTTCCGGCGCGTCGATGGAGTGACCACCCGCCAGCGCAATACCGGCCTGTTTGCAGGCAAAGCGCCCGCCTTCGGTCACTTCACGAGCAATTTCCGGTGCCAGGGTATTAATTGGCCAGCCGAGGATGGCAATGGCCATAATCGGCTTACCGCCCATCGCGAAGATATCGCTGATGGCGTTGGTCGCCGCAATGCGGCCAAAGTCGAACGGGTTGTCGACAATCGGCATAAAGAAATCGGTGGTGCTGATGACCGAGGTACCATTACCCAGGTCGTAAACGGCGGCATCGTCGCGAGTTTCGTTACCGACAAGCAGGTTCGGGTCGATAAACTTCGTCTGCTCGCTGTGCAGGATAGTTTCCAGCACCTTCGGTGAAATTTTACAACCGCAACCCGCTCCGTGGCTGTACTGCGTTAAACGAATGGCCTGCTCGCTCATGGACAACTCCTGTCATTGCTCTGGCATTTGCATAGGGGCTGTATGTTAACGCCAGAACAGAGCCGTGATAAGTACGACTGTCTGAATTCGCGGGCAGTTGCCTATATTCCAGACAATCGTAACGGTTTTTCTAAAGATAACGCACGAACGGTGCCGTATCCGGGAAGGTAATGGTCGTCGACGCTTTGAGCTGCGGCGTGCCGAGATAGAGGAAGCCGACAATTTTATCCTGCTCGCCACATTGCAGCCCATCGCGCACCACCGGACTCTCGGTCAGCGCACCGCTGCGCCAGATACCGTTAAAGCCCTGAGCAACGGCGGCCATCTGCATCGCCATCACCGCGCAGCCTGCCGACATTTCCTGCTCCCACTTCGGCACTTTTGGGTGATCCTGGCATTTGGCAATCACGGTGATAATCATCGGCGCACGAAACGGCGCATTGCGCGCTTTTTCGATAGCCTTCTCATCGCTTTGCGCAGCAATCGCGCCCTGCTCAAGCAGTTGACTGAAACGTTCGCGGCCCTCGCCTTCAATCACCACAAACTGCCACGGCTGCAAGGTGCCGTGATCCGGGGCACGCATCCCGGCGCGGAGGATGTTTTCCAGCGCTTCGCCCGCCGGTGCGGGTTCTGCCAGACGGGAAGCGCTGCGGCGATTAACGAGTAGTTCAAGTGCGTCCATTGAGTAACCCTCTCATGTTATTTTTCATAAAATTAACATGCGCGAGGATTTTGTTACAGCGCCGAAGGCGATTCCTGCTGACAAGCGGCGGCGGTCTATTTAGGATAGCCACACGTTTTGCCGTTTCGGTAAACCTTTTATTTCTTGCAGGGAGAATACATGCGAACCCTATGGCGCTTTATTGCCGGATTCTTTAAATGGACGTGGCGGCTGCTCAACTTCGTACGCGAGTTGGTACTGAACCTGTTCTTTATTCTGCTGGTGCTGGTTGGCGTCGGCATCTGGTTACAGGTCAGTAGCAGTACCACCAGCGAGCGTAGCAGCCGCGGTGCGCTGCTGCTGGACATCAGCGGCGTGGTGGTGGATAAGCCTTCCGCCAGCAGCAAGCTTAGCGTGATTGGCCGCCAGATTTTCGGGGCCAGCGGCGATCGCCTGCAGGAAAACTCGCTGTTTGATATCGTGCAGACCATTCGCCAGGCCAAAGATGACCGCAATATCACCGGCATCGTGCTGGATCTGAAAAACTTCGCCGGTGGCGATCAGCCGTCGATGCAGTATATCGGTAAGGCGTTGCGCGAATTCCGCGACACCGGCAAACCGGTCTACGCCGTCGGCGATAGCTACAGCCAGGGGCAGTATTATCTGGCGAGCTTCGCCAACAAAATCTGGCTGTCGCCGCAGGGCGTGGTTGACCTGCACGGTTTCGCCACCAACGGCCTGTACTACAAGTCGCTGCTTGATAAGCTGAAAGTCTCAACCCACGTGTTCCGCGTTGGCACCTATAAATCGGCCGTTGAGCCGTTTATCCGTGACGATATGTCCCCTGCCGCGCGTGAAGCGGACAGCCGCTGGATTGGCGAGCTGTGGCAGAACTACCTGAATACCATTGCCGCTAACCGTCAGATTACCGCACAGCAGGTCTTCCCTGGCGCGCAGGGGCTGCTCGACGGGCTGCGTAAAGTGGACGGCGACACGGCAAAATACGCGCTCGACAACAAGCTGGTTGATGCGCTGGGCTCAAGCGCGGATATCGAAAAAGCGATGACCAAAGCGTTTGGCTGGAGCAAGACCGATAACAACTACCGCGCCATCAGCATGTATGACTACGCGGTGAAAACCCCGGCAGATACCGGCTCAAGCATCGCCGTTATCTTCGCGAACGGCGCGATCATGGACGGTGAAGAAACCCCGGGTAACGTCGGCGGTGACACCACCGCATCGCAGATTCGCGATGCGCGTCTGGATCCGAAAGTGAAAGCCATCGTACTGCGTGTGAACAGTCCTGGCGGCAGCGTTAGCGCCTCTGAGGTGATCCGCGAAGAGCTGGCTGCGGCCAAAGCGGCTGGCAAACCGGTAGTCGTTTCGATGGGCGGTATGGCCGCTTCCGGTGGCTACTGGATCTCTACGCCAGCGGATTACATTGTCGCCAGCCCGAGCACGCTGACCGGCTCGATTGGCATCTTCGGGGTGATCAATACCGTTGAAAACACGCTGGACTCCATCGGCGTACACACCGACGGCGTGGCAACCTCACCGCTGGCCGATATGGCAGTGACCAAAGCCCTACCGCCGGAAGTGCAGCAGATGATGCAGCTCAGCATCGAAAACGGCTACAAGCGCTTTATCACTCTCGTGGCACAGGCACGTAAGAGTACGCCTGAAGCAATCGACAAGATTGCGCAGGGCCACGTGTGGACCGGTGAAGATGCGAAGGCTAACGGGTTGGTTGATAGCCTCGGTGATTTCGACGATGCAGTAGCGAAAGCCGCTGAACTGGCGAAAGTGAAATCCTGGCATGTTGACTACTATCAGAGCGAACCGACGTTCTTTGATATGGTGATGGATAGCGTATCCGGTTCGGTGCGCGCCTCGCTGCCTGAGGCCATGCAGGCCTATCTGCCTGCCCCGCTCGCCGCCGCCGCCAATACGGTAAAGGCCGAGAGCGACAAGCTGGCGGTGTTTAACGATCCGCAAAATCGCTATGCATTTTGCCTGACCTGCGCCAATATTCGCTAATCGCAATCCCCTCCGCATGGAGGGGATTTTCTTTCGATTAATCAATAGACGACCCCATGCAAAAAAAATCCATTTACGTCGCCTACACTGGCGGGACCATCGGGATGCAGCGCTCCGACCACGGCTACATTCCGGTTTCCGGTCATCTCCAGCGCCAGCTGGCGCTGATGCCCGAGTTCCATCGCCCCGAAATGCCGGACTTCACGATCCACGAATACGATCCGCTGATGGACTCTTCCGACATGACGCCGGAAGACTGGCAGCACATCGCCGACGACATCAAAGCGCACTACGACGAGTATGACGGCTTTGTGATTCTGCACGGCACCGACACCATGGCGTTCACCGCCTCGGCGCTCTCATTCATGCTGGAGAACCTGGGCAAACCGGTTATCGTCACCGGCTCACAGATCCCGCTGGCTGAGCTGCGTTCCGACGGACAGATCAACCTGCTGAACTCGCTGTACGTCGCCGCGAACTATCCGATTAATGAAGTGACCCTGTTCTTCAATAATCGCCTCTATCGCGGTAACCGAACCACCAAAGCGCATGCCGATGGCTTTGATGCTTTTGCTTCACCAAACCTGCAGCCGCTGCTGGAAGCCGGGATTCATATCCGCAAATTAGGCACCCCGCCTGCGCCACACGGTGAAGGCGAACTGATTGTGCATCCGATCACGCCGCAGCCGATTGGCGTGGTGACGATTTATCCCGGCATCTCCGCCGATGTGGTGCGTAACTTCCTGCTTCAGCCGGTCAAAGCGCTGATTCTGCGCTCTTACGGCGTAGGCAATGCCCCGCAAAACGGCGTTTTCGTCAATGAACTGGCGGAAGCAAGCAAGCGCGGTATCGTGGTAGTGAACCTTACCCAGTGCATGTCTGGTAAAGTGAACATGGGCGGCTACGCTACCGGTAACGCGCTGGCGCAGGCGGGGGTGATTAGCGGTTCAGACATGACGGTTGAAGCCACGCTGACCAAACTGCACTACCTGTTAAGCCAGGGGCTGGATGCCGACGCTATCCGCAGCGCCATGCAGCAGAACCTGCGCGGTGAACTGACCCCAGACGAATAAGGAGAGCGAGATGACGCAACGCGCACTGTTATTGGTCGATTTACAGAATGATTTCTGCGCCGGTGGGGCACTTGCCGTCGCCGACGGTGACAGCACCGTCGACGTGGCAAACCTGCTCATCCGCGCCGCGAAGATTCGCGGTGATGTGGTCGTCGCAAGCCAGGACTGGCACCCCGCCAACCACGGCAGTTTTGCCAGCCAGCACGCGGTCGCCGTCTACAGCCAGGGCACGCTCGATGGCCTTCCTCAGACCTTCTGGCCGGATCACTGCGTGCAGCACAGCGACGGCGCGGCGCTGCATCCACTGTTGACGACTCAGGAGATCGATGCCGTGTTCCACAAAGGTGAAAGCGTCAATATCGACAGCTACAGCGCCTTTTTCGACAACGGCCATCGCCAGAAAACCGGTCTCGACGCATGGCTACGTGAGCGCGGTATCGACGAACTTGTGGTGTTAGGGCTGGCAACCGATTACTGCGTGAAGTTCACCGTGCTGGATGCATTACAGCTTGGCTATACGGTCAACGTTATCACCGACGGCTGCCGCGGCGTCAATATTCAGCCGCAGGACAGCGCCAATGCGTTTATGGAGATGGCGGTCGAAGGCGCTACGCTATATACGCTGGATGACTGGCTGGAAATTCAAGGTTAACACGTAGGCCGGATAAGCAAAGCGCCATCCGGCAGACGTCAGGCACATTGCCGGATGGCGCTTTGCTTATCCGGCCTACAATTTCACATTTTCCTTTCTCCCCCTCGTGAACCATCTCGCAGATTTAACCCAGCGGCAGTGATATGTTCGAACGGCTGTTTTTTCGCCACGCCATTTCCGTGGCGTGTTTGCTTTTTTAATGTCAAAGAGGACCGTTTATGAAACTTTTGCCTTTGCTGGCAGCATTACCCCTGCTCTGCGCCTCGGTTGTTTCCGCGAATTCCTTGATGTCCGTCGGCTACTTCAACGGTGGCGGTGACGTGACGGCTGGGCCTGGTGGCGACATCGATAAGCTCGACGTTCGCCAGATTACCCACCTGAACTACTCGTTTGGCCTTATCTACAACGATGAGAAAGACGAAACCAACGACGCGTTAAAAGACCCAACCAAACTGCACCAAATCTGGCTCTCGCCGAAAGTGCAGGCCGATTTAGAAAAAATCCCTACGTTGCGCAAACAGAACCCTGATCTGAAAGTGCTGCTGTCCGTCGGCGGCTGGGGTGCTCGTGGCTTCTCTGGCGCGGCGGCCACGCCAGAATCTCGGGCGGTATTTGTCCGCTCGGTGCAGGATGTGGTGGCAAAATATGGTTTAGATGGTATCGACCTTGACTGGGAATACCCGGTCAACGGCGCGTGGGGCCTGGTCGCCAGCCAACCGGCGGACCGGGATAACTTCACGACGTTACTTAAAGAACTGCGCGACGCGTTTGGTCATAAAAAGCTGGTGACCATTGCCGTAGGCGCCAATGCGGAAAGCCCGAAAAGCTGGGTGGACGTGAAAGCCATTGCGCCGCTGCTCGATTACATCAACCTGATGACCTACGACATGGCGTACGGCACCCAGTACTTCAACTCTAACCTGTATGATTCGACCCAGTGGCCGACGGTAGCCGCGGCGGATAAGTACAGCGCCGACTTCGTGGTAAATAACTATCTGGCTGCCGGGCTAAAGCCAAGCCAGATGAACCTCGGCATCGGTTTCTATGGCCGGGTGCCAAAACGTACCGTCGAGCCGGGCATTGACTGGAGCAAGCCGGATGCACAGAAAAACCCGGTGACTCAGCCTTACTTTGGGCCGCACGAGGTAGACCTGTTTAAATCGCTGGGCGTAGATCTCAGCAAAGATACCTACGTGAAGTACAACGATATTGTCAGCAAACTGCTGAACGACCCGCAGAAACGCTTTACCGAGCACTGGGATGACCAGGCTAAGGTGCCGTGGCTGTCGGTGCAGTCAACGGACGGCAAGCCGCTGTTCGCGCTCTCCTATGAGAACCCGCGTTCGGTGAGCATCAAGGCCGAGTACATCAAGAGCAAAGGGCTGGCTGGCGCGATGTTCTGGGAGTACGGCGCCGATGACAACAACCAGTTGGCGAAGCAACTGGCCGAATCGCTGGGGATCAAACACTAAGCGGTAGCCCGGACGAGGCGTTTCGCCGACTCCGGGATGGCTCGGTGCCATATCAAACATCGAGCCATTCCCGGCGGCGGTTCGGTGCCGACTCAGGTTAGACCGGCGTTAAAATCCCGCTTTGTTCATGAATACGGTAACCGGCTCCCGGATGCGGCGCCTGCAACCGGGCGCTGCCGCCGAATAGCTTCTCGCGCAGCGTGCCCTGGCTATACGCCTGCTTGTACACTCCGCGTTTTTGCAGCTCTGGAATTAAGAGTTCCACAACATCGGTGAACGTTTCATGGGTCACCGCGTAGGCCAGGTTAAAACCGTCCACGTCCGTCTCTTCCACCCACGATTGCAGTTCGTCCGCCACCGTCTGTGCGCTCCCCACCATCAGCGGGCCAAAGCCGCCAATGCCCACCCAGTCCGCCATCGCTTTCACCGACCACTGGCGCTCCGGATCGGCGGTTGAGAAGGTATCCACCACCGATTGAATCGCGTTGGTTTTCGCATAGGTAAAGACCTCATCCGGCTGATACTGGCCAAAATCAATCCCCGTCCAGCCGGAAATGAGCGCCAGAGCGCCTTCGTAGCTGGTCCAGTGTTTATACTCCTGCCACTTGGCCTGCGCCGCTTTGTCGGTTTCACCCACGATCACCGTTTGCATATTGAAGATCAGAATGCTGCGCGGATCGCGCCCGGCCTCTTCAGCGCGACGGCGAATATCCGCCACCGTCCGCTTCAGCGCACTTTTCGACGGCGAGGCGACAAAGACGCACTCGGCGTGGCTGGCAGCAAACTGCTTGCCTCGGCTGGATGCCCCCGCCTGATAAAGCACCGGCGTACGCTGTGGCGAGGGTTCGCACAGATGGTAGCCCGGTATGTCGAAAAACTTACCATGGTGGTTAATCGCGTGAATCTTGTTCGGGTCGCTGAAGATTCGTCGCTCGCGGTCGCGCAGAATCGCTCCCTCTTCCCAGCTACCTTCCAGCAGCTTGTAGACAACCTCCAGATATTCATCGGCGTAGTCGTAACGGGCATCATGCGCCGTCTGTGCCTGCTGGCCGATATTGCGCGCCCCGCTCTCCAGATAGGAGGTGACGATGTTCCAGCCCACGCGCCCTTTGGTCAGGTGATCCAGCGTCGAGAGACGACGGGCAAACGGATACGGGTGCTCAAACGACAGCGATGCCGTCAGGCCAAAACCCAGATGCTCGGTGACCAGCGCCATTGGCGTCACCAACGCCAGCGGATCGTTCACCGGCACCTGCGCCGCCTGGCGAATGGCCGCATCACCGTTGCCGTTGTAGACGTCGTAGACCCCCAGCACGTCGGCAATAAACAGGCCGTCAAACTTGCCTCGTTCCAGCAGGCGCGCCAGATCGACCCAATAATCCAGATCCTTATACTGCCAGGAGCGGTCACGCGGATGGGCCCACAGCCCCGGAGATTGGTGGCCGACACAGTTCATATCGAAAGCGTTCAGACGAATTTCACGTTGTGATGGCATTGCGTTTTCCCCTTACGCCCGGTCATGCCCCGGCGCAAAAATAGTGTTGGTAAAGTTACGATAAAACGGGCTGACGGCAATCAAGCCGTTCCAGTAATGACTGCGCGACCTGCTGGGCGTGATCCGCTACCTGCGGTAGCCCCATCAGTTCGCCAAAGCGCCCACGCGCCGCCGGACCAGCGACCCAGATGGGGAATGTGCAGCCCTCGGGCTGAGACTGCGCGTCCACCCCAATGCCCATACCCAGCGCGTCGGCACGAATCATCCCAGCCTGTTCAAGCGCCCGGAAAAAGGGCTGACTGCTAATCAACTGGCTATGCGCAGGCCCGGTGGTCAGCACCAGATAGTCCACCGTTTCGGACTGAGGCTGACCGCCACGTGGCTGCAACTGCAGACGTAGCGCATCACCTTCCGCCGTGACAGCATTTAACCGGGCAGCCTGTACGCGCAGCAGCCCCGCACACTGGCGCTCGGCAATGGCCTGCGATACCTGCGGCGCAATGCGGTAGCGATGCACATCCCAGAACCGCCGCAGGTGACGTAAAAACTGCCGCTTCTCTGCCTCACTCATCTGCTGCCAGATGGCCTGCCCCTGGCTGCGCACCGCGTCCAGCACCACTTGCCAGGGCAGCCTTTGCTCTGCCGCCCGGCGAATATCCCGGCGGATATGCGCCAGCCGCTGGCGCAGCGTGCCCCCCAGATAATCCGCCGTCCACTTGGGCAGATTCGTGGGCGCATTGGGCCGCGAGAGCAGCCCATGGCGCGAAAAGGCAATGATCTCGCCCTGATGTCCAAGCCGCTCCAGCGAGGCCACTACGTCCCCCATGCTCAGCGCAGTGCCCATAATGGCGACGCGTGCACTGGCGGGGATCGCCTCGAGCGCGCTGCTCTGCCAGGGGTTCGCAATCAGCCGTGGGTGAGTCGCCAGCTCGCGGACGGCACCCGGTAGCTGCGGCGGCGGATGGCTAATCGCCAGTACCAGGCTATCGGGCCGAAGCCGCTCGCCTTTTTCTGTCACCACCCGACCGTCCTGCCAGCCAACGGCGCTGTCCTGTAGATGCACCACACGACCACGATGCGCACGGGTTTCAGCCGTCAGCCTGGCCTGAAGATAACGGCCAAACGCACCACGCTGCGGATAGACGCTGCCGTCTGCAAGCTGCGCCTGCGGATCCTGTGGAAAGTCGCCGTGGCGGCGATACCAGCGATCAAAAGCGCCGTCGTCATCCCCGGCGAGCTGCATTCGCGCGGCGGGGACGTTAATCCGGTGCGCCGGGTCGGTAGCCGAATAGGCCACGCCCAGTCCCAGTGCGCGACGAGGTTCAATGATGCTGATACGCAGCGGTCGTGCCGCCTCCCGCAGCAGGTGAATAGCAACTGCCGTACCGCTAAACCCGCCCCCGACGATCACCACATGGGGTTCACTCATCCGTTGCTGCATCGCATCGCCCCTTCAGCTCGCGCTGACCTGTTTAACAGGGCGTTTCGCCCCGCCGATGGTTTCACCAAACGGCCCGGTGTTGAGCTGCCCCTTCGATGAGCGCGGCTGAGTGCTGGTTGGGAGCAGCGGCATCACCAGTTCTGCAAATCGGTGTGCCTCCTCCAGATGCGGATAGCCAGAGAAAATAAAGTTAGTGATGCCCAACGCCTGATATTCGCGGATACGTTCCGCAACCTGCTGTGGGCTGCCCACCAGCGCGGTTCCGGCCCCGCCGCGCACCAACCCGACGCCCGCCCAGAGATTCGGTGCAATACGTAGGTTGTCACGGTTGCCGTTATGCAATGCACTCATCCGCGCCTGGCCGGTGGAGTCCATACGAGAGAAAATCTGCTGCGCCTGCGCGATAGTCTCATCATCCAGGTGCGCAATCAGTTTGTCGGCGGCGGCCCAGGCCTCCTCTTCCGTTTCCCGTACAATCACGTGCAGGCGGATGCCGTACTCCAGCGTGCGTCCTTTCTCTTCGGCGCGTGCTTTCACCACAGCCAGCTTTTCCGCCACCTGCGCCGGTGGTTCTCCCCAGGTGAGATAGGCATCGATATGATCGGCCGCCACCTCAATGGCTTGCGGCGATGAACCGCCAAAGTAGAGCGGCGGCCCGTTGCGCTGCACCGTCGGGAACAACACTTCCGCCCCCTCTACCTGAATATGCTCACCGTGATAGTCCACTTTTTCCCCAGCCAGCAGGCGGCGGTAGACTTCCAGAAATTCGTGGGTTACTTCATAGCGCTCGCTGTGGCTCAAGAAGATACCATCGCCTTTGTTTTCCACCGGATCGCCACCGGTAACGACGTTTATCAGCAAACGCCCTTCGGAAAGACGGTCTAGGGTGGCCGCCATGCGCGCTGCCAGCGTCGGCGGCTGCAATCCAGGGCGAACGGCGACCAGATAGCGTAAATTTCGGGTGATGGGCGCCAGCGCCGCCGCCACTAGCCAGGAGTCCTCACAGCTTTTACCGGTCGGGATCAGCACGCCGTAGTAGCCGAGGCTGTCGGCGGCCAGCGCCACCTGCTGCAGATAGGGAAGATCCACCGGGCGCCCCCCTTCGGTGGTGCCCAGATAGCGCCCATCGCCGTGGGTCGGCAGGAACCAGAAGATATTGATGCTCTCAGCGGCTTGTACGGTCATTATCCATTTCCTTTATAACTATATTTGGTATTTATAGAAGCGGTTATTTAAGTCAGTTATAAAGAGAATAGCGAAATGCATGCCAGTTTTTTAAAAAGAAAATAGTCTTTTAGTTCATAGAGTTATAAGAGTCTCTTTCACGACGAGGCTGTTGCAAATGCAACACCGCGTCGGCAAAAATTGCTGCAATGGCGACAAATCCTGCCTTCCCCCCTCTGGCAAATTCAGCGCGCAAAAGATACCGTCCAGACAGGAATTAGCCGGAGACTCACCATGCTCAACGCAGAACTCACGTCATCAGGCCCGGAGCTGGTTGATCCCGCTTCGAAGGCCTTTCAGAAGGTACTCAACCGGCTTGCACCAACCGATGCCACGGTGCTTATCATTGGCGAAACCGGCACCGGCAAAGAGGTGGTGGCGCGCTATCTGCATCGACATAGCCTGCGCGCCAACGCGCCGTTTCTGGCGGTGAACTGCGGGGCGTTAACCGAGTCGCTGGCGGAGTCAGAACTGTTCGGTCATGAGAAAGGCGCGTTCAGCGGCGCGACGCACCGCCATCAGGGCTGGTTTGAGGCGGCAGAGGGCGGCACCCTGCTGCTAGATGAAATTGGCGAACTGAGCCCGGCGCTACAGGTCAAGCTGCTGCGCGTACTTCAGGAGCGGGAAATTACCCGCGTCGGCTCACATAAGCCCGTTCGTATCAACGTCCGGGTGATTGCTGCGACACACGTTGACCTTCAGCGTGCCATTCAGGAGCGGCGCTTCCGCGAAGATCTCTTTTACCGCCTGAACATCGCCGCCGTTAACCTGCCGCCGCTGCGTCAGCGAAAACAGGATATCCCGGTGCTGGCCGATCACTTTATCCAGCTCTATGCCCGTCGACTCGGGCACACCGAGCAGAAAATTGCCCCGGAAACGCTGGCAATGATGCTGGACTATCCCTGGCCGGGTAATATCCGCGAGCTGGAAAACACGCTGCATAATGCGATATTGCTGAACCCCGATTTATGGCTACTGCCGGAGCATCTGCGGCTTACGTCAGCCGCGTCATCCCCTCAGCCTGCGCAGGAAGAGAGCGATGAGCTGACGGCCTTTATGCACCGTCAGCTTCAGACGCACAGCGGCGCGCTGTACGATCGTATGCTGCGGGCGATGATCCACACCGCCATGAGTCAAAGCGACAACAACCAGAGCCAGGCAGCCTCACTGCTCGGCATGAGCCGTCACACGCTGCGTACGCAGCTGGCACATCTGGGGGTGATTAAGCAGCGGCGTAAACCTGGCGAGCTACCGCCGCCTGCACCGCGCGAACGCGAGTTGCGCATTGGCTACCAGCGCTTTGGTAATCTTGGCGTGCTGAAAGCTCGTCAGCTGCTGGAACAGTCGTTTGCTGATTTAGGGGTGAACGTGCTGTGGAGCGAATATCCCGCGGGCCCGCAGCTACTGCAGGCACTGGGTAATGATGAGATAGATTTTGGCACCACTGGCGAAGCGCCGCCGATTTTCGCGCAGGCGAAGGACAACGCCCTGCTGTACGTCGCCTGGGAGCCTCCCGCCCCACGCAGCGTCGCAATGGTGGTGCCGCATGACAGCGATATCCGCACGCCGGAGCAGCTTAAAGGCAAACGCATTGCGCTGAACAAAGGTTCCAACGTGCACTGGCTGCTGGTACAGATTCTGGAAGAGGCCGGGCTGGGGCTGGACGACGTGAAGGTGGTGTACGCGCCGCCAAAGTATCCGTTAACCGCCAGCGACTACCTGGCGGCAGACGCGTGGATGATGTGGGACCCGGTGCTGAGCGCGGCGGAACGCAGCGGCACACTACGGGTGCTGGCGACCGGCGAAGGGCGGGTCAATAACCATCAGTTTTATATCACCCGACGTCAGTACGCGCAGCATAACGAAGAGATCATCACCGGGATCGTGGCGGCGCTGGTGAAAACCGGCAAATTTATTGACCGCCATCGTCATGAAGCGGCACAGCTGTTGGCAAGTGAGCTGGGGCTGGATACCGGATCGCTGGCCTGCGCGCTGGCGCGGCGCAGCCATCAGACCCGTGAGATGGATATGCAGGCAATACGCGCGCAGCAGACCATCGCTGACCGCTTCTACGCGCTGGGCCTGCTGAACAGGCCCGTGGCGGTCAGAGAAGCGCTCTGGTATGCCAAAGCGCGGCTGATTGAGCCGTGGGCAGCGGCTTAATGCTGTTTGAAGGTAGCGATGGGCTTCGGTGCGATGCCGAAGTCCTCTTTCAACTGCTGCTTGCTCTTCATCACCATCTGGCCCTGGGTATCGATGGTCATGTGTTGAGCATCTTCGTTGTTGCGTGACTGCCAGAGCATCACCAGCTGTAAACAGTTCTCTTTCTGTTCTGCGGTTAACGCCACGCCGTCAGGCCATTTTCCCAACTCCACCGCCGTGGCGAGACGCTGGTAAATTTCCGGCGTCATCGTCTCGATCATTTGCTCAATACTCATGCCCCGCTCCTTTTTTCAGGAATAATTTGCTGAATCGTTTCTTCAACCCTTAGTGGCATCGCCGTTTTCGTCATCCGTGAAGCTCAGCGACGCCGAGTTGACGCAAAAACGTTCGCCGGTCGGTTGCGGACCGTCAGGGAAAACGTGCCCAAGATGCGCGTCGCAATTTCCACAACGGATTTCAGTACGTTGCATGCCGTGGGAGTAATCATTGAGATAACGAATGGCCGTATCGCTCACCGGCTCATAAAAACTCGGCCAGCCGCATCCGGAATCAAACTTGCTTTGGGAATGAAATAACGGTGCGTCACACACCAGGCAATGGTAAATCCCATCACGCTTGTTGTGCAGTAAACGCCCGGTAAACGGCGGTTCTGTGCCATGTTTCTGGGTGACATAGAACTGCATTTCACTGAGGGTATTTTTCAGTTCTTCTGGGGTGGGTTTCTTCACCATTTTGCTCACATCTCACTATGAAAAATACATTAGCCAGACGATTCTAACAAAACATTAACAATGAAACCTGAACTTTTGTTCTAAACTTAATCGGCGTGAAAAGGCAGCCGGGTAATTGTGACCTGAATCACATTTTTATCTTCTGCGCCCTTTAAAATCCCCGGCGCCGCCCTCATGTGGTTTCAAGCTCATAGGAAGAGTGAGACACGTCAGTCGACCAAAGCTTAGGCAGAGGATTGATTTGTCGCAATGATTGACACGATTCCGCTTGACGCTGCGTAAGGTTTTTGTAATTTTACAGGCAACCTTTTATTCACTAACAAATAGCTGGTGGAATATATGACTATCAAAGTAGGTATCAACGGTTTTGGCCGTATCGGTCGCATTGTTTTCCGTGCTGCTCAGGAACGTTCTGACATCGAGATCGTTGCAATCAACGATCTGTTAGACGCAGACTACATGGCTTACATGCTGAAATATGACTCCACTCACGGCCGTTTCAACGGTACCGTTGAAGTGAAAGACGGTCATCTGATCGTTAACGGTAAAAAAATCCGTGTTACCGCTGAGCGTGATCCGGCTAACCTGAAGTGGAACGAAGCAGGCGTTGACGTTGTTGCTGAAGCAACTGGTCTGTTCCTGACTGACGAAACCGCTCGTAAGCACATTGCTGCTGGCGCGAAAAAAGTTGTTCTGACTGGTCCTTCCAAAGACAACACCCCTATGTTTGTTAAAGGCGCTAACTTTGACAAATACGAAGGCCAGGACATCGTTTCTAACGCATCCTGCACCACCAACTGCCTGGCACCGCTGGCTAAAGTTATCAACGACAACTTCGGCATCATCGAAGGTCTGATGACTACTGTTCACGCGACCACCGCTACTCAGAAAACCGTTGATGGCCCGTCTCACAAAGACTGGCGCGGCGGCCGCGGCGCAGCTCAGAACATCATCCCATCCTCTACCGGTGCTGCTAAAGCAGTAGGTAAAGTACTGCCAGAACTGAATGGCAAACTGACTGGTATGGCGTTCCGCGTTCCAACCCCTAACGTATCCGTAGTTGACCTGACCGTTCGTCTGGAAAAAGCTGCTTCTTATGAAGAAATTAAGAAAGCAATCAAAGCTGCTTCCGAAGGCGCAATGAAAGGCGTTCTGGGCTACACCGAAGACGACGTTGTATCTACTGATTTCAACGGTGAAGTTTGCACTTCCGTATTCGATGCTAAAGCAGGTATCGCTCTGAACGACAACTTCGTTAAACTGGTTTCCTGGTACGACAACGAAACTGGTTACTCTAACAAAGTACTGGACCTGATCGCTCACATCTCCAAATAAGTTGAGATGAGAATCTGATCCAAAAAGGCGACTTCGGTCGCCTTTTTTTATGGCCAAAAATCTTAAAACACCAAGGATTGCATCATGATTAACACAATTTTCGCTCTCCCGGTCATTGAACAGCTTACCCCTGTCCTCTCCCGCCGCCAGCTTGATGAGCTGGAGCTTATCGTTGTTGACCACCCAAAAGTTAAAGCTTCCCTCGCCTTCCAGGGCGCGCACCTGCTCTCCTGGAAACCAGCGGGCGAAGAAGAAGTACTGTGGCTGAGCAACAACACCCCGTTCAAAGACGGCGTGGCGCTGCGCGGCGGCGTACCAATCTGCTGGCCATGGTTTGGCCCAGCGGCTCAGCAGGGTTTCCCGGCGCACGGCTTTGCCCGTAACCTGCCCTGGGAACTGAAAGCCCATAACGAAGACGACAACGGCGTAGTGCTGACCTTCGAACTGAAAAGCAGCGAGGCAACCCGTCAATACTGGCCGCACGAGTTCACCCTGCTCGCTCGCTTCAAGCTGGGTAAAACCTGCGAGATGGAACTGGAAGCGCACGGTGAGTTCGAAACGACCACCGCGCTGCATACCTACTTCAACGTTGGCGATATTCACGCGGTGAAAGTCAGCGGCCTCGGCGACCGTTATATCGACAAAGTGCAGAACGCTGAAATTGGCGAACTGAGCGACGGCGTTCAGACCTTCCCGGATCGTACCGACCGCGTGTATCTGAACCCGGAAGCATGCAGCGTGATCAGCGATACGTCTCTGAACCGTACCATCGACGTAATCCACCATCACCACGTCAACGTCGTTGGCTGGAACCCAGGCCCAGCGCTGTCCGTCAGCATGGCCGATATGCCGGATGATGGTTACAAAACCTTCGTCTGCGTCGAAACAGCCTGCGCCAGCGCAACGCAAAAAGCCACCGAACAAAAACCAGCTCGTCTGAGCCAGACCATCCGCGTCGTTAAACGCTAATCCCCTCCCCCTATCTCTCGCCGGGCAATAGCACATTGCCCGGCGCTTTTCTTCTACCACACATCAACGAACTTATTTAATCCAATAAAGTTACCGGTAACATTACCTGGATCAAGCAGACTGAAACATCCTGAAATAGGATTATTATTAGGTGATATTCTTACCTCACAACAAAAATACACTAGTAATACTTAAATAGTCACAATATTCATCCAGATAAACCTCACTCTCATTCCCTTATCTACTGTGCGGCATTTCGATGTTTGCATGTCTGATTCACCGTCAGCCCCGCAGCGCTTAACAACGTTATTTTGTTTTTTGTCGAGGATAATCATGCCTGTTTTTCACACGCTTCCTTTTCGGCGTAGCACCCTGGCTCTCACCATGGGGCTTGCGCTCTATGCCCTGACGCCTGTCGGGGCGAATGCTGCCGATGGCGCGGACGGCAGTGCCGCAACGCCTGATGCCAGCGCTCAGGGCGGCCAAGGCGGCGATATGGATTTAGTGACCGGTGCCGGTGGCCACGGCGGCGCGGGCGGCTCAGGGGGGCGTGGACAGGCGAGCAGTGACGGGCAAAGCGGTGAAACAGGCAATCTGAGCGGCAGTCAGATCGCCGCCGGTAACGGCGGGATTCACCAGGAACCTGACCGCGTCGCCAATAGCGGTGCGGGTGCTGCCGGCGGTGGCGGTGGCGGCGGTGCGGCTGGAGCCGTAATGGACGGCACTGGACCGACACAAAACGACAGCACCATTCAGGGTGGCAACGGTGGACGCGGCGGTAACGGCGGCTCCAACACTACGGACGTCGCCGATGCGGGCAACGGCGGCAACGGCGGTGATGGCGGTGGCGGAGGGAGCGGCGTGCTGCTCACCACCAGCGGCAGTTACGACAACAGCGGGACAATAAACGGCGGTAATGGCGGCACCGGGGGGAATACCGGTAGCGCCAGCGCGAACGACAAAACCAGCAACGGTATCACTATCCATGCCGGCAGCGGCGGCGCGGGCGGTAAAGGTGGTGACGGCGTTACCGCAACCCAGGGCGGCAACGTGACTAATAGCGGCACCATCAGCGGCGGTAACGGCGCTACCGGTGGTCTGGCGGCCAACGCTAACAGCCAGCAGAACACCACGGTCACCGGCGTCGGCGGTACGGGCGGTAAAGCCGCCAGCGGCGGTAACGGCGTATGGCTCAGCGATACCAGCTCCATCACCAATAACGGCAAGATTACAGGCGGTATCGGTGGCAATGGCGGCAACGGCGGCGCGGTTGAGGCCGGTCAGGGTAGCGGCGTTGTCGGCTATGGCGCCATCGGCGGCAACGGCGGCAGTGGGATCACCGTGGTCAACAGCGGTACCATCACCAACCAGGTGGGTGGCGAGGTGATCGGCGGCTATGCCGGGACCGGCGGCGGCGGTAACTCCAACAGCAGCGGCCTGAATCTCAGCGGCGGCGATGGCGGTGACGGCGGTAACGGCGGCATCGGTATCGCGCTGGAAAACGGCGGTACGGTCTCTAACTTCGGTAACGTGATAGGCGGCGCGGGCAACCGTGGCGGCGGCAGCGGCAACCTGACAACCTCCCGCGGCGGCGACTCCGGCATTGGCGGCACCGGGATTGATATCACCCAGCAAGGTAACGTGACTAACGAAACGTCAGGGAAAGTCCTGGGCGGCAAAGGCGGCGATGACTCTGCGGGCGGCGGTGGCGTCGGCGGCGTTGGCGGTACCGCCGTGAATATTACCGGCGCGGGCGATGTGCTTAACAAAGGAGAGTTCACCGGCGGCGATGGCGGCGCGGGGGCCAACGCAAACGGTACCAACGCCGACGGCGGAACCGGCGGTCAGGGCGGCAACGGTCTGGCCATTCACGGCCAGGGTACCGTGACTAACGCAGGCAGCGCCACGGTCCACGGCGGCATGGGTGGTACCGGTGGGGGCGGTAGCGTCGGCAACGGCGGCGTCGGCGGTAAAGGCGGTAACGGCGTACTGATTGGTGCAGGTGGCACGGTAGCCAACGACGGCACGATTATCGGCGGGACCGGGAATCGCGGCGGCGGCGGTGGCCAGGCTGACGGCGGCAGCGGCGGTGACGGCGTACATATCGAAACGGGTGGCGGCACGCTTGATAACCGCGGCACCATTTCCGGTGGTAGCGGCGGCAATGCGGGTACTGCCACCGGCAGTACGGGTGCAGGCGGCATCGGCGTATACGGCAGCGATATGACCATTATCAACAGCGGTACGCTTCAGGGCGGAATGAGCCAGGACGGCACCACCCGCTCTCAGGCCGTGATGTTTACCTCCGGCACCAACTCGCTGGCCCTGCACGCGGGCTACAACGTGGTGGGCGACGTGAGCGCAGGTAACGGCGATGATACGCTGATCCTTGGCGGCGAACGTGACGCAGAGTTTGATGCCGCGAGTATTGGTGACAGCGCCCAGTATCAGGGCTTCGACCATTTCAGCAAAGAGGATGGCAGCACCTGGCTTTTGAAAAACAGTACTGATTCTGTCACGCCCTGGACGCTGAAAGGCGGCGTATTACAGGTTGCCAAAGCCGATAGCCTCGGTCAGGCCGGAAGCGCGCTGACCTTCGACGGCGGTACGCTCCAGTTGCTCGACAACGTCTCACTGGATGCTTCACGCCCGATCGCTATCGGTAGCGCTGGCGGTACGCTGGATACCCAGGGTTACCACTCCACCATAGAGCAAGGTATCACCGGCAGCGGGAACTTCACCAAACAAGGTTCTGGTGCCCTGACGCTTACCGGTGACAGCACCTTTGACGGTGAAACCACGCTTGCCGAAGGCAGTATGGATGTTATTGGTTCACTCCAAAGTACGGTAACGGCGCAAAGCGCTACCGCCCTCTCCGGCATCGGCAGCGTTGGCAGCACAACACTTGAGGGTGGCAGTTCACTGACCGTGGGTTCGCCCACCGAGAGCGATGACGCCGACGCAACCTTTACGGTTAACGGTGACCTCAGCAACAGTGGCAGCGTCACGCTATCACGCAGCTTGCTGCATGCGGGCAACAAGCTGGATGTCAGCGGTAATTATCGCGGCGGCAGCGATAGCACGCTGAATCTCAATACCGTGCTGGGCGATGATGCTTCGCAAACCGATCATCTCAGCATCGCAGGCGATACCTCCGGTACCACGCGCGTGACGGTCAATAACGTGGGTGGTCTCGGCGCACAGACCAATCAGGGGATTGAGGTCATCAGCGTTGGCGGACAATCCGCTGCCAATGCTTTCGTCCAGGCGAACCGTGTGGTGGCTGGCCCGTGGGATTACAGCCTGGTGCAAAAAGGTCAGAACTGGTATCTGACCTCAATCAACACCAGTCCGGTAACGCCGCAGTATCGCCCGGAGGCCGGGAGTTATCTGGTCAACCTGGCAGCCGCCAATACCCTCTTCAGCCTGGCGCTGGACGATCGTGAAGGGGCCACGGAGTACACGCCACAGGACGCGCAGCGCTCTGCCCTGGCAAGCACCTTCTGGCTGCGTCAGGAAGGCGGGCAGAACCGTTCACGCGCGGCAGGCGGGCAGATTCGCTCTCGCGCCAACCGTTATGTGGCTCAGATGGGTAACGAGTTCTGGCACGGCAGCCACAACGGCAACGATCGCTGGGGCGCGGGACTGATGGCCGGTTACGGCAACGCCTCCGGCTTATCGTCATCCTCCCTGACCGGCTACCGTTCTCGCAGCCATATGGCAGGTTATAGCGTGGGTGCGTACAGCACCTGGTATCAGAACGCGGTCAGCCGACAGGGCCTGTATCTCGATAGCTGGGTGAACTACAACTGGTTTACTAACCGGGTCAATGGCGACGAATTGCAGCGTGAAACCTATAACAGTCGCGGCTTCACCGCCTCGGTGGAAACGGGCTATAACATGCTGCTGCGAGAACAGCCACGCCAGGCAATCTATCTTGAACCGCAGGCCCAGCTCACGTGGATGGGGGTAAAAAGTCCGGACCATACCGAAGCAAACGGTACGCAGGTTAAGGACAATAGCAAAGGCAACCTGCAGTCTCGTCTGGGGATGCGCCTCTATTTACGCGGTCATCGTACCGAGGACGACGACAAGGGACGTGAGTTCAAGCCGTACGTAGAGGCCGACTGGCTGCACAACACCCATTTTGCCGAAATCCGCATGGGCAATACGTCGATTCATCAGGAAGGCGCGACCAACATTGCGCAGCTGAAACTCGGCGTGCAGGGGCAGATCACCCCGTCGCTGAATCTGTGGGGCGGTACCGCCGTTCAGGTGGGTGACCACAGCTATAGCGATGCGTCGATTATGATGGGGGTAAAATACGCCTTTAAATAAAAAAGCCCCACCACGGTGCAGCGCACCACGATGAGGCCCTTGAGTAGTGCAACCCCGACGCGTAATGCGTTGGGGTTCATCACCCTGAAATTTGGGATAATTTAGAAGGTGTAGGTGACACCTGTAGAAAGTAACCCGGTCCAGCTCTTGTCCACCATCGGGCTGTCGGTAACCTCATCAGACAGACGTGTATAGCGCGCGGTACCGTAAACGCTCCAGCTACCAGCGAAGCGATAGTTCGCCGTCAGCTCCAGATATGGGCTCCAGCTGTTGCTTGGGTCGTAGCTTCTCAGGCCGCTTTTCGCCGCTTCATGATGAGAAACGCCGTAGTAGTACTGGTTCTGATTTTCGCTGTTCCACTCAACACCGATACCCGGCGTTAAGGTCAGGCCGCCGTTGGTGTAGCGATAAACCCATGCGGTATCCCACACAATGCCGTTACTGTTATCCAGAATGTCACCAGAAAGCGCGGTACGCAGAGAACCATACTGCGTGTGGTGCATCCAGGAAACGCCCGCCATTACGGTAGATTTACGTTTATCCAGTCGACGCAGTTGACTATTGTCGCTATCGCCTGGCTTGAAGTACATCGGAGACCAGTAGCCCATCACGGAGAGTTGGTCAGTACCGTCGTTCCACAGGTAGTAGCCGCCGCCCAGACCGTGGAACCAGAAGTTATCCCCTTCATAGCTGATAACTGGTACAGGGTACACATCATGGTCGTACTGCTTATATGGATGCTCAACAATCCCGACACCCGCACCCAGAGTCAGCTTACTTTCCGCCTGTACTGCGGTAGCAGAAGTGGCAATCAGGACCCCTAAAGCTAGAAGTTTGATTCGATTCACAATCTGTCATTCCTTTTTTCAACATTTCAGCGGACTGAAGTTTACCTTTCACACTGTCTGACGACAAATTTTTTACCTGTAATATCAGAAGATGACTCATCATTATCTCGCCCAATGATGGCAGCACGCTTGCAAATACGTGACAGCACTATGAAAGCGTAAAAAATAGTAAAAGAATTAATGCCCGTATTTTTTGATGAGTTATTGATATGTCATTGAAAATCGTTTTTCTCGCCATGCAAGTTTTGCAAATGCCATCTACGCTTAATTTTAGAAGGTGTAATCGCAGCGCACGTTACCGTTAATCGTCCGACAACCTGGCACACGGGTTGCTGGATAAGGAGTGAGCGTCGTTCGGCTTACCTCTTCCGGGAGCCCCCATTATTCATACCAACGGCTCTTAACCTGTGCTAAAAAAACGAAAGGACGGCATGCCATGAATATATTCGATCACTATCGCCAGCGCTATGAAGCTGCCAAGGACGAAGAGTTCACACTGCAGGAGTTTCTTACCATTTGTCGGCAAGATCGCAGTGCCTATGCTAACGCAGCAGAACGGCTATTGACCGCTATCGGCGAGCCCGTAATGGTTGATACTGCCCAGGAACCGCGGCTTTCCCGTCTCTTTTCGAACCGAGTCATCGGGCGCTACCCGGCGTTCGAAGAATTCTACGGCATGGAAGAAGCGATTGAACAGATCGTCTCCTATTTGAAACATGCCGCCCAGGGACTGGAAGAAAAGAAACAAATCCTCTACTTATTGGGCCCGGTCGGCGGTGGTAAATCCTCGCTGGCAGAGCGTCTTAAAGCGCTGATGCAGCGCGTACCTATTTACGTGCTGAGCGCCAACGGCGAGCGCAGCCCGGTTAACGATCACCCTCTGTGCCTGTTTAACCCGCAGGAAGACGCGCAAATTCTGGAAAAAGAGTACGGCGTGCCAACCCGCTATTTGGGCACCATTATGTCGCCGTGGGCCGCGAAGCGCCTGCACGAATTCGGCGGCGATATCACCAAATTCCGCGTGGTAAAAGTCTGGCCGTCGATCCTTGAACAGATTGCGATTGCCAAAACCGAACCGGGCGATGAAAACAACCAGGATATCTCCGCGCTGGTCGGTAAAGTTGATATCCGTAAGCTGGAACACTACGCGCAGAACGACCCGGATGCCTACGGCTATTCCGGCGCGCTGTGCCGCGCCAACCAGGGGATTATGGAATTCGTCGAGATGTTTAAAGCCCCCATCAAGGTGCTGCATCCATTGCTGACGGCCACCCAGGAAGGTAACTACAACGGGACCGAAGGGATCTCTGCCCTGCCCTTTAACGGTATTATCCTGGCGCACTCGAACGAATCTGAGTGGGTCACCTTCCGTAATAACAAAAACAACGAGGCGTTCCTCGACCGTGTGTACATCGTCAAGGTGCCTTACTGCTTACGCATTTCCGAAGAGATCAAGATTTACGAAAAACTGCTTAACAACAGTGAACTGACCCACGCGCCTTGCGCACCGGGCACGCTGGAAACCCTGTCACGCTTCTCGATTCTTTCACGTCTGAAAGAACCGGAAAACTCCAGCATTTACTCGAAAATGCGCGTGTACGACGGGGAGAGCCTGAAAGATACCGACCCGAAAGCGAAGTCCTACCAGGAGTATCGCGACTATGCGGGCGTGGACGAAGGGATGAACGGTCTCTCGACCCGTTTCGCCTTTAAGATCCTGTCTCGCGTGTTCAACTTCGACCACGCCGAAGTGGCGGCAAACCCGGTACATCTGTTCTACGTGCTGGAGCAGCAGATCGAACGTGAGCAGTTCCCACAGGAGCAGTCAGAGCGCTACCTGGAGTTCCTGAAAGGCTATCTGATCCCGAAATACGCCGAGTTTATCGGCAAAGAGATCCAGACCGCGTACCTCGAATCCTACTCGGAATACGGGCAGAACATTTTCGACCGTTATGTCACCTACGCCGACTTCTGGATTCAGGATCAGGAGTACCGCGACCCGGATACCGGACAGCTGTTCGACCGTGAATCGCTGAACGCTGAACTGGAGAAAATTGAGAAGCCTGCCGGGATCAGCAACCCGAAAGACTTCCGTAACGAGATAGTCAACTTTGTGCTGCGCGCCCGCGCCAACAACAGCGGCCGTAACCCGAACTGGACAAGCTACGAGAAGCTGCGCACGGTTATTGAGAAGAAAATGTTCTCCAATACCGAAGAGCTGCTGCCGGTGATTTCGTTTAACGCGAAAACCTCAACCGATGAGCAGAAAAAGCACGACGATTTTGTCGATCGGATGATGGAAAAAGGCTATACGCGTAAGCAGGTTCGCCTGTTATGTGAATGGTATCTGCGCGTGCGTAAATCGTCATAACCACGCTGTACCCGGTAGCGTTCGCGCTACCGGGTCTACAACAATGTCCCGTAGGCCGGGCCACCCGGCACTTACAGGCGCAGTAAGTTGGCAAAAAGCAGTTCAGGAGGGGCTATGACCTGGTTCATTGACCGGCGTCTGAACGGCAAAAACAAGAGTGCGGTTAACCGCCAGCGCTTCTTGCGCCGTTATAAAGCGCAAATAAAACAGTCGATCTCCGAGGCCATCAACAAACGTTCGGTGACCGATATCGACAGCGGTGAATCTGTCTCCATTCCGACGGATGATATTAGCGAGCCGATGTTCCATCAGGGACGCGGCGGGTTGCGGCATCGGGTTCATCCCGGTAACGACCACTTCGTACAAAACGATCGTATCGAACGACCACAGGGCGGCGGCGGCGGTGGCGGTAGCGGTCAGGGCCAGGCCAGCGCCGACGGTGAGGGTCAGGATGAGTTCGTGTTCCAGATCTCCAAAGATGAGTATCTGGACCTGCTGTTTGAAGATCTGGCGCTGCCGAATCTCAAGCGTAATCAGCAACGTCAGTTAACCGAGTTTAAAACGCACCGCGCAGGCTTCACCGCCAACGGTGTGCCTGCCAATATCAGCGTCGTTCGTTCGCTGCAAAACTCCCTTGCCCGCCGCACGGCAATGACAGCAGGTAAACGTCGCGAGCTGCACGCGCTGGAAGCCACGCTGGATGAGGTCGCCAAAAGCGAACCGGTGCAGTTGCTGGAGGAAGAGCGTTTACGTAAAGAGATTGCCGAGCTGCGGGCTAAAATAGACCGTGTGCCGTTTATCGACACCTTCGACCTGCGCTACAAGAACTACGAAAAACGCCCTGAGCCTTCCAGCCAGGCGGTGATGTTCTGCCTGATGGACGTTTCCGGTTCGATGGACCAATCCACCAAAGATATGGCCAAACGCTTTTACATCCTGCTTTATCTGTTCCTGAGCCGGACCTATAAAAACGTCGAGGTGGTCTATATTCGCCACCATACTCAGGCCAAAGAGGTGGACGAGCATGAGTTCTTCTACTCGCAGGAGACCGGCGGCACTATCGTCTCGAGCGCATTGAAGCTGATGGATGAAGTGGTGAAAGCCCGCTACGACCCGGCGCAGTGGAACATCTACGCCGCGCAGGCATCGGATGGCGATAACTGGGCAGACGACTCCCCGCTGTGCCATGAGATTCTGGCGAAGAAAATCCTGCCGGTGGTGCGTTACTACAGCTATATCGAAATCACCCGGCGGGCGCATCAGACGCTGTGGCGCGAATATGAGCATCTGCAGCAGACGTTTGATAACTTTGCCATTCAGCATATTCGCGATCAGGAGGATATCTACCCGGTATTCCGCGAACTGTTCCATAAACAAGGCAGTGAAAAATAACGTTATTCGGCTGTCTCTTCGGAGACAGCCCCTTCTTGATCTTTGCAAAACATTTCTATCGCTAATGCATCGCTAGAGATAGCGAGACTCCCATGTTAAAATTCCGGCTGACACGGAAGAACATTTAATTTCACCATGAAACTGCAGAATAAAATACTGCGATTTGTCATTTCATCAGGCGTTGTCATTTTGACCTCCTCCTTCCTGATTTATGAATTAATCGCCAGTCATCGGGATATGTCCGAATATATGCGATATATCGTCGATAAAGGAGAGTCGGCCTTTCTCTATGAGAAGTATCAAAACCAGCTGATCATATCGCAGTTCGCACAGAAGCTGGATGAATGGCCTACCCCTGAGGCCGCCGCACGGGCCTGCGCCAGCGTGCAGCATCGTGGCGAAGTGAACGGCCTGAACATTGACGGTGAAAGCTACTCGCTGCTGGAAGGATCGCTCACCGCCGGAAAAACGCCCTGTGATACATGGGTGAAGAGCCTCCCGGCCTTAGAGGCGTTTGACGCCGCTATTGAGAATAATGAAGTCTGGAAACCGATGCTGCCCGATGAAGAAGGACAGCAAAAACGGTTTCGTTATTATATTGATATCGTGAATCAATATATCTATTTCAATTCACAAGTCACTATTAACGACCCGACATTAACCAGCTGGAATTTTCTCTACGGTAACCGACTGGGAATATCACCAGCCAGCCTCGAAAACTTATTCCTTGGGCGTACGGTGGTGTCGAGTATCTATATTGATACCTTCACTCATAAGAATATTTTAACGTTTTTAACACCACTTTATCATCATGAAAACCTGCAGGGGATCGTGATGGTCGACCTGTCACATCAGGATCTGCACGATATTCTCTATACCCGCGACCGCCCTCATTTCTGGCGCTATCTGGATATCGCCATTATTGATTCCGACAACGACGCCCATATTGTTATCCATCGCAGCGCCTCTCACCTGCTGAGCTACGTGAATTACACCCGGCCGCTGGCGGAAAACATGCGCGTAGAGCTGTCGCTGGACGTGATGTACTTCCTGTTAAGTTCGTGGAAACTGTTCCTGTTTTATCTGGCCTCTACCGCCGCATTATTGCAGCTGGTCCGCACCCATTTCCGTCTCTACCGGACGGTCAGCAAAGAGAACATCAGCGATTCCCTCACCGGGCTATACAACCGGAAAATCCTCTCGCCGGTGCAGAGCATGCGCCTGCAGCGCCTGACGGAACAGGGCGTAGGGATTGTGGTCATCGCCCTCGACTGCGACAAGCTGAAGCAGATTAACGATACCTGGGGTCATGATGAAGGCGACCGTGCGATCATCATGCTGGCCCAGGCTATCTCCGCTACCATCCGTAAAAGTGATTATGGCGTTCGGCTTGGCGGCGACGAATTTTGTATTATCCTCATCGACTACGAAGAGGCCGAAGCGAAGGTGATTACCGACAGAATTCAGGAGCAGCTGGTGATTATCGATACCGAAAACCGCGTCAGCTTCTCCTGGGGCGCCTATAAAATGCGTCTGGGGGATAATCTTGAACAGGCGATGAAAATCGCCGACCAGCGCCTCTATCAGCATAAAAAACAGCGTAACCGCACGCCTTCGGCGGAACACAGGAGAGAACACCATGATTGAACCCGTCGCAGCCGATATTCACCAACGACTGCTAAACCTGCTCGACCGCCACCAGGCCCGCTACCGCATCATGGCGCACGAGGCGGTCGGTAAATGTGAGGCCGTGTCTGAAATTCGCGGCACCGCATTAGGTCAGGGGGCAAAAGCGTTGGTGTGCAAAGTGAAAGGCAACGGCATGAACCAGCACGTGCTGGCGATCCTCGCTGCTGACCAGCAGGCCGACCTCGCACAGCTGGCGCAGCACATTGGCGGCCTGAAAGCGTCGCTGGCAAGCCCAGCAGAAGTGGATGCCCTCACCGCCTGCGTGTTTGGCGCCATCCCGCCGTTCAGCTTCCATCCCGCTTTGCGTCTTATCGCCGACCCGCTGCTGTTTGACCGCTTTGAAGAGATCGCCTTTAACGCCGGTAGCCTCGAAAAATCGGTGATCCTCAATACCCAAGATTACCTGCGCATTGCCCAGCCGGAGCTGATTGCCTTCCGCCGCCAGTCCTGACGCCCCCTTGCGCTTCTCATTCTGTAGGCCGGATAAGCGAAGCGCCATCCGGCAATGGGTGGCGCTTCGCTTATCCGGCCTATATTCTTCTTGCCCTTAACTAACCACGTTTCACCATTTTTGTTACCGGTATCACGCAAAGCAGTTTACGTAAGCGTAATACGGAATATCGCAATTGTTAACCTTCCCCCTTCATCCACACTATATGGCGTCTTTCCCCACTATCGTGCTGTAACGACACCAGGTGATACGATGAACACAAAAGTTACCCGTAAAGAAAAAATCAGCTATGGATTAGGCGATATGGCCAGTCATATCGGTCTGGATAACGTCATAATATTCTTAACCTTCTACTATACCGATGTAGTCGGCCTTCCCGCTGCCTTCGTGGGCACCATGTTTTTACTGGCCCGTACCGCCGATGCGATTATCGACCCGGCGATGGGCTATATGGCCGACCGCACGCGCTCCCGCTGGGGCAAATTCCGCCCCTGGATGCTCTGGCTGGCGCTGCCTTTCGGGGTGAGCTGTCTGCTGACCTATGCCGTACCGCAGTCGCTGAATATGTCCGGTAAGATGATTTTCGCCAGCGTCAGCTATACCTTCATGATGCTGATGTACACCGCCATCAATATCCCCTACTGCTCGATGGGCGCGGTCATCACGCCAGACAACGATGAGCGCATCTCCCTGCAATCCTGGCGCTTTTTCCTGGCCACCCTTGGCGGCGCGATGTCGACCTTCTTTATGATGCCGCTGGCCGAGTATCTGGGTGGTGATGACAAACTGATGGGTTACCGCTCGGCGATGGCGATTATGGCCTGCGTCGCCGTGGTGATGTTCTGGATCTGTTTTGCCAATACCCGCGAGCGCATTAAGGCTCCGGCTACTCACAACAACTATCTCGCCGAACTGCGCGATCTGCTGCGTAACGATCAGTGGCGCGTCGTTGCCGTATTGGTTATCACCAACATTGGCTTCGGCGTCATTCGCCTTGGCGCGATGATGTACTTCGTCACCTACTACCTTGGCAGCGCGGCTTACTTCATGTGGATGCTGGCCGCGCACATCATCGGTAAAGCCGCCGGCAGCCTGCTGGCCAAACGTCTGACCCGCAACGCCAACAAAGTACAGATGTTCGGCTACTGCGCGGTGCTCGCCGGGGTGCTGAGCATCGGACTGTTCTTCGCACCAAAATCCATCTTCGTGTTGGTGCCCCTGACGTTCATCGTTTCCACCCTTTATCAATCCACCACCACCCTGATGTGGGTGATGATGGCCGACGTCGCCGACTACGGTGAATGGCGTCAGGGCAAACGTATGGACGGCATTATCTTCTCGACTTTCCTCGCCGTGCTCAAGCTGGGTATGGCACTCAGCGGCGCTATTGTCGGCTGGACGCTTGGTTTTAGCGGCTACGTCGCCAACGCGCCGGAGCAAACGCCGCTGGCGATGCACTGCATTGTCGCCCTCTTTACCGTGGTTCCGGGCCTGCTGTCGCTAGGCGCGTTCATCACCCTGCGCTGGTACAAGTTGGACGATCACACCATGCAGGAAATCAATCTCGCGAAAACCCAATCTCTTGTTAAAGGATGAGTCAACCATGAGCGAATTACTTCAGTACGCGAACGCTATCGAGTGGCGCTTTGAACGGCAGATACTGCGCGTAGAGCCGTGGGGGGAACACAGCCTTCGCGTGCGCGCCACCTGCGCTTCGGCCTTCAGCGAGGCGCTGCATGCCCTGCTGCCGCAGGATAACGGCCAGCCCATTATTCAGCAGGATGCGGAAACGCTGACCCTCACCCACGGCAACATCCGCGCGGTGCTAAACCTCAAAGGTCAGCTGGCATTTTATAATCAGCACGGCGAACTGTTGCTCGAAGAGATGTGGCGTCAGCGCTCAACGGTGGGCATTGGTGCCAGTGAAAAGAGTCAGGATAAATACGTCAGCGCCCTGAAGCTTGATGGGCGCGAATTCAAGCCGCTACCCGGCGGCAAGTATCAGTTGACCGTGCGTTTCGAGTCCCGGGAGGGCGAACGTCTTTACGGAATGGGCCAGTATCAGCAGCCGTGGCTGGATCTGAAAGGCTGCTCGCTGGAGCTTGCTCAGCGTAACTCACAGGCCAGCGTGCCGTTTTTACAATCCAGCCTCGGTTACGGCCTGCTGTGGAACAACCCAGCGATTGGTGAAGCGACGCTGGCGAAAAACCATACCTGGTGGACGGCGCGCGTCACCGAAGAGATGGACTACTGGATAACCGCCGGTGATACCGTCGCGCAGGTCACCCGTCAATATGCTCGAGCCACCGGAACGCCCCCACCGGCGCCGGGCTTTATCAGCGGCCTGTGGCAGTGCAAGCTGCGCTACCGTAACCAGCAAGAGGTACTGGAGGTGGCTCGTGAATACCGCCGCCGTAGCCTGCCGCTATCGGTGATGGTCATCGACTTCTTCCATTGGCCAAACCAGGGTACCTGGTGCTTTGACCCGGTTGACTGGCCGGATCCACGCGCAATGGTTGAGGAACTGGAATCGCTCGGTATTAAGCTGATGGTTTCCGTCTGGCCAACGGTAGAAGCCCGCAGCCCGCTGTTCCCGCATATGAAAGCCAAAGGCTGGCTGGTGACCAGCGATCGCGGCGTGCAGGTCAATCTCGACTTTATGGGCAACACCACTTTCTTTGACGCGACTCATCCGCAGGCGCGGCAGTTTGTCTGGGAGACGGTAAAGAAAAACTACTACGACCTCGGGATTAAATTGTTCTGGCTGGATGAAGCGGAGCCTGAATACCGCGCCTACGATTTTGATAACTATCGCTACCATGCCGGCCCGGTGCTGGAAGTCGGCAACCGCTATCCGCGCGATTTTGCCCAGGGATTCTACGACGGGCTCCACGAGGCGGGCGAGCGCGATATCGTCAACCTGGTGCGCTGCAGCTGGGCCGGTAGCCAGCGCTATGGCGTACTGGCGTGGTCCGGCGACGTCCACTCCTCTTTCCATGCCTTCCGTAACCAACTGGCTGCCGGGCTGAATATGGGGCTCGCAGGCATACCGTGGTGGACGACGGATATTGGCGGCTTCCAGGGCGGCAACATTCACGACCCGGCGTTCCACGAACTGCTAATCCGCTGGTTCCAGTGGGCAGTGTTCTGCCCGGTACTGCGTATGCACGGCTACCGTGAACCACGCGTACAGCCGCCGGAAAGCTACCGTCACGGTATTCCTCAGTGTGACAGCGGCTCGCCAAACGAACTGTGGAGCTACGGCGAAGAGAATTTCGCCATTATGCAACACTGGCTCGGGGTACGAGAAAGCCTGCGCCCGTACATTGATGCACTTTATGATAATGCGCACCGCCACGGTGACCCGCTGATGCGCCCGCTGTTCTGGCACTACCCGGACGACGAGCAAAGCTGGCAGACAGAAGATCAGTATCTGTTCGGTGAGGATCTGCTGGTTGCTCCGGTGATGCATGCCGGGCAGCGTCAGCGCGATGTCTGGTTACCAAGTGGTCACGCGTGGGTCGGGCTCGACGGAGAACGCTATCAGGGCGGGCAACGAATCACCGTCGCTGCCGGGCTAGAGACGATTCCGCTGTTTATTCGTGAAGGCAGCCCATTAATGACGGTATTGGTTAAATAATCAGGCAAATGCCTGAAATCCTCGATAAAGATTGAAAAAGACCTGTCTACGCCCCGCTTCTTGCGTACAGTAGAGTGACTAACAAGTAGCCCGGCCGAGCGCCGCGACGCCGGGCGACGATAATGCACTCTCTTTTTCGCTTTCTGGCAAGGATTACCGTTTTATGATCGATACCACCCTACTGATCCTTCTGGGTCTGGCGGCGCTGGGCTTTATTAGTCACAACACCACCGTCGCCGTCTCAATCCTGGTTCTGATTATTCTTCGCGTCACCCCGCTCAGCACCTTCTTTCCTTGGGTCGAAAAACAAGGACTTAGCATCGGGATTATCATTCTGACCATCAGCGTGATGGCCCCTATCGCCAGCGGCACGCTGCCCGCCTCGACGTTGATTCACTCTTTCGCCAACTGGAAATCGCTGGTTGCCATCGGCGTCGGCGTATTTGTCTCGTGGCTCGGTGGACGCGGCGTGACGCTGATGGGTACTCAGCCGCATCTGGTGGCCGGACTATTGGTTGGCACCGTGCTAGGCGTGGCGCTGTTTCGCGGCGTGCCGGTGGGGCCGCTGATTGCTGCGGGCCTGGTGTCGCTGCTTATTGGGAAGTCGTAGTCAGCGCCGCCAGATAGCGCCCCGGCGTCTGCCCAAGCCCTTTACGGAACATGGTGATAAACGCCGTGGTGGAGTCATAGCCCAGCGATAGCGCCACCTGCTGGACGTTCAGGCCGCGCACCAGCATTTGCAGCGCAAGGATCAACTGCAACTGATGACGCCAGCGACGGAAATTCAACCCGGTCTCTTTCACCACCAGCCGGGCGAGGTTACGCTCGCTCATGGCAAAGTGCTGGGCCCATTGTGCCAGCGTCTGCCACCGGTCAGGCTCTGCTTCCATGGTCTCAACCATCAGCCGAATTTTGGGGTGCGTAGAAACCGGCAGCTGTAACTGCTGTTCCGGCTGCTGTGGTAGCTCATCGAACAGCACCTGAATCAACCGCTGCGTCTCCAGCTGCTGGCGTTGTGCTTCATCCCGTTGCGCCAGTGACAGAATCAGCTCACGCACCAACGGCGATATTTTCAGCGTGCAGCAGTGCGCCGGCATCTGCGCTGCGCCAGGTTCAATAAACAAAAAGCACAGTTCAGCCTGCGGCGTGGCGCGATTGCTGTGCGGCACTTCGCCGGGAACCCACACCGCAAACTGCGGCGGCACCATCCATAAGGCGTTTTCCACTTCACAGGTAATAGCGCCGTGCAGCGCGAGGATCAGCTGGCCTTTACGGTGCTGATGCAGCGGAATGTACTGCTCCTCTTGCGCCACTTGAATCCCAAACGCCACGGCGGCATCCTGATGGCTATCCGGGTGATAGCCGCCTAATCCGAGTCCCAGCATTATTTTGTCCGAATTCAGCGATAATCTGTCATTTTAGCTTGATTTCAACAATGGCTAAAGCGGGTATTGTAGTGCTCCCACCCTTTTGTCGAGATGACTATGTCTGAAGTTACGACGTCTGCCAGCCGCCGCTGGCTGCTGATTATTGGTATTTTATTGATTGCCTCGACGCTGCGCGTCACCTTTACCGGCGCCGCGCCTTTGCTCGACGCCATTCGCGATGAATATGGTCTGACTACCGCACAAACCGGGCTGTTAACCACCCTGCCGCTGCTGGCGTTTGGCCTTGTCTCTCCGCTGGCCGCCGGGGTTGCCCGTCGCATCGGCATGGAGCGCAGCCTGTTTATCGCCATGCTGCTGATTTGCGCCGGGATCGCCGTGCGTTCCCTGCCGTCGGTGACGCTGATGTTTACCGGTACCGCCATCATTGGCTGCGGGATTGCGCTAGGCAACGTGCTGCTGCCCGGGTTAATCAAACGTGATTTTGCCTCGCAGGTGGCAAAGTTTACCGGTGCTTACTCGGTGACAATGGGCGCGGCGGCGGCGTTAGGCTCGGCGCTGGTGGTGCCGATTGCGCTCAGCGGTTTTGGCTGGCGCGGCGCGTTGCTGATGCTGATGGTCTTCCCGGTGCTGGCGCTACTGTTCTGGCTGCCACAGTGGAGAGCAGCAAAAACTACGGCTATCTCCGGCAACGGTGCCATGCATAACCGCGGCATCTGGCGCTCGGCGCTGGCCTGGCAGGTGACGCTGTTCCTGGGTCTGAACTCGCTGGTCTACTACGTGATTATCGGCTGGCTACCGGCGATTCTGATTAGCCAGGGCTACAGCGAAGCGCATGCCGGTTCTCTGCACGGCCTCCTGCAGCTTGCCACCGCCGCCCCCGGTTTTGTAGTGCCGCTGATCCTGCATCGGATGAAAGATCAACGTGGGATCGCCATCACCGTGGCGCTGATGTGCGCCGTCAGCGCGCTGGGCTACTGGCTCTTTCCCTCACAGGCGGTACTCTGGACGATTATCTTTGGCTTTGGTTCTGGCGCCACAATGATTCTGGGTCTGACCTTTATCGGGCTGCGCGCCAGCTCGGCGCACCAGGCCGCAGCGCTTTCGGGGATGGCACAGGCGGTGGGGTATCTGCTGGCGGCCTGTGGGCCTCCGCTGATGGGGAAAATTCACGATGCGACTGGCGCATGGCACCTTTCATTAATGGCGGTGGCGATTATTGCGCTGGTGATGGCGGTGTTCGGCGGGCTTGCCGGGCGAGACCGAGAGATAAACGTTGAATAAAACGTAGCCCGGACAAGGCGGTACGCCGGGATTTCCCCGGCGTCGCTGCGCTCGGCCGGGCTACCTTTTTACTGGGCGGCGGCGTGCAGGAATGCCTGCACCAGCGGTGCCGGACGACCTGCCAGAGCGTTGCGCTCGTGCTGGAACAGCGTTGCCACGAAGAACGGATGCGTCACCAGTTCCACCGCACGAATATCCCCGTTATCGTCCCAGCCGGTTACCCGCAGCGGCAGCGATGTCAGCGCCTCGGCGAAGTCGGCAGAGATACCGTAGCTGCAGTGATAGCCCTCTTCGATGCTGTCCCGGCCATAAGCGCGCGCAATCAGCGTGTTGGCACGCAGTTCAATGGTGTCGCTCTTTTCCACCAGTGAGCAGGTCAGCGGCGCAATCACCATCCGGCCTTCAGTATCCGTTTCCGCATGAGCCGCATCTTCCCAACCCATCACGTTGCGCGCGTACTCCAGAATAGCGTGCTGGAACCCGCCGCAGGTGCCGAGGAATGGCAGGCTGTTTTCGCGGGCGTAGCGTACGGCGAGTAATGCCCCTTCGGTATTCTGATACGGGCTAGCAGGCACCAGCCAGATGCCGTCAAAATCAGCGAGGTTATCGGCGCTGTGCACATCACGCGTGGCAACCCAGCGGTATTCAACGGGCACTTCCAGCACCGCGGCGGCATCGTCAAGCGCCAGTGGGATCGCCTGATGAGCAATCACATCAGCGTTGTAGTCGCCCACGAGGGCAATGCGAAGAACGGGGGTCACTGCAGAGTTTTCCATGAGAGATCCTTATGTGCAGAGGTTTCGAACGGCATAAGGAGCCTCAGACTAGCGATGTCGTCGCACTTTAGCAATACCCGAAGGGCGAACCCAACCAATCTTTGTGGTATGGTCGAATGGAACAAGGGAGGAAGGATATGATCCAGTGTAAACGCGTATATGACGACGCAGCACCTGACGATGGTTACCGTGTCCTGGTAGACCGGTTGTGGCCGCGCGGTATCAAAAAGGAAAACCTTATCTACGATGAATGGTGCAAAGACCTTGCCCCTTCAGCCGAGCTGCGCAAGGCTTATCACGGTGAGGTCATCGACTTTGCCACCTTCTGCCAGCACTACCGCGAAGAGCTTTCGCATCATCAGGATGTAGGCCAGCGTCTGGCCGACATCGCACAAAAGCAGGGGCTTACGCTAATTTACGCCGCCGCGAACACCGCACAAAACCACGCTCGCGTGCTGGCCGACTGGCTGAAAAATCGCTAACGCCTGAACGCGATGTCTGCGGACATCGCGTTATCCTACCAGTGCAGCCTGCTCCTTCGCCATCAGCGCATCCGGCGTTAACGGCAGCAAATATTCTGAACGCACAAAAGCAAAGCCCTGTTGCCCTTCACCTGCGCTCACTTCACCGGTCACCAGCCACAGCGCACGCGGCGAGTCGGCGGCCAGTTCAGTCATCACCCCGTTTACCGGGTTCAGACAGCGTTCTCCTGGCTTAATCAGCGCAAACAGTTCAACACTCTTGCCGATATTAGCCCGGCCAGCGGCGGTACGGGCACCGATAATAATGGCGATGGTGCCCGGCTTCAGCGAAAACATACGTCTCTCGTTAATCAGAATTATCCTGGAGGCGCAGTGTACTGGATAAGGAATGTACTGTCATTTTTTCTGCGGATGATCGCGCCGCCACAGCGCCCACTCCTCAATCGTTTCGCCACTCGGCAGCTTACAAAGGCTGAACTCGCCCTGAGCATTGACCTGACGAATACTTTCGCCTCCCTTCTGCTGGCAGTACACCGCAGCAGGATTAGCCATACCGATTTGCGGCGGTGGTGGTGCGTCCGGTTCGGCCGATTTTGCACACCCAACAAGCAGCAGAGGCAGTAGTAAAACGTAGCGACTGGACATCATTTCTCCTTGGTTTCACGCTGGAATTTAGCTTTAAACTCCATAATTTCTTCAAATTAGCTACACTTTTGCGACGTAAAGTACGTCTCGTTCTCAACTGACCAGAGAACAGAACATTCCATAATCAATGAGTTATTTTGCCCCATCTCCCCCGATGGGGCTTTTTTTATCTGTAATAAGAAACAGATAACCTTCCGTTACACACCTTTTAGCCACACAGTGCTTACGTTCTGGATACATAATGTATAAAATTTAGTGAGTCCGGATTTCATTTAGGGCGAAAAAACACCACTCACGCTATCGTAGGGACCCTTGTTTTCATGTCAGATATTATTCTTGCCCGGGTATCACAAACGCTTGCCTCTGAACAATCGCTTGAGAGTCTTGTTCGCCAACTGCTTGAGATGCTTGAACTGGTGACCAATATGGAATCCACCTATCTGACGAAAATTGATACTCAGGCCGACCTGCAGCACATCGTATACTCGCGCAACAGCGGCGAGATGAACATCCCGGAAAACCTCTCCGTTCCCTGGGGTGATACCCTGTGCAAACGTGCGATGGACGACGGCTGTTTTTACAGCGACCACGTGCCGGAGCAGTGGGCCGACTGCGATGCGGCAAAAGCGCTGGGGATCACCACCTTCCTCAGCACGCCTATTCATCTGACCGACGGCTCCCTGTTCGGCACGCTGTGCGCTACCAGTACCCAACAAAAGCCGCTCAGCTTTAACAGCGAGCATGTGCTACAGCTGTTTGCCAGCATCATTGCCCGCTATATCGAAAAAGAGTCGCTGGTTTCGCAGCTTCAGGAAGCTAACGCCGCGCTGATTTATCACTCCTACACCGACGCGCTGACCGGCCTACCGAACCGCCGTGCGGTGTTTGAAAATCTGGAGACCTTGTTCTCCCTCGCCCGGCATCTGAATCATTCGGTGCTGCTGGCGTTTATCGACCTCGATAAATTTAAGATGATCAACGACTGCTATGGCCACCAGGCTGGCGATGCGTTTTTACAGCAGGTGGGCCAACGGCTAAAGCTCGGCATCTCGCCTGATGACCAGCTTGGCAGACTGGGTGGCGATGAGTTTATGGTCGCTACCCTTGCCCGCGCGACGGTGCAGCTTGAGCAGTTTGCCGAAACGCTGCGTCAACTCCTGGTTGGCGATTACCTGCTCGGCGATACGCTAATTCACTATCCCGGTGCCAGCATTGGCGCCGTTGTGGTCGATCCTCACCTGATGGACCCTGACAGCGCGCTTCGTGCCGCCGACAGCGAAATGTATCAGGATAAAAAATTCCGTCATCGCCCGGAAATTAGCGCCCAACGGGTCGAATAATTACAGTATCATACGCGCTGTTTTGGACAACATTCAGGATGTCACAATGAGATTGGGTATCGCCTTTCCCATCGTTATCTTTATTATCGCCGTGATCTTTCTGGCCTGGTTTTTTATAGGCGGTTACGCACTGCCGGGAGGAGCACAATGAGAAAGACCACGATTATTATGCTGATCGTCGCCGTCATTACCGTCGTGGGCGTTCAGCTCGGCTGGTGGTAAACCGGAGATAAGCCGCGCCCCCTGCCCGGCTTATCGTCTTTCGTCACGACGTTTTTTCATCTGATACATCTCTTCGTCAGCCTGTTGGATCGCGGCATCCAGCGTCGTGACGCACGGCGCTACGCCCCAGGACACAGATAGCGGCACCGACTGTCCCTGTGGGCTGAACGGAAATACTGCAATCTTTGCCGCAATTCGCTCGGCAACCATATGCGCATGGGCGATATCTGTCCGGCTCAGCAATACCACGAACTCATCGCCGCCGCTGCGAATGACCCAATCTCCGTTCGCTCGAACATCGTTCAACATACACTGCGAGATGGCCTGCAGCGCCCGGTCTCCGGCCTGGTGGCCATAATTATCGTTGATCGCCTTAAACTTGTTACAGTCAAAAAGAATAACCGTCATAAAAGGCAGCCCGCGCTCCTGAATAAGGGCAAAAATATTGCGCGTAAAGCAGCCGGTTAGCGGATCGCGGTAAAACCGCAGGTCAGCGTGGTTAAGGTGATAGCGGATCAACAGGAACAGTAAAAGCAGCAGCACCGGCGCCATTGCCAGAATCGCCAACGCATAGGGGTTGTGCGTGATAAATAGCCACACCGGGAGCGCATATTTAATTTCATAGCGCGATGAGACCGTATGAATACGGTAGCTATCCAGCCATTGACAGTTGCCGACAATGCACAGCACCTCTCCGGTTTCACGACTTTGATAGCCCAGAATCAGCCCCGATGGCACCTGCTGGTTAAACGCCTGGTTCAGTATCCGCTGCAACTCGACTCGCGAAAGGTCATAGGCCAGATAGCCAATGATATGGTTGCTTGGTTCACCTTCAGAGAGATCGTAGATATAGCTCACCACGCTGTAAGCCTTATCGCCGGTAATTTTGTCGGCGTAAAAGGTGGTTGAGCTAAGGGATTTTTTACGCATGCTTTTTTGCAGCACGCGGTCATAGAACATTTCCGGTTCATGGAAGAACTGGCGCGGGTCGTTAGCCATCTGCGAGGTTTCAAAGCTAAACGGCACAGAATCCGTGGGCGTAAACCAATAAAACCAGCGGCCGTCGCTGGCAATAATATAGCGATGAATATCGTGCTGCTCAGGGTTGAGCGCCCGGATTTTATCCCGGATATATTCGGCAGCCACATAGATACAGCGGGCGCTGCGCTCGGGGCTACGGGAAATCAGCGCACCATGCTGTTTATCGATATTTTTTGGATCGGCGTTAATTCCCCAGGCGCCGCCACGGGGCTCGAAAACATCAGCATCGCCGCACAGATAGTGGCGGCTTATCTGCTGGTAACGTACGCCCGCGGCTTCCGCCATCAGTTCGTTATCGTTAAACATCGTCACCATCTGACTTTGCATCGCGTTAACCCCCTCGCTCACCTGCGACATCGTACGCTGGTACAAGAAGAAAACGGCAAGGCAGATGAGCAGAGAAGTTACCGCCACCGAGGCAAACAGAGACTGCTTTTTACGCAAACTATCCTGAATAATTCTCACTGATACCCCGTACGGATGGGTTAATTCCCTGAAACGCCACCCGCGCACTCAGCCGCTGCGTCCGGTACGTCTTCGATACGTATCAGATCATTATGGCTGAGAACTTTCGCAAGCGAGAATTTGATCCTGTCAGGAGTTAAGCGGAATGGCAATACCCATTCGGGCGGGTGAGCGCAGGGGCTCACCCGAGGTGATTACTGCTGTTCTTCGGAGCCTAAGAAGTAAAATCCCAGCGGGATAGAGCACAGGACGGTAAATATTGAGCTGTAAACCATCACCATCGCCCCTTGCAGGACAAACATGCCGGTTGTCCACTCGGCGTATGGCAGATTATATTCTCTGACCACACCACCAAAAGTTGCTCGCCCTACCACCACTAAAGCAATGGCAAATACTACTACCGCACACAGCAGGAATTTCTTGCCGTTTGGTGTTCGCAGTTTTTCCAGAATCATCGCATCCTCCCGACGCCGATCGCATGATATTTCGCTGTATTTGTAACATCAATGAAGCATAAATTGAATGCTTTTGTTTGCGATGAGTAAAGAACTGGCAATAAAAAACGGGCGCTCGCGGCTCCCGTTTTGAGTGCTGTCATCATGCTAAAGCATGAGCGCAGACGGCCAGATTCAGTCTTTCGCCGGAGCGCCCTTCTTCTCCTGTTTGCCATGTTTAAAACAACGGCAGCGGAGGACAAGGCAATGGCCTGGCAACCTTTTCTTTATGTGATTACGAATGCGTCGCCCCGGCGCTCTGCAAAACGCGGCAAGCTGAGACTGGTGAAAAACCGTTAACGCTGCCCGCAGGCAGCGCCCGGTGGCGATTACTCGAAGAAGACTTCCGGGTTATCGGCCAGGGAGACGAACGTTTTGCTGTTTTTATCCAGTGCACGAATGGCACCGCTTTCGATGTCATATACCCAGCCGTGCAGGCGAATCGCGTTGTCGCGCAGGCCAACGGCCACTGATGGATGCGTCTTAATGTTGTTCAACTGAGCAATCACGTTCTCTTCCACCATCGCGTTCACCTTATCGGTTTCAGTCGCGTAGGTTTTCTTCTCGACAACCGCTTTCGCCGCGTCGGAATAGCGCAGCCAATGGGAAACCGCAGGCATCGGCTCCAGACACTGGCAGGTAGCAATGGCTTTCATTGCGCCGCAGTTAGAGTGGCCGCAGATAACAATATCGGTCACGCCCAGCGCGACAACCGCATACTCAATCGTCGCGGACACCCCGCCTGGCTCCGGGCCGAAGGACGGTACGATATTACCGGCGTTACGGATGACGAACAGCTGCCCCGGCTCCTGCTGGGTGACTAACTCTGGCACCAGACGGCTGTCGGAACAGGAGATGAACAGCGCTTTAGGATTCTGGCTGGAAGCCAGGCTACGGAAGAGTTCCTTACGTTGAGGAAAAACTTCTTTCTGAAAGTTGAGGAACCCTTCAATGATATGTTGCATAGCAGTATCTCTTTTTCGTTTTTACGCAGGTCATGATGAAAATCACATTTTCAGTGTACCACCTGCGCGCAGAAGGGAAAGTACTCAATCGTGTAACCTGACGTTACTTGCTGACAACAACTTTGTTTCGCCCACTCTCCTTCGCGGCGTATAACGCCTTGTCAGCAAAAGAAATGCACTCATCGGCGGTGAAACGCCTGTCTAATGAGGTAAAGACGCCGATGCTCACCGTCATCGGCTCCGGGGTCAGATTCGCTCCCGCTTTTGCCGTCTCCGATTCGATACGCCCACGAATGCGCTCTGCTACCGTCAGCGCCACCTGCGCAGAGGCGTTATGCATCAACACGGCAAACTCTTCGCCGCCAATGCGCGCCAGAATATCGCATTCACGGGTGGCGTTTTTTGCCAGCGCCACAACGCTGCGTATCACCTCATCCCCTGCCGGGTGGCCATAACGGTCATTGATACGTTTAAAGTGATCGATATCCAGAATCATCAGACTGATGCTCTCACCCGATGCGATCAGCTGCTGTAGCTCTTTATAGAAATAAGCACGGTTGTAGATACCGGTCAGTGGATCGTGTATCGAGAGCATGGTGGAATTTTTGTGCATCAGGAAGATGTCATAGAGCAGCACGATGATCACAAAGAAGGTGCAGACCACCTCAATACCGCGACTCAGATACCAGACGGAGAAATTGTACTCGTTCAGGTTCAGTAAAATCAGATTGCTGAAGAGGCTCGAGATGCAGAATGCCGCAATGCTCACCCACAGCAGGTTCCTGAGTTGAGTGATGATAATAGCCAGCAGCAGCGTCATAAACCAGCCCGCCACAATCAACGCGCTGTAGTAACTGCTCCAGGCATTACGGACGTGACCGTTCGCTTTATTAATCAGATTCAGCGAGATCTGCGGATTGTAGCTGGACAGGTTGTGGGCAAATATCGCCAGAAAGAAAACCGCGAATGCCAGAACGATGACCAGGGCTTCGTCTTTACCATTCGGGCTAATGTTCTTCTTCAGCAAATAGGCGTAGTAAAGCGCAAAAAGGATGGCGACGATAAACGTGACCTGGCGAAAAAGATAAAATATAGCCAGATCGTTGGTAATCGCATTAAGTGGAATGCACACGGAGATAAGTTTCTGGATTAGCGTTACGGCCTCTACGCAATAAATATCAGAACCTAAAAAACCTAATCCAAGAATAGCTACATATAGTAGTTTTCTATTACAGATAAACTGGAAAAACATAAAGAAGAAGATAATCGCATCCAGCAGTAAAAGCAGTCCCGTAAATACCAGATAGTAAATATCAGGGATCACAATCCGATAGGTTGTCAGATGGTTAGCCAGCACAAACATGCCAACAAGTATCAGGCATGCAATGATTAAGAAAAAACTAACCCGAGGGGGTATTCGATGACAGCACTGGCTCATATAGAGTCCTCCATGACTACTTCGACTGTTATAGTCCTCTGTCATGTATGAGCATATTGCGTTTAATCAAAATTTATTTTTATAAATCTTTATCAACCATAATATTAATTGAATAAGGTTGACCCTTCGCCAACAAAAATAAAAACAACGAGGATGTTTTTTATCCAGCAATAGCATATTTGCTGTCAGGGGGGAGTCCTCAACCGCCCGAAGGCGGTATCGGAACGTTACTCTGCGATTTCCAGCGCATCCTGGATAGCATCGGCGAGTGCGGCAACTTCCTGCGACACGTTGCGCAGATCCATCTGGGAGCGGATCCCCGAGTTTGCGGTGGACGCAGAAACGGAGGCTTTGGAGATCTCCAGAGCGGCCTGAACGGCCAGTAAGCGCTTGTGGTTTTCAGCGGCATCGACGCCGGTGGCGCCGTCGAGATCGAAGTACCCTTCTAACATTGTTCTCTCCTTATGATTTCTTGCCCAGTGTAGGGTGATATGTGCGATCGCGCTATCAAATTCGCCATCGGCAATAGCAATACTTAGTAACAATTAGAATACTATTACCATTCCCTTGCAGACCTTAAAATGTCAGCCGTAAACTATTAGAATTTTAATTTATTTACAAGTTAACTATTCATCACCACAATTCAATCAAATAATAATAAACATCAATACAACATATGGCATACATCAGGAGCGTAAATGGAATTTAATGAAATGCTCAGAGGATTTTTTGAGCAGGTCCGAAATGAATCAGACTTCCTGCAATTCTTAACAGAATTAAAACAAAATAATATCTCATATTACATCTACTTCGTTGCCACGGGGAACGTAAAGGTTGTGACCTCTTCTGATTCTTACGTTTCAATGAAAAGTGACCGCGGGCTCATTAAAATTCACTCAGAGGCCAGCAGTTGCCTGACGCGAATTGCCGCCAAGCGCCATTTCACCCACGTTACCGCCTTTGATCAGTATTGTCGGGAGCTTGCCAGGGCCGGTGTGTTTAAATGGGTGGTGGATGTCAATGAGGTGAATCGCTATTACTGGTCAAAAGACAACCAGTTGTTGCACACGGAAAATATCATTAATCCTACGTAATTATTATTAGAAATAATAAAAAACCGTTAAGTACTGCGTTAGCATAGTGACGAAACGTTTTATTATCGCAATAAGATGACCGCCGAAGCGGTCATCTGAGTACTGATAGTCATACACCGTGAACCATTAAATGACTGGCGTATCCGGTTTCGCCATCAGGCTATTAATATCGAAATCCCCGGCAGAGCAGTTCTCAACCGTGATGCTCATTGTGGCCCCAGAGTTTATCTGCCCATTGGTATTGATTTCGATAACCGCATTACCGTTATTGTCATTCGTGATTCTGATATAAGAAGCGAGATCGGTCTCGGCAACATCACCCAGCAGATCGCTTAAATCAATGCGATCGCCTTCGTCGGCTCTGAAGTCTTTAATAACATCGTGCCCGTCATCGCCTTTAAGCCAGGTGAACGTATCACTGCCACTTCCGCCGTACAGCGTGTCATCGCCTTTACCGCCAATCAGGGTATCGTTGCCTGTTCCGCCGTAGAGGATGTCATCACCCTCGCCGCCGTACAGCATGTCGTTTCCGCCACCGCCAACCAGGATATCGTTACCCTCTCCACCGTAGAGAACGTCATTGCCTGACCCCATTGCGCCAAGTTCTTCGCTATTCTGAGTGACATAGTCGACAACCTTATCAAACGTCAGTTGATCCACGGTCATATTCATATGGCTAGCCATTTCGCTCATAGAATCAAAACCATCGCCAATCAGGATGTCATTACCTTTGCCGCCAAAGAGGACATCATCGCCGCTTCCTCCGACAAGGATATCGTCACCACCGCCGCCGTAGAGGATATCGTTACCCACGCCACCGAACAGAACGTCTCTGCCGCCATCGACCTGAGACTGATCAAATTCAGCAGGATGTTCGGTGATGTATTGCGCAATATGCGACACATCCAGTTGGCTCACATCAACATTCAGCTGCCCTGCAACATACTCTTTAATGGCTGCAAAACCTGTCTTGTCACCAAATACCACCATATCGCCGAACAGGATATCGTTCCCCGCATTGCCATGGACCGTATCCTGCGCGCCAGCCATCTGGACATAATCCCCTCCCAGAATAACCTTCGCGAGATCCTGCGCCGATATCCCGGCAGTCACCACTTTGTCAGAGTCGTAGTCAATAAGATCGCTAGCGCTAATGCCATTTTTGATACCAATAGCTTCAACGTTAGCGCATGCCATGATTAACAGCGCGAAGGCATCTTTCGAGTTACTGCTGGTTTGCGTCGTGGTAGAACTGCCGTCCCCAGCGCGGGTTGATATTTCATACCCTCCTTTACCATCGGCACGCATGGAACCAATATTTGTCCTCGAATTCCCATTCCAGCTATAGACGTTACCATTCGCATCAATCACCACCCGGCTCGTTCCATTGATATCCATGGAGATAACTTTCCCTGGTTGATAATCAATTTTCGTCACATCAAGTGTGACCACCTGGTTCTTTCCGGTTCGTCCATCAACGTCAACGCTGGTCTTATCATCCTGATAATAGGTAGGCTTACCATCCGTAATAAAGTAGGTTAGGTTTTCACTCCCTTCAGAAGAGACGTCATTAAACCAGTTCGCCGTCGCTTTAAAGGCGTCTTCATAGTTAGTCCCGCCCCCACTGGTCATTTTGGCTAATGCATCGGTCAGTGTTTTTAATGCCCCCTGGTCTTTGAGATTTACCGATACGGCAAAGTTGACCTGCGTATCGAAATCAACCAACAGGATTTTGACGTCCCCTGATCCCGTTAGCTGGGTGTTGTTATAGAGCGCATTAAAGACCTCAGTCAGTGAAGCGATCACGTTTTTGATGTCAGTGGCACCCACACTACCGGAGCTGTCCACAATAAAGGCGATATTGTAATCCTGCCCCGGTAGCTGCTGGAAGCCTTGGGTATCTGCAATGATAATGTCGCTATTCTCACTCCCCTGAATCACGTTGTCTTTTTCATCCCCGGTAATGAGGCTACCGGTTTCAACCGCGACCGTGCGTTCTGCAGAATGACTGGCTTCGTTACCGGCAGGATCCCGAATGCTAATTGATGCCGTGACATCCGGGTTTTTCATCAGATTCTCTGCCGTAAACTCGCTCTCCCAGACCAATTTACCATTGCCGTTATCCTTGACCTGTACCTGATGCGTGACGTTCCCTACCGTCACATCAACAACATCACCGACCTGCGCATCACCTGTAACAGTACCGGTCACTTTAATAACTGGCTCACTCTGCCCTGGCAGTTGGTTAGTTTCCGAGAAGCTCAGGAAATCGTCACCCGTAACAGGATCGATAGTGACGGTAACGTCAATGTCCGTATCAATCACCACGGGTTCAACATCGGTGTCGGTGGCTTCGTTACCCGCCTCGTCCCGGATTGTGATGGTGCCGTTCACCAGCGGATCCGCCAGCAGATCGGCGGTGCTCACTTCCGTCTGCCAGACCAGCTTGCCGTCCGCATCTTCGGTGACGGTTGCGGTGTACGCCTTGTCGTTCACCTCCAGATGGACAATATCCCCGGCCTTCGCGTCCCCGCTGACGGTGCCGCTGACGGTGGTGGTCTCAGTTTTGGCCTCGTCGGCGTTGATATAGCCGTCGCTGATGGTGTCGATATTCAGGGTCACGGTCAGTTCGGTGGTGCTCAGGGTCACCGGCTCGCTGTCGGTGTCGGTGGCTTCGTTACCCGCTTCGTCCCGGATTGTGATGGTGCCGTTCACCAGCGGATCCGCCAGCAGATCGGCGG